>JAHITC010000007.1 GCA_018817805.1 Patescibacteria group bacterium
GCAGATAGCTACTTATTTGTAAAGCGCTCTGGGAGCGAGTTTCCGCCTAGCCATAATCACCTATTTACATCAGTAAACCACTCCCTAAAATACACTTGACTAAACATTGAATATTTGATATAATGAAATAATAAAAATAAAAAGACACAGGCATGTATGCAACCCTAAAATTAGCTGGCGTATGGGCACTGGGACGATTACAGAACATAACAGATGCGGTACTCGCTACCGGCGCCTCAATCGCAACAATGGCAGTAATAATCCACGCCGTCGTGCTGGCGGGTTTGCTTTTTATTAGGGAAGCGTTAATAGTGACACAATCACAGGCCAATATTTTGATCGATAGCCAGATTACCATCGATCTCTGGAAGATTACCTTAAATATTGCCAATAGCATATTTTTATTTGCTTTGGTTGTCGCTTCTATTGCGATCATCCTTCGTATAGATACTGGAACTTATCAGATTAAAAAATTCATTACTGCATTAATTGCAGCTGTTGCCTTCAGCAACTTAAGCCTTTTGATAATGAAAGCTTTAGTTGGATTCGGAGACAGCTTGGCAACCGTGTTTGGCTCTATTGGTGTCGGCAATACAGACACTGCTTTCGCATATTTGATCGAATTATCAAGAATACCGGCTGTCCCCCAAAAAACAGATTGGTTCCCGGCTGTCATGAACGTACTCTTTGGAGCGCTTGTGCTCTGGATTTTATTTAAAATCATAGTTTTTATTTTCGAAAGAATGTTAGCAATAGCGCTCCTAACTATTTTGGCACCTCTCGCCTTTGCGTCTGCGCTACTACCCAACCTAAAAGAATATAGTAAGGGTTGGTGGCCAATGACCATTAAATGGATATTGGCATGGCCAATCTTCATCGGTGTTATCAAGATAGCCACTCTCTTCTTAGGAAAACTCACCAATGATGACCCCACAAAGATCGCCTCGCTTCTTAGTCAGCCCTTGATTGAACAAACCGCCAACAGCACAGCATTCTCCATTAATGAAAAATACTTATTCGGCATAATTGGCTTATTTATCCTCTACTATGCCTCAGAACTACCTAAAAAACTCAACCTTTCAGCCCCTCTAAGCGGCATGGTGGGCACTGGCACAGAAGCTTTAGCGGGCAAAGGTTATCTAGGAAAAGCCAGCAACTGGGTTGGTACCACAGTTCGTAATACTACCCCCGGCATAGCGCTCGAAGGGTGGAGAAAAGCCCAGATTGGTCAAGGAGGCAAAGGTGGCTTTGGACGACTAATGAGCAGAGTTGCAGGCAGAGCATTCAACCCCCAAGCCATGCGCGACATAGCCACAGCAAAAACAGAAGCAGCAGTTATGGAGAAAAGCATCGACCATACAGCATATGCGGCACAAGAAAAAGCAAAGACAATGGCCGAACAAGAAAAGAAAGTGCCGAGAGACGCAGAAGGCAATATGATAGAAAACAGCGCGGAGTACGCTACATACAAAAATACTGTCAACAATCATAAAGAATTATTGGGGTCTCTCCAATACCAGAACGAACAACTTAATAAAAAAACCGCACTAGAAAGTATTGGCTCAGCAGATTCGCTAACAGCAAAGCTTAATAAAGCCATAAAAGAAAATAAACCTGGCGAGGCAGTACGCGCCGCTCACCAACTACGCACCTTAGCTCGTTCCGTAAGCAGACGGCCAGAAGATGCCGCAGTTGCCAAAGAGACACTCAGTTCCCCTTCTATAAAACAAAGATTAGATGATATGGGACTAGACTCAAGCAAGTATAGTGTGCGCTCCTTTAGCAAGGATATTGGAGACTACAACGAAAGTATGGATGAAGAGTATGCCCGCACGACAAAGGAACGGAAAAAACTTGCAGACGACTTGGGTAGTAATGTGTTAGCTATAGCAAGAGACGACGATACTGGCCTAAGCCTTTCCCTTGCTATGCTAACTGTGCTAAAAAATATTGATAGCAATCTAAAAAGCAGTGGTGCGTTTAAGTCATTAAGTGATGATGAAAAAAAGAAGCACCTCCAAACAGTAATTGATGCTAGAGCAGATACAGGCAGCACCAGCAACAACGACCTGATAGACCAAATCGATGGACAACGTGCAATAACAAAATTAACCTCTAGTGAAAAGGATCTTTACAAAGAAATAAACAACGCCTTGTCTAGCGCAACACCCAACAACGACAGACAAGCTATTGGAAAGTTTGCGGCATTGTTTAATATTAATCCCGCTCAAATGCCTGATACAATTCTAAAACTAGAAGGACTGCAAGCAGCCGAGCAACAAGAGCGCGAAATTGAAACTGCGATTAAAGATGATAATAAGAAATCAGAGATATCGTTTATCAACACTATTCGAAATCAGATCCAAGCCAAAGCATTAAAAAAAGTTAGCCAAGATAATAATATTGTAATTAACGCAGCTAACATGTCGGACGATATAAAACAACAACTTGATGCAGCAAAAAAAGCTGAGTTCGATAAAATCGAAGCCCGATACAGTGAAATGGGTAATAAATTGGATAACTCATTGGAAAAATACAGCGCAGACTTCTCAAACCAGACGGTGGATAATACTACCTTTAATTTAGATGACTACAAAGACGATATTCGCAATATCCCTGCTCATGCGAAATTCTTCCCGTCAGAGTCAGAGCTAAACGATGCTACTATCGGTAAACTCAAGACATATCAAAGACAGGTGCAAAACGCCTTAGGTAAAATACAATTTTAAATAACTCACCATGGCAGTTAAAATACCACAAAACATAGACAAAGAAGATAAGTTGGTTGGACCACTAACTTTGAAACAGTTTTTATACCTCTTAGGTGGCAGCGGAATTGGGTTTATTGTATATCAATATCACTTGCAAGGATATCTGTTCTTTTATGAATTTATAATGATCGCAATCCTCATTCTTCTCTTGTCTCTATCTTTCGCTTTTGTAAAAATTAATGGATTCCCTTTTGTCACTTTTATTGTTCATGTGTTTAGTTTTTTATTCTCTAGCAAAAAAAGCTTGTGGCGCAAAGATAACCAAACATGGGAAGAAAAAATTAAAGTACAACCCAGCAAATTAACTGCTAATAAATCGTCGAAAGACGCACCAGATAAAAGCCATTTAGAAGAATTAGCCCGCGTTTTAGATACGGGTGGTAAAATAAACACAGAGTTACCTCTCGACGATCACGCCGTTAGTAATATAGCAACGAATGACTTTGATCCAGAAAAATTAGAATCTGACCTCAATATTGAAGATGTATTAGATGATACTAACCTTTAAATCAACATATGAAGCCCACTAATACTCAAAAACATCTACTTTTTAAATCCATCAAAGATGGAGTAGTTGTGATGAAAGATGGTAGTTTGCGAGCAGTTTTAATGGTTAACTCGATTAACTTCAACTTAAAATCTCAAGATGAGCAAACCTCTTTATTACGGTCGTATCAAAATTTTTTAAACTCCTTAAACTTCCCTATTCAAATAGTAGTACAATCTCGCACCTTAGACTTAGACGAATACTTAAAGAAATTGGAAGTCGCGAGCAAAAGCCAAAGCAATGAACTTCTACAAACTCAAACAGAAGAATATATTTCGTTTGTTAAAGAACTTATTGGTGTAGCTAACATTATGAGCAAGAGTTTCTATATAGTTATTCCCTACACTCAAAGCATCCAAGGAAAAGGTGGTTTTATTTCTCGCTTATTCCATCGAACCGCCAGTGCTCTTAGCCCAATGGCTAAAGCAAAGGAGGATATATTACGACGCGCCCACCTAATTTCTAGCTCTATTAGCTCGCTAGGATTAAGCAGTGCACTGCTTAACACCGAAGAATTAATCGATCTTTTCTACGCAACTTATAATCCAGACCTCGCTCAAAAACAAAAATTATTTGATATTAGCAATGTAGATATTGATATCATCACCACTGCTTCAGATAATAGAAAGGAGTCAGATAATGCTGTGGTTTAAGAAAAAAGCTAAGACACTAGAAGCTGCCAAAGAAGAACGTGCTCGTAAAGCTTTCGAGCAGGGACTCTTTTCAGTTAGAGATTTAATTGCCCCTGCTTCACTGGTTATTAAGAATGACTATATGCAGTTAAACGAACGTTTTGTGCGCACTTTGTTTGTATTAACCTACCCACAATACGTAGAAGCTAATTGGTTATCACCAATTATTAATTTTGATATTGGATTAGATGTATCGATGCATGTTTACCCTATCGATAATGCCGGGATTATGAATACCTTGCGACGAAAAGTAACAGAGATGGAATCGAGCTTACGCATCAATCAAGAAAAAGGTGCTATTCGTGACCCTGAATTAGAAATTGCCCACCACGACGCAGAAGAGCTACGCGATAATTTGCAACGTGGATTAGAAAAATTCTTCCAATATAGTTTATATTTCACAATTTATGCTAAAAGCTTAGCTGAATTAAATAACATAACTGCTCGTATCGAGACTGCCTTAGGCGGACAACTCGTTTATACAAAACGATCTGTCTTACAAATGTTTAACGGCTTTAATTCGTCACTGCCTTTAGCTAACGACGAGTTAAAAGTAGTCCGTAATATGACTAGTAGCTCCCTTGCAACCACTTTTCCTTTTGTTTCTTCAGACCTAACCACCAACGAAGGTGTGCTTTACGGAATCAACCGCCATAATAATAGTTTGATTTTGTTCGACAGATTCAAACTAGAAAATGCTAATATGGTAGTTTTTGCCAAATCTGGAGGTGGCAAAAGTTACGCTGTTAAATTAGAAGTATTGCGTAGCTTAATGCTAGGCACCGATGTATTAGTTATAGACCCAGAAAACGAATACGAAGCACTAGCTAAAGCAGTTGGTGGCAGTTATCTATCAGTTAGTTTAAATTCTGAGAAAAGAATTAATCCCTTCGACTTGTCCGACATGGGCGCAGATGCTGATGGCGCCACCAATCTAAGATCTTCCATAATTGCCCTTATAGGTTTAATGGGGTTAATGCTGGGAGAGCTCACGCCCGAAGAGGACGCCATTTTAGATAAAGCTATTCGCGAATCATACGCTCTTAGAGATATTACTGAAGACCTTAAAAGCCAAAAAAACCCTCCTCCTACCATGCAGGACCTCTTAAATGTGCTGCAGAATATGACTGGGGCAGAAAGCTTAGCGCAGCGTCTAGAAAAATATGTTACCGGGACATTTAGTGGTATTTTCAACAAACCTACCAATTTCGATTTAAACCGTGGCTTAATGGTCTTTAATATTCGAGACCTCGAAGAAAGCCTGCGTCCTATCGCCATGTACGTTGTATTAAATTATATTTGGAATAAAATTCGTTTTGATAAAAGGAAAAGAATTCTTGTAGTCGACGAAGCTTGGATTTTAATGCAATACGAAGATTCGGCCAAATTCTTATACAGCATTGCAAAGCGTGCCCGTAAGTATTGGCTAGGGCTTACTACCATTACCCAGGACGTTGAAGACTTCCTAAGCTCTAGTTATGGCAAGGCGGTTGTTTCCAACTCGTCTCTGCAGCTGTTGTTTAGGCAATCCCCGGCTTCTATTAATGTTATTACTGACACTTTTAATCTTACGGAAGGTGAGAAATTCTTGCTTTTAGAATCTGCTGTTGGTGAAGGCATTTTCTTCGCTGGATCTAACCACGCTGCCATTAAAGTAGTAGCGTCTTATACTGAAGATAAAATAGTTACCTCTAATCCTGAACAAATTGCGCAGATTACGACAATTAACAAAATGAAATAAGAGGGATTAATGAGTAATCAACCATTTATTTTTGGCGCCGCCATCTTTGTAGCAATTGTTTTTGTTGCTTCTATTAATACTTTTTATCAACGAGAAACTACCTCAATCGAAATGAAGTACACCGGCAGTAGCTCAGCAGAAATAGATGCCTTATATCATACTTCTTATCTGCAGGTACCCGGTGATGATTTTGCATTAACTATTAATGAAAATGATGGCAGTTACAGCGATAATATAAAAATCTTTAGCACTGGCATGGGGCCAAACAACAATTTGCATGCGGGTCCTAGCAACGACTGGGATAATGATGGGCTACTTAACAACAATAATGACGAACTCGACGATGAAGGAAGAGTCACAGGCACCCAACCAGATAACCCCGATACCGACGGTGATGGCATTATAGATAGCCAAGATCCCGCCCCTCTCGACCCAACTATCGGTGGAGCGATTACACCCCCTATATACCTTGGAGATAATGGTGACGGTGGGCAGCAACAAGAAGGTGAACTTAATATAATCAACTTTTATAAGGCGGCTTGCAACCCCAACCTGACTGGTGGTATCTGCGATAAAGATAATAATAACAATTGGCAAATCAACCAAATTGATGCCACTATTAACCAAATACTACAATTTAAAATTCATGTTGAACTGCAGAACAATAGCAGTTTTACCAAGAATGTTCATCTTTTAGATAATCTACCTATAGAGCTGCTTTACTATTACTACCCAGGCAGTGCTGAAATCCAGATTAACAGCAACCCTATTCACGAACTCACTAAACACGAAGATGACTGGCTAGAAGATCCTTACGAAACATTGCAGCTAACAGTGGGACCTCTGCGAACAAAGGCTTACACCATTTGGTTTAACGCTAAAGTGTTAGACTTACCAGCAACTAATACAGTTATGCTTTGGTTAAATCAGTTTTTAGAAGATGCTTCTATCTTAATAGAATAAATATTTTATGAATATCAATCAATCGCCAGGATTATCAGGAGACGACTTACAAGAGCATCAAACAACGCTGAATAGCGATAAATCTTTAATGACTAACAAGGTAGTTGATGACATTAAAAGAAAGCAAGAAGAAAAAGCAACACACAAGTTAGCCGAGAAGCTATCCTTGCCTTATCTTAATTTAATGAACTATCAGCCAGAACCTGGAGTCGTTAATATTGTTCCTAAAGAATTAGTAAAAAGTGGGAATGTATTCGCTTTTAAGAAAAAGCAACACAGCGTTTACTTAGCTATCAGCGATCCCGCCAACCCACACACAATAGAAGTGCTTAAAAAATTACAAGCTCTCGATCAATATACTTTTATCCCTGTTTTGGTTTCAGGATCTACGATGAAATATTTGGTGGCTGTTTATGATATTTTTGCTCCCAAAGAAAGACCCCGAAACGAAGAAATAAATATCACCGAGGATGCTCAAAAACAAAGCACCGCTACCTTTAAAAATTGGCAAAGCGGAAACACTAAACTAGAACAAGCTGCTTTAACAGATTTGTTCTCCACCATTTTAGCTAACGCTACTTACACTGAAGCATCAGACATTCATATCGAACCCACCAAAGAAGCCGTCCATCTCCGTTTTAGGCTAGACGGCATGCTTCAAGACGTGGCAACCCTACCTATCTCAACTTTATCTAGCTTAATTTCACGAATTAAATTATTGTCTAGCTTAAAGCTAAACCTTACCGATAGCGCTCAAGACGGCCGTTTTAGCCTGCGAGCTGGTAAGATTGGTTACGATATGAGAGTTTCAATTCTACCCACTGCTCATGGCGAATCTGCCGTTATGCGTCTTCTCCCACAAGAAGGTAAATTTATTACTCTAGAAGAATTGGGTCTAACCAGTCATTACAATAAAGTTGTTGAATCAATTATCCGGCAACCTAATGGTTTAATTTTAAACACCGGTCCTACTGGTTCTGGTAAAACGACCACTCTTTATGCAATATTAAATAAAATAAATTCACCAAACAAAAAAATTATTACATTAGAAGATCCCGTAGAATATCATTTAGCTGGCATTACTCAAAGTCAAGTTAACCCCGACGAAAATTATACTTTCGCTACAGGACTTAGAGCTATCCTTCGCCAAGACCCAGATGTAATTTTAGTTGGTGAAATTCGTGATGGAGAAACAGCTAACATTGCTATTAACGCATCCCTTACCGGCCACCTAGTCCTTTCAACTCTGCATACGAATGATGCGGCTGGAGCTATTCCCCGCCTCGCCGACCTCGGCCTTAAGCCAGATTACTTTATCGAAGCTATACTAGCTGTTATTGCTCAAAGATTAGTGCGTAAGCTTTGTACAGATTGTGTCGAAGAATATAAACCAACCGAATCAGAGTTATCTGAGATTAAATCCGAGCTCGATGCCTTGCCACCACAAATTACTAAACCAGCTTTGCCTCTTGTTCTTAAAAGACCCAACCTAGATAAAATGAAAACTTGCGAGCTTTGTCACGGCACTGGCTTTAAGGGCCGCCTTGGCATCTTTGAAATCTTAGAACCAAAAGAAAATATCGTTAAAGCAGTGCTCGGCGGGGTCACGATTGGTGAAATTAAAAAAATGGCGATGGCCAATGGGATGATAACGCTTAAACAAGACGGAATATTTAAAGTTATTAGCGGACTAACCACTCTTGAAGAAGTAATTAGAGTCACTGGCGAGAACACCGACTAACTCCCTTGCTTTTAATATCAGTTTAAGGTATAATACTATGCGGAGGTGAGATGACTGCAAATTGCAGACATTAACCTCTTATTTTTATGCCAAAACTCAACCACTTAATCGCCTTGTTCTTAATTCTGGGGGTCGTCTACGCAGAGACGCTTCCTAATTTAAGCACTGCCAACAGCTCGATTGCTTATTCCGAAGAAATTATTGCCCCCACTCAAAGCGAAGAGCTTTTATCTCTATTACAATCAGTGCAAGGCGCTACCGTTAACGAACCATACTTAAATAATGTATTGTTTGCAGGCAACCTCTCAACCCTCCCAGATAATCCTGGAACTATTTTATCGGAATTTTCACAAACCATTATTCCAAACGTACTGCCAGCCCTTAGCCCAGATGAGTTGCTGTATCCTCTAATTAATTCTCTGCCAGAAATACAACCGGAACCAGAAACCATCATCCCCTCGTCCGATCAACCATATATTAACGATGTCATTCCCCAAATCAACACACCTCTCTTTATGGCTTATGCCGATGGTGGTTACGCTTGGTATGCTGAAGATAATAAAGTTGTAGTTCGCTTTTTGGATAATACTTTTAGAAGCTACGACAAATACTCTGGCGAACAAATTAGTTGGTTGCAAGACAGATTAGCTATCGAACCAATTAGCTCCCCCAACGCCCTGCAAAATTATTTAGATAACTATCGCGGAAGAGTAATTGCCGAAACCGAAACCTGGGCCTTAGTTAAGTTCCCTTCTGGCGGATTTCTAAAAATTGCTAAAACCTCGTTAAAGCCCGATCCATTTTTGACCCAAGAGTAAGCCATCGCTTGGATACAACTCTTGCCAGGCCGCCTCACTGACAAACGGCACGAATGGATGTAGCAGAATTAATGAGTTTTTTAATAGATAGTGCAAAGTTGCTTTAGCAGATTTTCCCTTAATTGGATCTTGGGCTTTTTTCTTTAGCTCTTCAATGCAAACGTCGCAAAAATTATGCCAAAAATATTCATACAAAACTTCGCCCGCTCCTGCCAAATTTAATTTTTCTAAATTGCTGGTAATTTTTTTAGAGGCTATCTTAAACTCATCAATCATTGCCCTATCTTCCTCTAATATCTCGACCTCCTTAGTGTTTGATTCTTCACTGGCTGTCATTTGAACGAAACGCGTAGCATTCCAAATCTTATTAGCAAAGTTACGATACCCTCTAATTTTTTCTTCCGATACCGAAGTGTCGTTCCCTGCCGCTGTTCCCATCAAAAGCCCTAGCCGCAATGCATCAGTGCCATATTTATCTATCATTTCGATTGGGTTAATTACGTTCCCCTTCGACTTAGAA
>JAHITC010000008.1 GCA_018817805.1 Patescibacteria group bacterium
CTGACGTGATGATCTTGGTAGTAGCTGCCGAAGAAGGAATTAAGCCACAAACCATTGAGGCGATTCAACTGGCTGCCGCGGCTAATTTACCGGTTGTGGTAGCAGCCACTAAGATTGATAAGCCAGGTGCTAATCTCGAAATCATTAAACAACAGTTAAGTGAACACAATTTGTTAACAGAGGCTTGGGGTGGAAAAATTCCTTTGGTAGGAGTATCATCCAAAACTGGCGAAGGAGTTGATGAATTGTTAGAACTCGTTATGATCACGTCCGAAATGGCTGAACTAACAGCTAGAGTTACAGGTAAGGCACGCGGAATTATTATTGAAGTAAGCCATGATAGCAAGGTGGGGCAACTGGCTACTGTAATTGTTAAAGCAGGGAAGCTGATGGTGGGAGATAACTTTGTAACAGGTGGGGTTTATGGCAAGGTCAAAGCTTTGCAGGATTATAACGGTAAAAGGATTAAAGAGGCGGGGCCATCAATGCCTGTTAGAATTACTGGTTTTTCTGGAGTACCATCAGTTGGTGATCTGTTAATGGTGGTCGAAGACGAAAAGAAGGCTAGAGCTTTAGCTGGGGAAAGCCGGATATCGCGGGTTAAAAGAATAACTTCTGCGCAAGCAAATTTTAGTGACCTGGTGAACAAGTTCAAGGCGCAAAAGATTAAGAACCTTAATATAGTTCTGAAAGCGGACAACCAGGGCTCTTTGCAAGCAATTAGTAGCCAATTAGAGAATATTCGTACCGATAGAGGCAATATCATTAGCATCATTGGCGCAGGGTCTGGTGCCATTAGCGAGTCAGATATATTACTAGCCCAAGGTGGTGCGGCATTAGTGGTTGGTTTCAAAGTTAATATTCTTCCTGGAACAACCCAGATGGCGGCTAAAGATAATATTCAAATTCTAACTTACGACATTATCTACGAACTCACGGATGATCTATCTAAATTACTAGTCGAATCGTTGGAATTAGAACGAGTTGAAACTATAGAAGGTGAAGGCGAGGTGCTGGAAGTGTTTAAAACTAGCGCACAGAATAAAATTGTTGGGATTAAAATTAAAAAAGGTGAAGCCAAAAAGAGTTATTTGGTGCGAATCTATCGCGATGAACAGTTGGTAGGAGAAGGTTCGATTAAAATAGTTCGCTTTATGGCCGACGAAGTGGATTCAGCTAGTGGTGGAGATTTCGGCTTTTCGATAGATATTAAGCCAAAAATTAAAGAAGGCGACAGGGTAGAGTTCGTTAAAGTGAGCTTTAATAAAGCTAAGTTAATATAATGAGTCATCGGCACCAGAAACTATTAAGTCAGATCCAAAGAGTTTTGGGTGAGATTTTTGTTCAAGAGGGAAAAACATGGGGGGTTAATTTAATCTCTGTAAATGATATAGTAATGAGTTCGGACCTTTCAGAGGCAAAAGTTTGGGTAAGCTTTATCGGCGAGAAGGATCAGACTTTTGCTTTTAAAAATTTATCGACACGTTTTAAAGCCATTCAGAATTTATTTTACAAAAAAATGGCAATGCGACGTGCACCAAAGCTCGTTTGGCATATGGATGAAGATCCTACCAAGCATTATCGAATAGAAAAAATTTTAGATGATATCAGCAGATCTCAAGACAAAAATCCACCAGTTTAAAGATTATGCCCTTGAGGCATCTAAAATTTTAATTGTAACGCACAAGAATCCAGATGGTGATGCCGTTGGGTCTAGCTTAGCACTGCGGATAGCTCTGCGTGCTTTAAACAAACAAGTAGAAGTTGCGATGATGGATTCTCCACCACCAGAGCTGTCTTTTTTGCCACATTTTTTAAAAATAAAAGAGGAGTTTGCGCCAGAAGATTTCGATTTGGCCATAATTGTTGATTGTGGTGGTTGGAGTCGGACTGGATTTTTTGTCGATGATGAATTGCATATTGATTGGCCTAAAAATTTAGTAGTAATAGATCACCATCCCGTTCAAAAATTATCTCCAGGGCTTCATCTCATGGACGCCACTGCTTCTTCAGCGGCTGAAATAGTTTTTTATATCCTAAAAGAATGGGGGATAATTGTTACGCGAGAAGTCGCTTTATGTTTACTGACAGGGTTATTTACTGATACCGGTGGGTTTAAGCATACAAATGTTAACGAACAAGTCTTTAGGATTGCAGCAGAACTTTTGGCTAAAGGAGCAGATATTAATAAAATTACCAGAAGTGTTTATGGTAATAAGAAAATAGCTCAACTAAAATTATGGGGCAAGATTATTAATAATCTTAAGATAAATTCAGAATACGGATTAGTTTTTTCGGTTGTAACGCAGGCTGATCTTAATGAATTTAATCTCACTGAAGATGATGTAAGCGGAATACTAGATTTAATTAGGGGAGTAATTGGAACGAAAGCGTCGTTATTGTTATCTGAAAAAGAAGATGAAATCAGGGGGAGTTTGCGCACAGAAGAGACAGATGTAGATGTAAGTAAATTAGCGGTAATCTTTGGTGGCGGTGGCCACATTAAAGCCGCAGGATTTTCTCTGCCTAAAAATATTATTAGTTGATTTAACCTCTGTCGGTAAGATCGAAAACTTTTAGAGCAGAACTGGCAGCATCTAATTCGGCTGCTTGTTTTGAATTACCAGTTCCACGTGCAATTTCTTTTTCATTTAAGCAAACTGCTACTTCAAAGGTTTTACTATGATCTGGCCCCCATTCATTAACTACCTGATAAGCAGGAGTGACATTTTCTTTTTCTTGGGCTAATTCTTGAAAATAACTTTTAGCATCAATATGTGTCTGGTCTTTAATAATTGTTTCTAGCTTTGGTAATAAAAATTGATGAATAAATTTATCACAGGCTTCCATGCCTGCATCTAAGTACAAGGCACCCACAAAAGCCTCAAAGGTGTTAGCTAAAATAGCGGTTTGGTTATTCACGGTTTTGGCTTCACCTTTGCTTAGCTTTAAATATTTATGAAATTCTAGTTCACTAGCCACGATGCTTATTGTGTCGCCTTTGACTAATGCAGACCGAAGAGGGGTTAGTTCTCCTTCAGATTTATCTGTGAATTTTTTATAAAGATAATCGGTAACCACTAGCTCTAAAACAGCATCACCCAGGAATTCTAACTTTTCGTTATGTCCTAGTGCAAAGCTATGCTCGTTTAAGTACGAACGATGAATAAAGGCCTGTTGCAGAAGGTCTGGATTTTTAAACGCAACGCCTAATTTTTTTTCTAATTCTGAAAGTTGAACCATAGCTTATTTTACTTCGTCTGGTTTATCCATGCCAAGATTTTTGGCGCTTGTTTCATCTTCTGGGGGAATGGGTTTGTCTTCTGTCTTAGCTTCTTCCTCCTGATATTTCTGCGAATTA
Source organism: Patescibacteria group bacterium (assembly GCA_018817805.1). Taxonomy (GTDB): domain Bacteria; phylum Patescibacteriota; class Kazan-3B-28; order Kazan-3B-28; family UBA10110; genus JAHITC01. The sequence goes on from JAHITC010000008.1 coordinate 3,362, forward strand.
CGATAAACCGTACCTAGTACTCCGTTCACAAATTTGCTGGTATTCTCTCCGCCGAATGCTTTGCCTAATTCTACCGCTTCGTTAATTACAGCTTTAGGGGGGACTTCGTCATCGAATAACAGTTCGAAAATTGCTAAGCGTAAAATCGACAGATCGACTTGAGCGATTTGAGTTAGAGGCCACTCTGGTGCTGAGATAGTAATAATCTCGTCGATTTCTGCCAAATGTTTTTTAGCGCCTTTAGCTACTTTCGTAATGTATCCAGCGTTATTCTCTTCGAAGGTATATCTTCCGGCATTACGTTTAGTAATTTCTACAATATCTCCTCCACGTTGTAGATATTCATACAAACTCTGCATTAGTACAATTCTTGCAAAGTGTCGGTTAGATGCCATAAAATTTTCTAGTTAGCTGTTTTTAGAGTCCGACTTTGAACTAGGTTTATCAGTCTTTGGTTTAGCTTTCTGGGCCTTTGGTTTGCTGGGTGCTTTTGGCTTTGCTGGTTTCTTAGTTGCCTCTTTTTTAATCTTTGCTAGTTCAGCTTTCTTGTCTGATTGGAGTTTTTTGCTAATTCGTTTATCTGTTTTAGTAGTTAAAACTTTTCTTCCACCATAAAAACCACATTCATTACAAACTAAATGAGCTGGTTTAGGGTGGCCACAGTGTTTGCAAGCAGAGAGTGAAACCATTTTCACTGCACTGTGCGCTCTACGGGTTCTACCCCTAACGCGACTAATTTTTTTCTTTGGTTGTGCTGCCATACTTCCATACTATATATTCTTTGGCCACTTGGGGCAAGATTTTCTTTTGAGAGAGGCTTTTAAGCCATATGTTGACAGATTCTTGTCTCTTTATTAAACTATGCGTGATATTAGGTAATACTGATAAGGAAGTAAATTGCTTGTAATTAGGTTATCCCGTCAAGGCAGACGTAATAGCCCCACATACAGATTAGTGGTGGCTGAAAATAGCAAGGCTACAGATGGTAGCTTTGTGGAGATTGTTGGTAATTACAATTCTATTGCTAAAGATCAACCCCTGGTGGTTGAGAAAGAGCGGATAGAATACTGGATATCTCAGGGGGCCAAGCCTAGCAATACCGTGGCCAAACTCCTTAACAGGGTTGGCTTTGACTTATCTGTAGAGAAAAAATCTAAAGCTCCTAAGAAAAAGGCGGAAGAAGCTAAGACAGCCCCTCAAGCTGCTAATGCACCGGTAACAGAGGAAGCTGGCGCTATTGCTGCTGAACCGGATATTGAGAGCCCAGCTCCAACAGAGGAAGCAGTCATAGCGGAAACTGTTGTGGAAGCTCCAAATGAGGCCCCAGATAGCCCTACTCCAGCAGCAGAAGAACCCGCAGAGGAGGTGTCTGAGGTTGCAGAAACCCCAACTGAAGAAGAGAAAACAGATACGTCAACAGAATAATATTAATTAAGATTAGGGAGGAAGCTTATTATGGCTGAAAACGATAAAGATTTTGTAGA
>JAHITC010000009.1 GCA_018817805.1 Patescibacteria group bacterium
CCTGCCCCACCAGCCAATAAGACGGCAATAATTAAGGGGATAATAGGCATAACTACTCCTCTAACATTTATTTTATATATCCAAAACTTATATCGCACTTCTGGCGATTTTGTTACAGCGTCCATAAGCTTAACCTTTGAATTGGTTTTTTCTTCTGGGGTTAACAAAACAGATTGTTTGGCTTGCTTTAACAAGTCGATTATGTCTTGTTCTGTCTGATTAAATTCTTTATTCATTTAGCTTATCTCTTAGTTGTTTAATGGCTCTATGAACTAAAACTCTAATATTTCCTTCTTGTTTGCCTGTAATCTCACTTATTTCCGCATAATCTAGCTCTTCTACTAGTTTTAGCACCAACACCTCTTGTAAATTATCTGGTAACTTGGCAATTTGTTTAATAACTTCCTGGTATTCTAGCCTAGTGTCCAATTTATCTGGAGCGGCAACTAGGTCTTCAGTTAGCCTGGCTCTGTATCCACTTTCTTTTTTCTCTTTTCGGTAATAACTAACTAGCTTCTTGTGGGCTACAGAGAACAGCCAAGTAGAAAATTTAGCATTAGACCTTGGTTGGTATCTCTTTAGGCTCTGATATGCCCCCAGAAATGTCTCAGAGAGTACATCCTTAGCCGTTTCTCTATCTCCAATGCGGAAATACAGGAAACGGAAGATTCTATCTGAAAAAATATCAAAGATACGGCCAAACAGATCTGACTCGCCTTGTTGAATGCGCTTAATCAAAACTTGTACGTCTGTTTCGCTAAACTGTGTCATATTCTCAACTATACCCTATATCGCAATAAGTTAGATCTTGTTACAATAACAATATAGATGATAACCGGGGTATACTGTGATTGTTGTGTTACACATCACCACGGCATTAACAATCGCAGTAGAGCGGGAGCAACCACATGCTCCCGCATTTTTTATTTGGTAGCTTTAATAACTCCGCTGCTGATGCCCACATAGATGACAGAGAGGATATGTAACATATGATACAGTGTTTGATTTATTGTGTAACATATGTTACACTTTAGACATGGATAACAAAGCGTGGTTTTCTACTGCCGAAGCAGCTAAATTAATCGGTGTTAGCCGAGTAACAGTATTTAGATGGATTAAAACTGGTAAAATTCAAGCAGATAAAGTAGGTAAAGCATATGTCATACTCAGGAGTGAACTATCTGAATATGTGAAATCTGATCAGGTACCAGACGAAAAAGAACTTATCAAACATCAGGTTGATCTAGTTGTTAAGCGCTATGGTAAAACTCTTAAAATGTTGGGTGCTGAATAATGAAAATTCACCATCTAACAATTGATGAAGTTGGCCATATAGCTTATTGGCTGGCTAAAAGGACCATGGAATGGGATGAGCCTATCCCTGATTTTTCAACGAGATTTCCCAATGTGCTAGAGAAATGCATCGCTGCACCAAAACAAACATTTCGAGGAGATTTGTATCGAGGAATAGTGAGTAAAGCTAGTATTTTGTTCTATTTGTTAATTAAAAACCATCCCTTCCAAAATGGTAATAAAAGAATTGCTGTAACCACAACCCTGGTATTTTTGTTAAAAAATCACCATTGGTTAGAAATGGATGAGCAAGGACTATATAATTTTTCTAGGTGGGTAGCAGAAAGCGACCCTGAAGTGAAAGATGCCGTAGTTAGCGCAATAGAAAAGAAATTTAAAGATCATTTAGTATCCATGCATCTCTAAGTGGCAAATTAGATTCTATTTTCTTACAGAGGTGATGATGCCTCCGCCAACGCAGATATTTTTATCGAATAGCACTAGCGACTGCCCAGGGGTAATGGCTCGTTCTGGTTTAGTAAATTCAAAATAATAGCCCTGTTTGTCTTGTTTTAGAACTCCCCTGCTCAAAGTAGGGGTATATCTAGACTTAGCTAAGAATTTGTAACCAATTAGCTTGCTCTTGGGATACGACTTGGGGTTAATAATATGCAGTGATTTAACTCTAGCGATCTTAGAATAAGTTTCTTTATCGCTGCCTACTATGACTAGATTTTTCTTTACATCTGTAGCCAACACATACATTGGCTTGTTGGTGCCAGCGAGTCCAGCAATGCGCCTTTGGCCGATAGTGTAAAACCAAGCGCCTTCATGTGCTCCCAGCTTTTTACCATTTTTATCGACAATGTCCCCTTTTTTCTGAGTTAATCTAGTTTTTAGAAAATCTTTGGCATCAATCCGACCAATAAAACAAATACCTTGGCTATCTCGCTTAGTGGCGGTAGGTAAGTTGGCTTTTTCAGCTATTCTACGGATATCTGCCTTTAAATATTTACCAACAGGGAACAGGTTCTTCTTTAACTGGCTTTGGGTTAAAGGGTAAACAAAATATGTCTGATCTTTAATGGGGTCTTTGCCTCGCAGTAGATTGCAGCCGTTTTTATCGCATTTAGAGCGAATATGGTGGCCGGTTGCCATTAGATCTGCTCCCATAGCTAAAGCTTTTTTCAGGAATAGGTCGAATTTTATCTCTCGATTACAGAGTACATCTGGGTTAGGAGTAATCCCCTCCTTATATCCCTGAAAGAAGTCATCAATTACTCTTCTGCGATATTCTCTTTCAAAACTAAACACTAGATATGGGATTTTTAAGAACTTACAAACTTTAACCATATCTAAATAATCGAGATATAAAGGACAATCTTTAACGTTTTTAACATTAAAAGACCAGTTCTTCATAAAAACCCCTACAATTTGGTAGCCCTGTTTCTGAAGTAGATAAGCTGTAACGGATGAATCGACTCCACCACTCATCGCCACAAACACTGTTGGCTTGGGGTGGTTTTTGTCTAGTTTAAGCGGACTAGATTTAAAAAACATCTGCCAACGTGATCTTGGCACTGCTTTATGTGTAGGAATAACTCTCTTATTCCCTATTTTAACTAGTTGTGTTGATCTCCTCTGGTTGGCCATAACCATATCCTACTTGTTCCAGAGTTGTTTCCACCAGCTTTTTTTAGTGGTTTGAGGTGGGAATAACAACATGGTTAGATGTTCTATTTCCCCCCTAAGACCAGCTTGTAGATCCTCTCGCACTTCTCTACGCAAGCTTTTGATCTCTGTAGCTAAGGTGTTGAGGGCCAACATTAGTTTCTGCTTATATTCCCTGTCAGCTTGGCTGTTATTGCTAACGAATCCCCCATCTTCTTTAGTGCCAGCACTAGATTTTAATTTGGCCACCATCCCCTGCTTGGTATAAAAACCAGTATCTTGTAAAAATTTAATCTTCTCGAGCATCTTAACATCAGAGTTAGTAAAAACTCGGTGATTATATTGGTTGCGGTGATTAGATAGAACTTGGCTAAACGACTTTTCCCAGTGACGAATTCTGTTTTCAGTAGTTTTTAGATAACGAGCCACTTCAGATAAAGAGAACGAGCCATCTCCTGACTCTTTTGCAGTATTTACTACTAAAACAGATTCCTTGGCCGACGTTTCATGAACGTCTTTTGCTTGTTGAACAATTTCTTGCGCTTTCTCTAGTGTTAACATGGGTTGTTAAGTCTATTATTTGTTATAGGAGCTAATAATTGCCTTTGGGTTAACAAGGGGTGTTAGACCACTTACAACACCCCCTTGTTTTGTGTTGTAATGATACTACTTTTTGGGCCTTTGGGTTAACATGGGTTGTTAAGTGGTTCGACGGTCGTTTAACCTAAACCACTTTTAGGTTAACATGGGTTGTCAACCCTTGTCAAATTGGGCTAACATGGTACAACACGGTGGCCAATTTTGTGGCTTCTAATATGCACATATATAGATAGGTAGCTGTTGTGCCATGTGAGGTGGGGGTTAACACGGTACAACACCAAAATGGCCTTTGGGTTAACATGGGTTGTTAAGTGGTTCGACGACCGTTGAACCCATGTATTTAGACGATTGGCTAAATACGTTTTTTTATAACACAAAAGTATATAAAAGTTAATACAGTTAACAAGGGTTGTTAACCCCACTATTGGCTCTGGTGGCTAAATTTCGAGAGGGTGTTGATACGCCTCAACACCTCCAAAATACATAAAAAAATGCCCCTTAGTTAATGATGGGCAGAAACTAAGGGGCGATCGCAGAACATTTACAACACGATGAGTAGGCAGGAGGAGACCTACCCTGTCATTTTTTTATACAGGAAATGTCGTATTGTTAAAAAAAGTGGAGCGAGATAAGCGGAATGAATTCCAGCGATTAGGCAGCTCGCACACATTCAATATCTTCATCATTTTACTTCTAGTAGTCCTTTTGTGGGATATTAATCCTCAAAAAGGTGCTTGAGGCAATCGATAAAGAATGAATGTCTGCTAAAGCAGCTTATCTCGCTCGCTTTGAATGGCTTGTTAATGTACTACTCCTTCTAATGAAGAAAAAAGTTACCAGTTGGGTCAAATTATTCCGTAGGATATATGGCGCTTTTCTCTTGTAGAAATATACTAACAGATACGCATAATATCCGTCAATATTCATTAACAATATCTCAGCTACGCTTGAGGACGCGACAGGGGATTTAACCTAGTTCTGGGAACCAAAGCTTAATCTCACGTTCAGCTTCAACAACGGATTCTGAAGCATGTACTAAGTTCTCGAAAGCGCGACCAGAACTATTAGACTTGTAATAGGTGTCATCACCTAGGTCGCCTCGAATAGTGCCTTTATCGGCAAACTCTGGGCTAGTAGCACCAACTAAATCGCGTATTTTTTGAACGGTGCCAATAGGGCCAGATATAATCATAGCTACTACAGGCCCAGATGTTAAAAAGTCTGCCAACCACTCACGAACTTGCTTGCCAACTACTATTGGATCATCGGCTGAGAAAACATCAGTTATTGCCAAACCTTGTTTTGCATAACTACCAATCGTTTTTGTGCCAACACTTAAATACCATTCATCAGAGTCAGCATAGTGCTGGTAAGCCAGCTCTCGAGTAGGTTGCATATCTTTTCTGGTTACAATTGAAAGCCCAGCATCAGTCAGGCGCTTAATAATTTCATCTGATAAACCTCTTTTCACCCCATCTGGCTTAACCATTACGAAGCTTCTTTCTTGATCCATAATTTTACAGTTTAACAATATATCTTTTTATATTGTCTATTGTAACAAATGCCAAGGCTTTTAATGGGGGATCGCTGTTATATCGAAAACTACCCAACAACCCCATTGTATTGTACTTAAAATGGCCCCCTTAGTGGGGAGTTTTACGTGTTGTAAGGGGGTTAACAAGGGTTGTTAACCTCATGCCAAAAACTAGCTACTAGAGCTAATTATAGGGTTAACAAGGGTTGTTAACACACCTCAACACCTACTTCAAAAGCTTGGCAAACCGTTTAGAGTCTTTATATGGCCCAATTACGATTAAATGCCATGCATTATCCTTAAAAATATTCTTGGCTAATTCTTGGATTTGTTCTGCCGTTACGGCCTGTATCTTTCTCTTCTTATCGGCTAAAGTATCGATTTCGTCATAAAGCAGTTCCTGCGAACCGTACTCGTAGGCTACTTCGCTAGAATCTTCTAAACCCAAAATTAAATGGCCAATCACAAACTCTTTGGCTTTCTTGAGCTCTTCATCAGAAACTTTTTCGGTAATGAAAAACTTGAACTCATCGAGGATTGTATGAATTGCTAAATCGATGCGAGACTTGTCTACGCCAGCTTTAGCCATTAGGTAACCAACGTCGGCGTAATCCATCCATGATCCATAGACATAATAAGCTAGCCCGTGACGCTCTCTAACGCTCGTGAACAAGCGGGAACTCATTCCACCACCCAAGACCGCTGCTAGTAGTTTAGCTGTGTATTTGTGCGGGCTAAACGCTCCGAAAGTGGGTACACCCAAAATTAGGTGTGCTTGCTTGGTAGCTTTGTAAATAATTTTAATTTTTTTCTTAAGCTTGCCCGGGTGGTAGGGGATAGCTTTACTTACTTTGGCCGACTTTTTGCATGGTAAATACTTGGCAGTAAGTTTTTTTACTTCCGATGGTTCGATGTTGCCGGCTACCGACACTACAATGTTTGGAGCGGTATATAACTTGTCTCTGTATTCGACAAAATCTTTTCTCTGCAGAGATTTAATTACTTTAGGTAGCCCAATCGTCGACCACCCCAGTGGATGGTTACCGATAAGCATGGCTTCGAATTCATCATCTACTAATCTTTTGGGGTCGTCATGAATCATCTTGTATTCTTCTAACACCACCCCACGCTCACGGTTTAGGCCCTCTTCATTAAATTTGGCATTAAGCAGCATATCTGAAAGCACATCGAAAGCAGTTTCGGTGTGTTCTTTTGCAACTTTTATGAAATAAGCGACAAATTGGTTACCAGTAAAGGCGTTGAAGATGCCACCAACGCTGTCGATGGCTTCTGCTACCGCCCTAGGTGTTTCATATCTTTCTCCACCTTTAAAGAACATGTGTTCTAAAAAGTGAGATATGCCCCGAATACTCTGGACTTCATAGCGAGAACCGGCTTTGATCATAATCATAATCGTTACCGTTTCGGTGGATTTCATTGGCACCGTTACAATGCGTAACTTATTTGGCAAATCAATTTTACTTACATTCAACATAGTTTTTTATTACCCCTCCTCTAAGAGTACCCGAAGCACTACTTATTTTGCTATGCCCTCGGCACGGATCTCCCTAATAACGTTTACCTTAACTGTGCCTGGGTAAGTCATATCTTTTTCAATTTTACGTGCTACTTCTTTCGATAGCTTAATAATCCCGAGATCATCAATTTCTTCTGGAATTACCATTACCCGTACTTCGCGACCAGCGTGGATAGCATAGGCTCTTTCCACACCAGGGAAATTAGTAGCAATATTTTCTAGATCTCCAAGTCGTTTAATGTATTGTTCCACGCTTTCACGCCTAGCCCCTGGGCGAGAAGCCGAGATAGCATCTGCTGCCATGGAGATAAAGTCGATAGCACTCTTGGGTCCACCAGATCCTTCGTGGGATACCTCGATGGCCTGAATAACTTCAGGTGGCATGCCATATTTAACCGCAATGTCTTTAGACAAATCGATATGGGTACCTTCAAATTCGTGATCTAAAGCTTTACCAACATCGTGTAAGAGCGCAGCTAGTTTAGCTAACCGCAAGTTGGCTCCAATTTGTGAAGCAAGCATGCCGGCAATATGCGCCGATTCAATCGAGTGACGTAAAATATTTTGGCCATAACTAGTGCGGTACTTTAACCGACCAATAATTTTAATTAAATCGACTGGTAGGCCGCCTAAGCTTAACTCTAGAACCGCTTCTTCCCCGGCTTTTTTAATATCGGTGTTAATATCCTTCTTGGCTTTTTCAACCAATTCTTCAATTCTGGCGGGTTGAATACGTCCATCCGAAACTAGTTGCTCTAAAGCTTTTTTAGCAATGGCTCTCCGCACTGGATCAAACCCGGAGATAATAACAACTCCTGGGGTATCGTCTACAATAAGGTCTACTCCAGTAGCGCGCTCGAAAGCCTGAATATTACGACCCTCTTTCCCAATTACTCTACCTTTCATTTCGTCTGTAGGAAGAGATATTACATTAGTGGTAGATTCGACCGTTGTTTCAGCAGCGTAACGTTGAATAGCCATGCCAATAATATCCCTAGCTTTGCCTTCGGCTTCTTCCTTGGTGGTCTCTTCGACATCTTTTATTACTTTCAGAATGTCTTCTTTGGCCTCTTTCTCGGTTCTCTTTAAGAGCAGGTCTTTGGCTTCTTCTTTGGTCATTTTAGCTACTGCCGCTAATTTGTCCTCTTGTTGTAGACGGATTTTTATAATCTCGTCTTTTACTTCTTTAATTTCAGCGTCTTGTTTAATAATGACCTCTTGACGCTTGTCTAGTTCTTCAGCTCTACGATCCAGATTGTCGTCTTTCTGACCTAATCTTTTTTCTACGTTCGAAAGCTCCGTTCTTCTCTGTTGATCTTCTTTCTCGGATCGTTCGCGAATTTTAGAAGCCTCCTCTTTGGCCGAGATGACAATCTCTTTTTCTTTTTTAGCCGCATCGTCTAATTTGACCTGGGCTTTTTTAATAATTTTTTCTGCCTCTTCTTCTGCCCGATCCGATTTCATCTTTGAGAGAGTAGATTTGGTGAAATAACCGATGGCAATGCCAACGGCTGCCCAAATTACAATCGTTATTCCTGTACCCATATTAAGCTCCTCTGATTTTACAATCAGGTGTCCATTCGTTCACTAAGAAGGCAAGGTCTACCCCGCTACCAGATATATTGTTTTAAAATGAGATATTTATACGCTTGCCAATTTGATTAAACAATCTTGAATTCTTAATTTGATCGACTGGAACCTGAAAACTGTTAATATATTGATTGTTGTAGTCCAAACCTGATTAGCCTTCATTACTAACCACAACGACCCCAGTTTACGCTCTTTTGGCCTTTCGGTCAAACCGCTGGGTGGTATTATAAAATTGGATGGGAAATTTTTAAATTGGTGAAGAAATGAAAAAAATTCGGCGTATTGGGGGATGGTTGGGGGTGGTTTTAATATTATTTTTTATTATAAAACCAAGTTTTAGCCAAGCTCAAACACCAGCGGCAGTTGTTATTAACGAGTTAGCTTGGGCGGGTAGTTCTAGCAGCAGTAGCGATGAATGGATTGAACTTTTAAACACTACAGGGGAAGATGTCGACTTAACTGGATGGCAAATTACCAAAAATACTGGCACCGAAAGCTTGATGATAGACATTGTCGCTAACCTCGATCCGTTAGCTAATATTATTCCGGCTAATGGATATTTTTTAATTGCAAATAATGATGAGGATTACGATTTTAGTGGCAAATTATCTGTTTTAAATATTGCTCCAAACTTGATTGATAGCAGCATTACTTTGTCGAATGATAAATTATCGATTAAACTTTACCAAGGACTTTGGGATAATGGGGGAGCGTTACAAGACACTGCAGGAGATGGCAGTGTCCCGTTAGCAGGCAGTAATAGTGCTAAAACTTCGATGGAAAGAAATGAAGTTATCGAAGATGGAAGCTTAGCCGCTAGTTGGCACGAAGCAACCCTCGCTATTAATTTAGACGCAGGGGCCATAGACAAAGCTACTCCGGCGGCTATTAATTCTCCGAAACCATTACTCAAGCCAATTATAAACAACGTACAACCAAATCAAGCCGAGATTGATACAATTTTTGAAATTGAAAATATTAGTGGAGATAATTTTTCGATGAGTGGGAATGTGGCGGTGCAATTGCGTAAAGGTGCTCAGATCATTTCAGGCACCGATGTAAATGTTGTTAGCCCAATGTTAATCGATAATGCCAAGTTCGATCTTAGCAGTGTTGAAGCAGGGGATTGGGACCTCGTAGTTATTAATCCAGATTTACAGGAAGGTATCTTGCCAAATGCAATCACTCTCAGCGAGCCAGATGAAGACACAACTTACAGCAACAAAGTTATTATTACCGAACTGTACCCAAACCCAAGCACTACTAGTAATGATGAATTCATTGAAATTTTTAATGGAGATAGCAGTTCGGTAAATTTAAACGGTTGGAAATTAGATGACAAATCGCCCGGTGGATCGGCCGAATATATTATTAGTTCAGACATTATCCTTTTGCCAGGGGAGTATAGATCTTTTACCAAAACTATCACTCGTATTTCACTTAACGATACGGGGGATAATACTAGGCTTTCATGGCCTACGGGCACAGTAGTATCAGAAACTCCTAATTATGGGGTAGCTCCGAAGGGTTCGGCCTATGCATTGTTTAATGGAAGTTGGCGATGGACTTTAGAAGTGACTAAAGACAAGGAAAATGTTTTAGAACTACCGGAAGTTGATGAAGAGGATGTCTTAGACGAAGAAGATCCTGTTACTATTAACATCGATGCCGAAGAGCTAGAAGACACCTCCGTGTTAATCTCTTTTGAAATTAGTTATCCTAGCAAACTATCCGAGATTAAATTATATAAATCCGAAGACGAAGAAAGTAAGGGTAAATTATTGGTTAAATTAACCAACAACAAACGTAGTTATTTGGTTGAAGAGTTAACCCCCGATACAAAATATTTTTTTGTAGTAACTGGTACCTACAACAGCCAAACAATTTTATCGAATCAGCTAGCCGTAACCACCCTTATTAATCCAACCGGAGACGTTGGCCAAGTAGGCCAAGTTATCATAACTGAGATTTTGCCCAACCCGGCTGAGGGTAAAGAATATATCGAACTTTGCAATGTCAGCGACACTAACATTAACATTACCGACTGGCGGTTAATTGATGCTAGCCGTAAAAGCTATGCCTTAAATGCTTTCGACCTACCAGACATTAATGCTGCTGACAAAGATAGTGACACAGTAATGCTAAAACCAAATGAATACATTTTATTAGACCAAACCATTACTGGCATCCGACTTAATAATGCTGGCGGAGAAACTTTATCACTACTCGACACCCAAAACAATGTTATAGATACGATCGAATACGATACTTCTGCTAAAAAAGGTAATGCCTACGTTCTTGCACCTAACGGCGACTGGTTTTGGTCTGAAGAACTAACGCCCGGTGAGCCAAATGATATTAGCTTCGCTGGTTTTACTGAAGATTCTTTAATGTATCTACCAAATAGCGGCATAGCCTACCCAAAATATTTGCTCGGTTTTATTTTATTTGGAATAATATGGTTCCAGAAGAAAAAATATGCAAACCTTTATTACAACTAGTGGCAAAGATACCCAAAGATTAGGCAAGAAACTATCGAAGCAAGTTAAGCCAGGCATGGTAGTGGCACTCATTTCTGATTTGGGTGGAGGTAAAACTACTTTAACCCAAGGCATTGCCAAGGGGCTAAAGATTAAATCTAAAGTAGTTAGCCCAACTTTTGTGTTAGAACGAATTTATCCAGTGCCTAAAAAAGACTGGTCGCTCTACCATTATGATTTATATCGCATCGCTCCTGACGATATGTTGGTAGACGAGATTTTAAGCAATGCCGAGGAAAATGTGGTGCTTATAGAATGGGCAGAAAAGATTGAAGAACAACTGCCTAAGAGTACTGTTAAAATTAAGATCTCAATCTTGGATGAAAACAAAAGGAAAATTACAATTACCAATTTAAAATAATGGACAAGAAATATATTTTAGCTATTGATACCACCAACGAAGAGACAGGCATTGGACTAGTAGGGGAGAATAGATTAAGAATTGTGACTTGGATTTCGCATCGCAACCAATCGAAAGAACTATTACCCAACATAAATAAACTACTAAAGAAAGAAAAGATAAGTCCTGCTGAGTTAAAATGGATAGTGGTTAATTTAGGCCCCGGTTCTTTTACTGGCCTTAGAGTTGGTGTTAGCACTGCTAATACTTTAGGATACGGTTTAAATATTGCGGTTATTGGAAAAGCAAATCTAGACGGAGAAATAACTGATCGGATCGAAGCTTTGTTTAAATTAAAAACTTTAGTCAAAAAATTCAAGCAAGTTCTGCCACATTATGGGCGACCTCCTCGTATTACTCTTCCTAAGAAACAATAAACCTGCTCTGCTCAGTTAGTGAGATGAAGTCATTGTTTTGTTCTACGCAAAAAAGGACACGAATAAGAATAAACGTGCCCTGGGTGAGATTTGTGAAGAAAGATTTAAGTGGCATGGAGTATAAAGGTGACTCTATGTGCCTATGCTTGCTCCACAAAAACAATTATTACCACCACTCATATGATTTTACCTCCAAAGGTACAGTGGTTACTGTTTTTATTATATCAAAAGAACTAACGATTAATCTGATAACTAAGCAATAAAAACCACCCGTAAAAGGTGGTTTGGTATGACGAAAAACTTTAGCAAGGCATCCCCCAACATTTTCGGCACATCGCCTTATAGGATTCGTTGCCTCCAATTTGAACTTGAGCTCCCTCTCGAACAATTTTCTCGTCTTTTATTCGAGCATTCATTATTGCCTTTTCTCCGCAACGACATCTTGTATCGATCGTTTTGATCTCATCTGCTATAGCCATTAGAGCAGCGCTTCCTTCGAATAAATTGCCTTGGAAATCAGATCGAAGCCCAAAGCACGTTACCGAAATTCCTAAGTCATCCACAATTTTAGCTAACTGCCAAACTTGTTCATTGCTTAGAAACATAGCTTCATCAACCAGAACTACATCAATTTGCTCTTTCGAATTTTCATCGACAAATAGGTTGTAGATATTATCTGACTGATCAATGGGCCTTGCGTCCTGTTGAAATCCTGACCTTGATGTAATTCTCCCAATACCATGCCTATTATCTACACTGGAGGTTAGAAGCCAGGGTTTTATACCTTGTTCATTGCAGTTGTAAGCAATTCTTAAAAGATCCATGGTTTTACCGGCACCCATACCGGAAAATACAAAACAAAGAATTGAAGTTGCCATAATTTAGTTCGTCACCTTCCTTTTTCAAGATTCATTCAATAGTTCGACGTTAACAAAAAGCCACTCCTCTCGTCAAGAAGCGTAGTTAAAAGAATGGAGACTATGGCAAGCTATAGATCGCAGCGAGGACGTGGAGCGCCCTCAGCACCTGGACCATAGTTTTCAATCCACCACCTGAAGTCAATTGAATTCAGCACACTATCAAGATTGAAATCGGCTAAACTGTAGTTGTTTGTAAACCAATTGCTGGGCCATGGCCCAAAGTCGATGGCGTTAATAAAGTTATCGTGGAAAGGAGAGGGGATAGTAATGTCCTCACCGGATGGAGTAAAGCCAATTACCTTTACATCTGGCAACAAATCTCCAATGAATAATCCAGGGTCTTCGGCATTTTCAGAAAAACTAACCTCTATGGTATCGTTACCGATTGAACCAGTCGTAAAGGTTTTAATCTTAGCTTTGTGATACCTACCTTTCACCCACATGGTGTAGACCTTGTTCGGATGCAAATAAATAACAATGTCGGTTAAATCTTGAACTTCATTATTTGGGCGAGCATTTTTGGTATACATCTCGTCGATAAAGTAACCGTTTGTTAGCGCATTTTCAGTAAGATAGATCCACGTTAGATTATCGTAATCGCGCATTTCGAACGGCACGATTAATCTAAGATTCTGCGAAATTAAAGAACCAGGAGCTTCGAAGATAACATCTGTTTCTAAATTGAAGTCTGCATTGAAGGTAGCTGTGACATTAGCGATACCAACCAAATTATTAGAACTTACCCTAAAGATGGCTTGGCCTCTAACGTTAGTAACTGCCGAATTACCAGCTGCGCCATTAGCCAACCTAACGTTGTATAAAGTGTTGTCAGTTGAAACAGTAACTAACTGCCCTGCAATGGGTACATAATTACTGTTGCGTAAAGTAATGGTTACTACCGAATAACTAACTCCATCAGCAGGCACATAATGCGAAACTGCTGAGATATTAGACAAACATTCATCGGGGAATTTATCTGCAGTTTTCGTAATGATGTCTTCACCAAATATACCGAGCCCTATTGGATAGGCCTTAACTATAACTGCTCCTTCGATGTTGCCCGGCACAAATTCTGTAACCAATACCCCCGAAGTATTAGTTCTGCCAGTGAGGAGAGTTAGATGGTCGCCGGAAGCTGCTTCGAAGAGTGCGAAGTTAATTGGCCAATCAGGCACAGCTTGCGATTGGAAACTTAATACAGCAGTAACGGTCGACCTTTGTTCGCCACCAGCAATAACAGAGCTGGGGACTGCTGTTAATTCTATTTTGTACTTTGATGCATCTCTACCAATTTGAATTTCAGCAATGTTTGATCGCACTTGGCCATAGCCGGGGACAGTTGCCATGGCATAAATACGAACTATTTCTACCACGCGTTGGCCTTCAGGCGCAGCAATGTAAGTTGAACCAGCTGTGCCATCAGTATCGCTAGTAGTAGCAGTAGGCTGGATATGACCCTTGGGATTATTATCGAAATGCAGAGTAATGGGGATGCGTTGCCCAGTTGGTAAACCAGAGATAGTTAGATCAGAAATGCCTGTGCCACCATACAATGGAATTTCTGTAGGATCGGCAGTTAATTTATATAACCACGGGTTAACTACCAGTGCGATGGTGCACCAGTTGCTAATAAAAACTCCTGCAGCTGGAGTAGCGCTAGCGTTTATTTCTACAATGATACTCTCAGTACCAAGATCACTAGTGTATTCGACTCTGGCAATACCGCCATTTTGAGTTACTGCACTATCTTGACTAAAAGTACCGTGACCATCGTGTGCAAAATAAACTGTGACACCATCGACTCGAGTAATGGCGCCATCGAATGGATCGACAAGGCTGACCATTGCTTCTACCTGTGCTTTGCTAATGCCATCACGTGCAATTGAATCTGGTTTTACCGTAACATCAATGGCATAACCGCTATCGTCAGACACAGCGAAATCTTGATCGCCAGGTTTTTCTGCGACCTCGTTCATAGTTGTAACCCTTACATTCCAAAAACCAATTTCCGCAGTGTTGGTAATATTAATTTTAACTTCCAGTTCTAGCTCTGAAATAATATTTAAACTATTCGGCACAATCTCGATGCCCGCACTACTCCCATTCACAGAAGTAAAGCGCACAATAGAGGTAGGGTCAAAATGCGTATTTTCACCAGTGATATAAATTTGGTAGTTGGTAGTATCTCTTAATCCAGATCTTGGGATAAGATCGATTGTCGGACCAGTTTCCCAGTTCACTGGCAAAACTCTAAAGGTATATTCGGCAACCTCTTCACCAAATATACTATCGCTAGGGCTAGTGGCAGGGAAGATGGTGGTAGTTCTAAATGTCCAAAAACCTAAAGGAGCCGTTTGACCTATGTCGACCGAGTTTGCTACTAGCTCGGTTAAACTATTAACAGTTACCGACCCAATGGTAATTTGTCCAGTGTCTGACAAAGGTGGTTTATGGTTAACAATAGTTTTGCTAGCTACAAATAATTTTTCGAGTCCGTAATCTACTTCCGTCCAAGCAAAAACATGGAAACGACCATTCTCGGTGCTGCGAGTATATTGTGTTTCTGCTATTCCGTCTATGCTGTCTGAGGAATCTGGATTTAAAGTACTGTTAGTGGCTTCGGCTAAGAAATTGAAATTTAAGACAGTAGTAACTAAGTGCCGACCAGTACCATCCGTTTTGTACACAGCCGCCCTTACCGCAGCTTGCCCGCTGGTTTCTAAGTTAACTGGGCTGGCTAACATTTCTAATTCATATTGGAAAGCATCTGGGTCTTGAATAACCAACCACAAGTCGGATGAAATTCCCCCAATGGTAGTGCGAATAACTGTAAAGCCAGGATCACGACTAGTCCGAAGACGGAAATACGCTTTGCCATCGCTATCGGTATCTGTAGAGTATGTTGTGTTGGGCGTATTGGGATTAGAATCATTGTCTGGCCAGAAATTGCCTGGATCGGTACTATCGCTGCGATCGAGTATTTCAAAAGTGACATTAGTTGAAGTGGAATTTGGATCCCAAATACCAATTTCAGAAGTTACTTGTCCATTAGCCATTAAAGATATGTCCTCGATGTCCTGTTCTCCGCTGGAATCGTTCCAATGGAAGCTAAATTTAGATGGAGGTATAAACTCAACTTCGGTATCATCGCTATCCCAATGTGTAGCTTTGCCGGTGGCAGTTACGTCTGGGAGATGATCTCCTTGGTAACCATAGTCTGGTATTAAAGATTCGATCATGGCGCCAAACTCTACCGTAGCTGTGTCAACTAATGTCATATATTCGTTAGGGTCTTCGAGCCCAGCAGAACTTAAACTATACCTAGCAAAGATATTAGTTTTACCTCTAGTAGAAGAGCGTACTCTAAAGATAGCTTGGCCGTCGCTATTAATCTGTTCATTCAAGATTTCTACATCAACCCAGCTTTTATCAGGAAGAATTTTAACAAAATAATCTTCAGTGTCGATGGGTTGAGGAGGGGACTGATAGTCCATCAATGTAACAGTCACGGTCGAATATTCGATGCCGTCGGCTGCCACTTTGTACGGGTCTGCATCAACAGTCGAATTCAGATTATGAACACCTGCTTCAAATGTAATCGGTAAACATGGCACTATAAACGGGGCTGGCTTAATAATTGGGGGAGAGCTGTCTTCAGAAACATAAACACACACCAAATCTGAAATTTCTTCGGTAGAAGTTAGTTTAAACTGGGCCTGTCCGTTGCTATCTGTTAATAGCCATGGTGAAGGCCATCCAGGAGGAACTGTCTGCAGAGCATTTAGTGGTCTGATCAAAATATCGTCAGCGCTATTAGGTGGCCATGAAGAATTATTTTCGGTGGCTACAATAGCTTTAAAATCTGGTATGGGGTCTTCATAATAATCACGCAAAGTTAATGTGGCAGTGGCATAACTAACACCATCTGCACCAACAACAGGCGGATCAACAGTGAAAACAGAGTTAGGTTCATACGGCACGCCTGGTGCACCGTATATAAACGGCCCTAGGTACTGCGCATCTGTGCTGGTTATTGGTAGCCAGCTTCTTAGGTAGTGCGAGTCTGGTCCTACGGTGCCGCCAACTTTATAAATATATACTGTAGTGGTGCCGTTATCGTCTGTTATTCTGACATCTTTTACACCAGAGAAGGTAAAAAGATTCATACCGTTCATTTCTGGGTCACCTTCTGGCCTTATTGGCATGGGCCACCATTGGTCACCAACAAACATGCTGGTTGTGCTATCAGACAACAAAGGACCAGTTCGCTGATAGTCTGGCACGTGCACGGGATCGGTATAAAGCTGATTATCTTCGTATTGGAACTTAAGCTGACCATCGAATGATATAGAGCGATATTTATCTATGCCAACAGAGAATATATTGTAAGATCCTATTAATTCATTTCTTGCATTAAGATAACCTTCTGGTTTATCTTCCCAGCCAATACTATCGACTTCTAATTTTTCTGTTCTATTAGTGACAACGACTGGAATATTGAAGTACCAGTAACTACTCTGACCATCATTGCCAGGGACTATAATAGTACACTCGGTTGGGCATTGGGCATCAGGATCGTTCTGTAATCCTCCTACTGCTACTGCAGCAAGATGATTATTGCTAGCAGGCACTGTTTCAGAAAAATCTAGTTCTGCTAAACCAAAGAAAGCACGCCCTTTTTTACCACTACCGAGAAGTTCTGGAGATTTAAAGGCATACGTATCTGAAAGTTTTCTGCTAGGGAAACCAGCCATAGTAGCATTAGTACTATCCCAACGCTGCCCCGCAACATCCCATTTATATGCAATGTTGCCTATGTACCTATAGTCATACAAAGTGGGACCACCCATCACTGCTGTTATAAATGGATCAAAGTCGTCTTCTATCACCCAGAAGTGAGCTCGCTCTGTTCTGTGATAAAAATGTTCGTTAAGGCATGCCTCTCCGCTACATTGTTCTTCTGTTATATTAAGATATAGATATTTCGAAGACCAACTAGCTCCTCCTAGCACTAATAAATCACCGTTATGAACTACCAGTTTGTGCCCATAACGACCCTGAGGCGGAGCTGTAACAAAAATTACATAGTATTCATCAAGTTCTGGCCGCGTTTCTGTGTAAGCAATATATGGATGTATCCTAAGATCTCCAAAACGAACAACTTCACCCATCGACCAATATGGATTCGACTCTAGTGTGCCGGTATAGTCCATGCCTAGTTGCCCTGTTGCAACAATAAAATCAGGATCTAGCGCGGCAGACTTAGAAAGATCTAGAATATAATGTTCGCTAACAGTGGTATAGAATGTAGCGTTTAAAACTCCTTGTGAAAAAATATAACCTAGGTCGCTATTCTTGTCGAATGTCAACCAGTCTGGTAAGTCGCCCTCTTGCCACCCATCAGGAGGTTCTTCGGGTGGATCTGGATTTGGGTTAGTTGAATCATCAATCGGAGCATCAACTCCTCCACGATAAGTAGTCATAGGCACTCTCGTGACTCCTATCATCGTTTTGCTAGCTAGATTTAAATTGTCCCAAGCAGCCAAATCGTCCTCTAACATAATGGGGTCTTTAGCTACTAGAGCAGCAGGCATATACGGATCTTGGGTACCAGTGTAATAGTCTGGATCAATATTATAGTTACCGGTCGATGATGGATCATTTAATCGATTGCCCACAAAAGGATTGCCGTAAACACCACCAACAATGTGTAGTTGATCTCCGATTAACGCCACTTCTGGGTAGAAGTTTACCCCCGAGATTAATGCATAAACTTGCCATGTAGCCAGAGGATCTTTGTAATCTAATATCTCAATAGTTGAATAGACCAAAGGATATTCCCTTGACCTAAGATCATCATCCGAATCCGCACCAATTTTAGGAACATGAATATCCCCAGCTATAACACAGATATAATCTTGATAAACCACTAGCCCAAACTCAGTATGGCCAAAATTCATGCTAGTTACTGGCTCCCACGCACCTATTGGCTTACCAATATCTCCATTAGTTGGGTCCGTATCATTGTTTATTTCTATCCGTTCAACCTCTTTAACCAGATTAATCCTTTGACCAGGATTATCCCACGAACGACGAGTAGCATCATCTGGCACTTGATTTATGCCACCAATGGCATAGAGCCATCTTCTGCCGTTGTTATCTACAACATCAATCAGCTTTGCATTGCTACGACTAGTATTAAGGTTAGGCAAATTGGTATCTGTCCAAGTAAGGTCATTGCCTGGACCTGCAGCCCTAATACCCCAGGGGGCATTAAACAACTTTTGGATACTAGAACTAAATAAAACCACTCCCAATAACAAAAAAACTGCCGCCGAAGCAATAACCACTTTGCGTAGGTTATGTTTGTCTTGCAGGTAGGTAATAGCTTTGCTCCAGAGCTCTTTCATTGATGTTAGTTTCCTTTTTATTTTAACAGATAACTACCTCCTAACCAAAAAGTATAGTTTGTTTTTAGTTACACCTATTTTTTTACAATTAGTCAACGTAAACACAGCAAGCATCTACTACATGATGCCTTCGCGCTATTCGTTATTTTCTCCATGTCCCTCCTGTGGTTGATTTTCTGGTCGACTCATTTCATCAAATGCTGCTTTTACAAGTACTGATATTTTTTGAGCGGCCTTATATGGCTCATAGATTGACATTAGTTTAACCGCACCTGCTGTGGCGGCTGATTGAATAGTAATATTACCGAAATGAAATAAGTTCGCGAGTGGACCAGAGACTTCACATCTAATATCTTGAACCTGTCTTAAATCTACTTCAGACCTACGGTACAAAAATAGGCGTACAAGTTCGACGTCTCGGATTTTTTCTTCGTTAATAATCCAAACATCGAAGAACCAAAAAGCCCAATTCATAAAGAAAGTACTAACCACTAGAAAAATAAAAATACCAGCAAACAAAATTAGATGGGGGAGATACAATGAAGCATCGATTATGCCCATTAGCGGCAAAGAGATTGCCGTTGAAATAATTGTAATAATGGCTAGCACAGAGAATATGCCGGGCCAAAGCAAATTGATTGGATGACGATGATAAATTAAAGGAACACTTACTTCTTCTGGCACAACTGGCTGGATGTCTTCTAAATTGGGTTGGTTAGTATCCATAGATTTATTAGAATATGGCAAACAAAATGCCCGCCACTACAATTGAACCGATTAATATTGCTCCACCAGAAATTAAATATACAATTAAATTCTTTTTTGCGGATCTAACGTATTCGACACTAAAATCTTCCCGACTATACGTAAGCATGTGGTAGATAATCGCACCAGCGAAAATTAAAGACACGACTAGTAGTAGAAAATATATCGATAATAAAATTATGCTCATCGGTGTGTAAATAATTCGGCAGGCTCGGGCATAGTAAGTCCTAAGTGTTGATATGCCTTATTGGTCGCCGTTCGCCCTTGGGCTGTGCGATTAATAAATCCAGACTGTAATAAATATGGTTCGTAAACTTCTTCGATAGTTTGTTTTTCTTCAGCGATGGCTGCCGCTAA
>JAHITC010000010.1 GCA_018817805.1 Patescibacteria group bacterium
AATTGGTGATTAGTTTAATTTGGTGTAAATTGAAATTGTTCTAGTAATAAGTAAATAACTAAAGATGAGCAAAGCTAAAGGTTCGACTAAAGATATAAAGAAGATTTATCTAGTTGGTAAATTCAAAATGTTAAAAAGTCTGGCCTTGCTTATTCGAACTTTAGGTTGGCTTGGTTTTGCTACAGGTATTGTTATAGCAATTACCATATTTTCTTCACCCCAAGCTTTAGTTCCTTACGGTGTCAATGTTACTTTAAATAATTCTGCCTTTTTAGCGGCACTTAGCTTCTTAATTGGTTCCATAGTGTGGACAATGATAAATGTAGCTATTGCTGAGATGATCGATGCATTCTTATCGATCGAGGAGAACACCGCAAAACTCCGAGAAGTTTTAGACAGAAAATAATTTTACAAACGAGTGTAGTGTCCTGGTGCTCTGAGCGACGAGGAAACACCTCTTCCCATTCCGAACAGAGCAGTTAAGCTCGTCAGCGCTGATGGTACTAATTCGGCAACGAATTGGGAGAGTAGGTCAGTGCCAGGACAGTGTACTGGTTTGTAAAGAGAAAGTTATGAAAAATAACAAGAAATCTGCCAAACAATTAAGACACCTGCAAGCGATTTATAATCCATCCAAAGACGGGGGAGGTGTCTCCAGTGATTCTGGGAATACGCCTGTTAGTTCTTCTGCGGAGGGAGTTTTGACGATGAAACAAGATAAATACACGATTGTTAGAAAAGATTTAATCTTTCTGATAATTTTAATCGTGGTTATAATCGGTATATTATTTACGTTAAATTATTTAATCCAAACCACTAGTTTTGGCGATTGGATGAACAGGTTAGTTGGTAAAATAATATAGTTCTTTGTTCCACGCAAGATTATTCCAAGTCTTAGTTTAAACAACAGCTCCCGGCTGTTTTTTATTACGGGATTGACTATATAGTTATTACGATGTCTAATGAGAGTGTTATTTTAAATATATTATCTGGGGGATTTTTATGAAGAAGAGATCTAGCAGGGCTAAGACAAGAACGACAGTTAAAACTAAAAATCAGACACAGTTTAAGAACCTAGCCATTGCTATCGTGGCAATATTAGTTTTAGTTATTGTTGTTACGAACGTTAAGGGTTATAGGATTGCAGTAGGAGAAGCAGCCACGAGTGATCTTGTGAGAATGTGGCCAAGTTTTCTGCTTGAAGATGTAGAAAATGACTCTACACTCTCCGACTCCAATGCAGTCATCAATCTAAAAGGAGGTGCAACCCCAGCATTACCTGGTCCAACAGATATTATGACTCCATATGCTTTTGTTAGTAACACCAGCAAACATCCTTACTATCTATATGGCACTGTTTATTACGCTTCTGGTAACGGGGCATCACCTAAGATGCTTTATGGCGGCAACTGTGCTTCTGCTATTCCATCTGGAGACTATGTATTTTGTGTCCATATTGATGTTATCGATTCCGACAATATACCTGTAACTACTACACCAATTAAAATTGATACTAGAAGTGCTACCTATGGGCGAATAACTACCTTGGGCGATTCTGGTTATTGGCCAACGCTGGTGAATTCTGTTGTGCCCGCCAAAGCTGGTACTGATTATATCGTTACGGCCATGGATGCCGATGTTGATTCTCCAAACTATTTAACTGGCCCAATTACAATTGTTCGTGATGGGGTTGAGTTTGGAAGATATGCTGGATCATTTCTTCAGCTTGCATTATCTTCGGATGGAGCCCAAGTTGCCTGGGTCTCTAAGTCGGGTAACCGTAAAGTTTTTGGTAATGGAGATTTATACACATACAATCTAGATACAGGTGCTTCTCAGCGCCTCTACAATGCTGGTCTTACCCAAGAATGTGCTGGTCCATCACTAACCAAGACTGGTATGTTTAGGGCATTTAGCTTGATCGGCATTGACCCTGCTGCTCCCAGCATACTAAGACAATATGTGTATATCAATTTTGCCAATGAGAACAAGAAGATTGACATGTCGCAACTGCCTATAGGGAGTTATTATCACTGGAATAGTAATGTTAAGATCAGCGATAATGGTCTTGGTTTGGTTTGGCAAGGTAAAAGAGAGCGCGTTCTTGGGCCAGGCAATCGTGGTTATAATATCTTAGCTGCAG
>JAHITC010000011.1 GCA_018817805.1 Patescibacteria group bacterium
CTCAAGTTGAGCTTGTTTTAACTCGTCTCGCGAATAACCTATAATCTCCCACTCATCATGAAAACGGCTGAGTAATTCCTTCCCCAATGTTCCTGTAATACCTGTAATAAATACTTTCATATAATGATTTTCATTATTGTCATTCTGGGGAGCTCATGAAGCGACTCCAGAATCTTATAGATATAATTTATACGATTCTGGTCAAGTCTCCGACCCTTGAGGGTCTCCGACCCGGAGGGCCAGAATGACAGAAACTAAGTTTAATATACTTTTTGTTTATAAGACATAATAAATTTTACCATACGGTCAGAGGGGCTACCTTCATTATCATATGGATTTTGCCAATTAGTCGGTATTGTCAGCATAGTGTGGACTGCTTGCAAAATAGCCTCCGGACTTTCTACACCACTTAACATTGTAGCGCCACATTCCAGCACTTCTGGTCGTTCCATTGCCTGACGGATCACCACCGAGGGGACTCGCATTACTGCTCCTTCTTGTGGCACTGTACCACTATCACTTATGAGACACCGCGAATTTTTTTCTAATGTCAGAAAGTCCATCAAACCTACAGCTTCCATAATGCGCACATTTTCGGGTAATTGGATGCCGAAATCCTTAATTTTGACTAATGTGCGTGGATGCAAACTCCATATGACGGGCTGATTGTATTCCCCTGCTACCAAAGCCAAGCCATTGGCAATATTTTTAAGCGCCTGCTCATTTTCGACATTTTCTTCGCGATGCGTAGTGGCCAAAAAGTACTCCCCTTTAGTAATGCCCAGCTTTTCTACGATGTTCGTATTAGCCTGAGGAAGAAAATAATTTAATACTTCTATATATGGATCACCCGTGACAAAAATTTTGCTAGGATTAATGCCTTCACGCACCAAGTTTTCCCTAGGGTAAAACCGATATGGGAATAACCAAGTGCTAATATGATCAATCATGCGCCTATTTTGCTCTTCGGGTACTCGGCGATCAAAAGAACGATTACCAGCTTCCATATGCAAAATAGGGATACCTAAACGCGCGGCCATAATACTCGATAGAGCACTATTAGTATCACCTAAGATCAAAAATAGGTCTGGTTTTTCTTTTTTTAGCACCTCTTCGGAACGAACTAGTACATTGGCAATTTGGCCAGCTAAAGTATCGGCTTTAACATCTAAATAATAATCTGGTTGGCGCAAACCCATTTCCTCAAAGAAAACATCCTTCATATTAGGAGCAAAATTCTGACCCGTATGTACTAAAACATGCTCCACATCAGGTAGGGCATCAAGTTTTTTGATCACCAGACAGAGCTTAATAATCTCTGGCCTAGTACCTATAAAGGTAATGATCTTAAGTGGTTTCATCTGTATTTAATTAGATATGCTAATGCATTAGCATACCTGATATAGAGTATAAATCAAGCCCAAGCAGAAAAATGGGCTAATTGGATGTAATTACTCTGTGTGGTCCAACAACGGAAACTTCTTCAAATATTTGTGAGTTTTCTAACCCACTTAAAACGATGCCAAAAGTAGATCCACTCTGATTTACTAAATTAGCATACACTTCAAACGTAACTGGGTTATTCTTGTCTACTATTATTGGTGTTTCTAGCTCAACTGTTTGTTGTAACCGACCATAGTTATATTCCCACACTTCTCCGTTACCTATAACTACACCCCCTACTTCAATCGACAATAAAGCTAGGTTGTATCTTTTGATTATTTTGCTACGCAATGATCCCATAGAGTCAAATTGAAGAGCAGTTACTCCTATAGGGCCTGTATAATCTGTTGAAACAGTAAACTGCCCTACTCTTGAAGAAGTAGTGTTTAAGAATTTGGTTGGCTGATCTGGACCAAGCTCGGCATTTATCCCTAATGCTGATACCATATCTCCTTTGATCTGCGAATCTGGGTTATCTGAGTTCACACCAAGCGTAATTGCCAAAGTGGCAATTAACGCTGGAATCAGCCATCTATTTTTTTGAAAGACATCACGCATATATTTATCATATCAACCCTACAGACTACGACCTATACTTTGTAAGAATTGTTTAGTAAGTTCAGTCTTGCTTGGGTCAAGCTGAACAACAATACGAGCTTGCTCAGCCGCTTTATCGTACTCCCCTAATTCTTTGTAAATAGCAGATAAATTAATCCTTTCATCTACATCTTCTGGCGACAGAATAACAATTTTCTCCTGATACCATCCTGCGATTTTCCATTCATTTCGATTTATTAAATAGGCCGTCATAAATCTCAACACATTTTGATCACCATCGGAATAGTTCATATTTCGTGTTATGTTAACCCGCAAATCTTCAACAATTTGATTTCGATCATTACTTTTAAGTTGAATGTTCGCTAATGCTCGCCAAAATTCATATTCTTTTGGTAATACTTCAAAACGCTGTGGTATATCATTAAGCACGTCTAGAGCTTTAGTATAATTTCCCATTCCCATTAATGTCCGAGCCCAGTTGATATATATATATTCATGATTTGGGAACTCTTCTACTAATTTATTAAACGACTTCTCAGCTTTTTCCTCGTACGTTTTCTCAAAATTTGATAACACAGCAAGCAGTATTTGCTCTTGCATCAAAATAGCTACACGATCTGGCTCATGCTGTTTTATATTACTTATCACCCGCAAACCATCAACCGTTATACTACTTACCCAATCATATTTCTCTTCTCTTAGTAATAAACTATTGTATTGCTGAACAAAAATCGGATAATTAGTCATAAAAGACCAGCGGTAGGGGTTGAGAGGTCCTTGGGCATCAGCATATGCTTTCGCTGCGCCCTGGTAATCTCCCCTCCTTTGTGTCGATAATGCCAATTCTACGTTGCGACCAATTCTTACTGCTGGAACTAGGTATTTTATATCGAAAAATACAAAACAACAAAATATAAGAATTAGTACAAAGCGCCATAGTAATACTGGCTTTAGTAAAATTTGTTTTGGCGAATCTTCAGATAGTAGTGCCACAACTCCAGCCAATATAGCCGCTCCATAGATATTAGTTACTATAGTGTCGAAGGCGGTTAGGTTTGCCACATAGTACGCAACCAAGGTAACAATTAAAGACCACCCCAAGATAACCTTCGGTAAATTGTCTCTTTGGGATTCATTTTTTGTATATCTCCATAAAGCCAAAATTAAATATATTAATATCACCAGCATAACCAGCAGGCCTAACCAGCCGTTTACTAGAAGTTGATCCAAAATAAAGTTATGGGCTCTATCAATAACAGTTTCTGAAAAATTTATCCCGGCTAATCCCGGCTTATAAAAATGAGCAAAGGCATACCAAGCATTTTCAAGGCCATATCCTAAAAATGGTTTAGCCTGAATGGCATCCCACGCCGTTTGCCATGTTACCAATCTTGTTATTACCGAATCGCTAGAAAAATTGAAAATACGCGTAAATTCTAATCTCGGAGCTAGTAGAACAATGGTGGTGATTGCACCTACAACAGCAAAACTAATCCCCGTTACCCAGCGCCAGTTCGCTTTCCATGTTTTTCTATAAAATAGTTGGAATACTATTAACCAAATTATTATTCCAATAATTAACCCTAAAATTGGCCCTCGAGACGCCGTCAAGAAAATAGCAATAAACTGCAGAATAAAACTCGCAATGTACCACCATCTCAAACGACCACGCGAGACAACTGCAAAATATAAAGTTATAAAAACCGTAAGTAACAATAGTTGTCCGAAAAATATAGGATTTCCCATCAAACCAGATGCTCTACTACCAGAATCAATAATGGGTAGCCAAGAAATTCTTAATGTTTGAAATACCGCGTACAATGCAGAAAATCCACCTACCCAACTCATCACTGAAAAAAACTTTAGCCAGTGTTCTCTGTTATTTATTGCTAAAAGTAGTAACCAACCCATTATCCAAAGTGCAAGAAAGAAGAATACCCCTGTACCACCTCGACTTACTGTGCCCCATAAACTACGAAATGTATTAACACCAACAAGAGAAGAGATTACAGTAATTAGTAACCAAATGCTAGTTAACCAGACAATTGGATGACGCCACCAAAAATAGTTTATTTCCCATTTTTTCGAAACCAACAAACTCAGGCTTAAAAAAGCCAAAACAAACATTATCCATACATACCGGCCGAAACCAAATGGAGAATACATTGCCGTAGAAAAAACCAACGGTACAATTAATATCAACCAAATTGCTAAATTTGTTAGCCAATTTGATTCGGTCAGCTTTAGAATTTTTATCCAATTTTTCATACCAGCAAATTAGTTAAACTCAAATCCCGGGTTGGTTGTTCCATCCTCAGAGGGTCGAATATTTCTAATTACATTTAGCTTGTCTTCGTAGAAATTAAATTTTTCCTGATTTTCTGTGCGCTTGTAGTAGTCTAGTAGTTCTTCCAGAATTATTTCTGATTTTGGCAAATATTTATACGCATCCAACAGTACACCTTCTGCTTTTGCAAATTGGCTATCATCCTTTTTGGACCAAATATAGTAGAGATGATAGAGATTTTTATATGCTTGTTCAAATTTTCGATCGATTGAAATAGCTTTTAAATATGCCTCCTCAGATTTTTCAAACTCTTCTTTGTCACGGAAAATATTTGCTAAACTATTCCACGAAAACCAATCTTTCGGATTGTTTTTAACCACAAGTTCGTATTGAGTTTGAGCTTTATCTATTTCCCCGTTTAAATAGTAGTCAACGGCTATAGCTGCTTCTGGCGAGATTTTATAACCACTCACTTCAATTTTTTGATAATCGTTATACCACCAAACACCACCAACAATCAAAACGATAACTGCAACCACCCCCCACCAATAGCGCCGTAAAAAATCTATAAATAATTCTATAAACATGGGTTTTGCTCTATTTTTACTGTTATAAGTTACTCTGTTATTATAATATATTTTCCCATCCAAAATAACCCCTTATCTTGTCTCTCTTCTCTCTAAGCCACCCCTCTGTGTCATCTTAAGCCATCTTTACCCTATTTGGCATCCTGAGTAACCACTATTTGTCATCCTGAGCGCAGTCGAAGGATCTAGATAAATCCGACATAGTCGGATTTATTGTTTTAATAAGATTGTCTTTCTTTTGTCTTATCCATACTTTAAGTTGTTTCTCTCTGGCAATGGCATCAATAACTTGGCTACAGCTTTCAAAGTAAACAAGCTTCTTGGTTTTGTATTTCTGAGAGAAGCCAGGAATCAATTCTTTTTTGTGTTCGTATACTCTTCTGGAAAGATTATTAGTTACCCCGATATACAAAACTCCTGACTTGCTTGCCATGATGTAAACATAGTATTCTCTCATAACCTTATTGTACGAGATCCTTCGACAAGCTCAGGATGACACAAAAAGAAAAGATTCTTCGACAAGCTCAGGATGACAGAAAAAGGTTTGCTCCCCGATGCCAGAGGATCGGGGTAGGCAGGAGGATGACAAAATACTAAATAATCCAAGTACCCAAAAGAGCCCCGAAGGGCTCTTTTGGTGCAATCTTGGTAGAATAGCTAACCAATCAGCATCTTTTAGTTATTCCCCTTACAGGGTCAAACCATAAGACGATAACGGATAGTTTGGTACCAAGTAACCGTTTGTCCAGTCTGCGCTAGACGTTTCTGTTACACCATCGTCATCAAAACTGGCAACGTGGATAACAGTTGAACGATCTGACCAGATAAAGTGGACACCAGTTGCTGTCCAGAAGGAAATACCAGCGGCTGTTTGCAATGCAACAACCTGTTGTACTCCTGTACCGGTATCAGCATCAGCTAGATACACTGCCGTTGCAGTTGCATCTGTGGTGTCTTGCAAAAGAGAAGTAGAAATGGCATCAGTTGTAGTGAAGCCAGTTCCTGCTTGTGCACGCAAAGTATATTCTACTGTTGCGTTAGCAGCTATAACTTCTTCTGTATCAAGCGCTGGAGTTGTACCGAAGGCTACCTGTACCCAGTAGGAAGTGTTGTTCTCTAGGTAGTTTGTAGCTTCTAAGGTTAATGGTGTAGCAATAAAGGCAGCACCATCTTCTGACACCTCGGTAATCTGTGCGCTTGCAGTGATATCTACACCGTTCCGAAGAATAGTGAAGTTAGTCAAATCTGCACTAGAAGCAGTTGTAGTACTTGCATCTGTAATGAAGACAGAGTAGTGGAAGGACTTAATAGCAACAGCACCAGCTGCATCAGCAGTTACTTTGAATTTGTACAAATCAACGGTACCGCCAGGAACAATTGTCCCAGGTGTTCCAGGGTTGCTGGAAACTACGGTAGGCATTGTATTGTGCAAGTACTGATTATTTGCAGTTTGGTCTGAAACATCAGTTCCAACCTGTGCAACACCAGAGGATTCTCCTACGGCGTTGAATTCACCAGCAGCACTTGTGTCCAAGACAAGAGTAATGATGTCGTGGAAGTTACCTCCTGTACCTACAGTACCAACTCTCTTCTTAGTTGCAGTAACGGTAACAGTAGCTCTGTCGTTCTTAGGAACGTACATTGTAAGACCACTGAATGATACTGCCGCGGCACTTACAGAAAGCTCACGACTATCGGTACCAGTCTTGGTTGGATAGCTAATCTTCAACTTGCTAATCGAATCGTAACCAGCCGTCAAGTCAAAGGTAAGTGTATCGACTGTGTATGCTTCGTTAGAAGCAATGAAATCGAATGCACCAAGAGTAGAGTAAGTGCTTCCGGCAATTACCAACCCAGCAACTGGAGTTGATGCAGACAAAGCTGAAGTTACACTACCTTCAGCAGCTACGGTGAGAGTTCCACCTGAACCAGAAGCTGTGCTGACAATATCACTACCTGTATCTGCTCCACTGGAAGTTTCAGCTGCAGCGGCAACAGTTAAGGTGTGAGTACCAAGTGCAACCGCTCCTGCAGCAAGATCTGCTACAGCGATCCAGTCCATAGATGTTCCTTTAGGAACACGAAGTGTCTGACTGAGGGTTGCCGTAATTGTATCAGTTGAACCACCACCCCCAGTTGGGAATGCTGGACCATAGATTTTTTCTGAGGCCTCATAGGTACCACTACCATCGATGTCAGCATAAATTTCGAAGTTATCGAGATTTGCTGCATCAGCAGTTGTAGCATCTAGAGTATCTAGAATTACAATTGAAGTAATGAGAACATCTTCACCGGATGCAGTTGCATCCCATGAGAAGGTTCCCCATGTAAAGCCTTGTGTGCCAACAATTACACTTGAAGTTGCTGGTGTACCAAGGGTACGAGCAACCAAAGCACCGGCTTTTACAGTCATAGTATTACTAATGGCTGTGAAACCAGTAGGCGTAACTGTACTACCACTTTGTACACCCTTAGCTGTAAAGTCAGCTGCTTGATGGAGCTGAACAAGAATGGTATCATCTGCTGCCCAATCGGTACCAAGGTTTACCTTGAATCCAAGTTTGGTTACACCAGTTAGTAAGTCGAATGTTTCGGTAAAGTTGAAGTCTGGGTCAACAGCGGTAGTACCTAAGGTACCTTCACCGTCGGTTCCATCTACAGGACCTGCCAAAATACTACCGGTTGCCATATCTACAAGCGTGGCACCAGTCATATCTGCAAAGGTTAGAGCGGAACCTGAGTTTTCTGCCAAGTTACCACGAACGGTAAACTCAGACATTCTCATTGTTTCACCGGTAACAGTAGCATCCCAAACTGCTATCAACTGGTTGCTACCAACGGCAATGTTGCCAGTTGGAGGAGTTGAAGCACTCTTTGAGAACACTAACGCACCAGAGTTAATTGTTTGTACAGCATCTCCAGTTCCATCCCATGTACCACTTACGTAGGTAGGGGTGATATAGAAACCATAGGTCTGACCTTTAGCAATGATTAAAGCGTCATCGCCATCAGATACATCGGTTTCTACAGTTAGAGCGGCACCATCAATGATGTCGACATATACTGCAAAACGAATTACCTGGCCTTTATCCATATTAAGGTTTACTGGCCAAGAAGCCTTGCCATCTGCTGTCCATTGGGTTGTCCCCAATGAAACTGCATGCGAAACATCATAAAGTTCTACATTAGTAGTATCTGCCACAGATGCACTACCTACCTCTAAAACAGTAATGCGTTCAACTGTCATAGGTTCTACTGAACCATTGGAGAGTTTGAAAGTGTTTGTTAACACTCTTGTGTCACCAACATCCGGTGTAGAATCGGTTATTGAACCATCTTCAGCTAATGTAATACTACCAATGGCAACCTGGACAACTGTCATGGTGTTTCCCCAGATAGGTGCACCTGTTACTGCTGTAGCATTAGATGTAATGTTGGTATTTGTAGTAATACCTAGTCTGGCAGATACACCGCCAGTGGTACCGTCTACAATACCGGCACGAATATAGTAATCCATTGACCCTACAATTTGTAATGCTGGGTTAATGTAAACTTGTGCTTCGTGGTTGGTATTGAAACCGGA
>JAHITC010000012.1 GCA_018817805.1 Patescibacteria group bacterium
CTCAGCTCTGCCAAGCTATTTATTTTCCCCTCGCTTTACGAAGGATTTGGCCTGCCAGTTCTAGAGTCGATGGCAGCCGGTACGCCAGTAATAACTAGTAATAATTCTTCTTTGCCAGAAGTGGCTGGGACTGCAGGGGTGCTTATCAACCCACTAGATCAACCACAAATTAATTTAGCTGTTGAAAAAATTTTAACTGATCAAAACTTTGCTCATAATTTAATTACCGAAGGCAAGCTGCAAGCAAGCAAGTTTAGCTGGGAAGTAGCGGCCAAAGCTACATTAAACGTATTATCCAATGGGGGCACTTAAGCATTATTATCTAAAAAGAAAATCTCGAAGCAGCGCTGTAAACAGCGAAGCTTTCAAGCACGACCCGGAGGTAATCATGCCTCCACTGTTTCCTGCGGTCGATACTATTTGGCCTAAAAGTGACGTGTTAAATATGGATTTTCGTGTTGTGCCACCACAGTCTAAACTTCTAACTGGGTTATTGCGTTGGGGGCTACTAATTGTTTTATCAGTACTACTGTATTTTACTGGTGCAGCGTTGCGTGCGAATAATCAGAATTTAAAAGACAGTATTTTGCTCAAAGGTGAAACTGCCACCAACAATTTACAAAATGCCGCGAGCAGTTTAATTGAGTTCGATCTAGCTAATGCCCAAAAGAATTTTAGACTAGCAGAGAGAAATTTTAACGCTACATTAAAATCGTTTGCTTTGCTTGGACAAGGCAATTTGCTTTTAGCGGGACTGCCGTTTAACTATTCAGAGCTTGAACAAGGGCAAATTTTAATGAGTAGTGGGCGACATCTGGCAACGGCTGGCATTAAAATGACTCAAGCATTAGAACCACTTGCAACTTATGGTGACAGTATAAAAGGAGGGGATAAAGAACTAGCGGATATTAGTGCAGACATAGTTAAGATTATCCAGGATAGTTCCAAACTTATTGATGGTGTGGTTAAGGAGACTAGTATAGCCAATAACTTATTAGCAGATATTTCTATAGCTGGTTTATCGGCTAACCATGCCGAGAAAATTACAGATGCCAAAACTAAGGCAGCTGCTTTTTACCAGCTAGCGGAAATGATAGATGTTATGTCCGATCGACTGCCTGCTGCTATTGGGTTTAATAATCCAAAATACTATTTAATTCTTAATCAAAACCCTAATGAAGCTCGTCCTACTGGCGGGTTCTTAGGTAGCTATGTGCTGGTAAAGCTATACAAAGGCAAAGTTGAGAAATTCTATGTCGACGATATTCATCGTATCGATGGCCAAAATCGTAATAACGATATGGAGTTACCTACGCCTCTCCGAGCTGTGACTACTTACTATGGTATGCGTGATGCTAACTGGGAACCCAATTTTGCTACTTCGGTTAAAACTATTCAAAAGCTCTACGAACAAGCTGGCGGAGGTACTGTCGATGGCATGCTGGCAGTGAACCCAGAAGTGGTGTCGGATATTTTGACGGTAGTAGGCAATTTGTCGATGCCAGAGTATGGGTTAGAGCTAACACCTAATAATTTAGCTATGAGTGTGCAAAAGAATATAGAAGTAGATAACAGGGGAGCATACAGTCCCAAACAGTTACTCATCGACGCCGCTCCAGTTCTAATTAATAAGTTAATTAGTTCTAACCAAGAGGAATTGAGTTTAATTGGCCAAAAGCTAATTAAAAGACTAACAGTAAAAGATATTTTAGTTTATTTCTCCGATCCAGAGCTAGAAAGAATAGCCAATTTGCTTAATTGGGGTGGAGAAATTAAGAAGGCTGGAAGCTCGGAAGATTATTTGATGATATCCGAAGCTAATTTAGGTGGCAACAAAAGCAGTGCTTCACTTTCCAGGGAAGTATTACATCGGGCAACAATTGCTAGCGATGGAGCTGTAAATGATGCCCTAAAAATTACTTTCCGCCACCAAGGAAGTAGTAAGTTCCCTGATGGAACTAACAAAAACTATATGCGGGTTTATCTGCCGAATGGTAGCAGAGTAGAACATATTAGTGGATACGATGAAGGCACTCAGATAGTTACTGATACTGCTTTTGGTAAAACTGTTATTGGTTTTTGGTTAACCACCGAACCTGGAGCATCGAGCAGTGTTAGTTTGGAATATACTTTGCCGTTTAAATTAGACATTGATAAAGCAGGGACTGATTACAAGCTGATTGTTCAGAAGCAACCTGGAGTATATAAAAATACAGTTAAACATACTGTCGAAACAGGGCGCGATTTAACTCTAGACATGAACACTGAAAGTGTAAGCAGCAAGGATGTGTTCGCCGGGACATTACTTAAAGATGAAACCTTACTTACTAAGGTCTATAAGCGGTAGTTGGGGATTTAAAATTTTTAAATCAGCAGCTTATTGCCACAAAATAAAACCCGCCCTTTTTTGGGCGAGTTATTTTTTTATTTACTACGCGGGAAGTGCGTATGACCGGGCGATATCATACTCATTGTTCGAAAGAAGCAGGTCTTCCGCGATTGGGGCTATGTCTGGATAATTATTGATTATCCAGATCAAATCACTATACCGTAGCTCTGGGCGAAATGATTCCTGCATTATGAGCTCAGCGGCTTTTTCTGCTAACGGCAACTTAGGTTGTTTCATAACTCGTCGTAGCAATACCGCGTCGTTGACAAATAGGTAGCGTCTACAATACAGTTGCCAAATGTAGTCTGCCACCTCAGGTGTACTTGCAGGCATATTCAAAAGTTGGACAACATGGTCTCTCCCTAGTTCATTGCTCCACCAATATTTTCGAAGTTGCGACGTGTTTGGCATCATCACCTTTGATTCACAACTACTGTTATCCCATACCCACGCTAACACATCATTTTGATGATCGATGGCAGTTGCAGGTATGTTCTCTAAGATTGCCACGAACTCGTCCCAATTTAACGTCTGAAGCTTATCTTCAATTCTCAGAAAACGAGACTTCAAGGCTTCAAGTATTACCCCGACGTGATCTATTTGACAGATAGTTAACAGATCAATAAGGGATTTTTTACTCGCTAAAGTAATTAAATCTTTGATGTTTGCGTCCATCCCTTACTCCTTATCAAGATTCTCTTGGGTTTGGTCCAAGTTAATAAACAATAATACAACACTAGACTGTATTATGCAATATCCCTATTTCTTCCTTAAGTTACTTTACCTGTTCGACCAGTGCAGTAAATGTCTTTGGATGTTGGTGGGCAAGCTCTGCTAAAATCTTTCTGTCGATCTCAATATTCTTCGCTTTTAGCTGAGCAATAAAGGTTTTATAACCAATGCCAAGTGGATGCAAGGCAGCGTTAATTTTCATTACCCATAAGCTCCGGAAAGTGTGTTTTTTGGCCTTACGATCACGGTAAGCATAAGATAAAGCCTTCATCTTGGCTTGTCTAGCTAATTTAACTGATTTTTTGCGGGTAGTCCGGAAACCCTTAACAAACTTC
Organism: Patescibacteria group bacterium; assembly: GCA_018817805.1. Lineage (GTDB taxonomy): Bacteria > Patescibacteriota > Kazan-3B-28 > Kazan-3B-28 > UBA10110 > JAHITC01. Next base: position 3,457 of record JAHITC010000012.1, read on the forward strand.
TTAAGCTTCTTATGTTTCTTCTGGGTGAGGATGCCGCGTTTGATTCTTGTCATTTATTTACCGATTAATATCCTGATACGTTTTATATCAGATTTAGAAACATTTCGCAACTTATGGAAGGTTCCCTTTTTACTAGAAGGTTTCTTTTCTAATTTATGGCCTTGCGATGCTTTGCTCACTTTTAACTTACCTTTTTTAGTGAGCTTCACTCTTTTAACGGTGCCTTTATGAGGTTTAAGTTTGTATTTTGCCATTTTATTATTTTGAAGGAGATATAAAAGTAATCATTTGTTTACCTTGCATAGTTGTCTCTTTATCTAAAATATATTTTTCTTGCATCGTTGAAAGGAATTTTTTAAGAATTTCATGCCCTAAGTTACGGTGCATGATCTCACGTCCTTTAAATCTGACTGTAATTTTAACCTTATGGCCTTTGCCGAGGAAATCGTTAACCTTTTTACTTTTCACCCCTAAATCATGATCACTGATTTTAAGGCCAAGCCGCATTTCCTTAATATCCTTGGTTTTGTTCTGCTTCCTTTGCTCCATTTGTAGTTTAGCCTGAGCATATTGATATTTGCCAAAGTCTAAAATTTTACAAACGGGAGGAGTAAGATTGGGTGCAACTTCGACTAAATCGAGGTTAGCATCTTCGGCTAATTTTAAAGCTTCGGCTAAAGGTACAGCCCCCACTTTTTTACCAGTTTCGTCAATTAACAAAACCTCTTGTGCCCGAATAAATTTGTTAATTCTAACTCTTGTAATACCCATTAATTATAGGTTGAAGCTATCATATTAATTTTAACACGTCAAACTTTAGAAGGCTTATTTTCTGGTTGCATAATGGCAATAGTCTTGTTAATGGCTTGGATGGTAGTTGGGGTGTTAGCTATCGTTTCGTTGCCTGATAGAATCGGCATGTTCAAACTACTATTTACTTCGCAACGATTAGCTCGGAAGATGCTGATTACTGGTTTCTTGTCGACTATGTTATGCAAGGTAATAGTTAATTTCTTTTTGTTTTCGTCATCTAAAATTATGACAATCTTATCTATTTGGCATTTAATCTCTAGTTCATTGTCTAGGTGTAGTTGGCAGGCGACTGAATGTGAAGGTCTAAAATGATGAGTTAGATTAGCGCCTAAAAATTTTCTAAAACGGTTTGATTTACTAAAAATACTAGTAAGCAAGTTTCGTCTAGGGGCAATAGTTAACGAATCCATAAAATAATGTTGTCCAATTTTGCCCAATCGTTTATCGACTACTTTATGTTTCGCTATGAGTTTGACTCCATCCTGCCAATTTCTAATACCTAAGTTACGTGCCAGCGAGTTTGTCTTACTGGTTGGAATAATCCCGATTGGCAAGTTGTATCCTGCCAAAGCGTCGATCGCACTGGCTACGGTGCCATGCCCACCAACCACTACCACTCCCTTGGTGTTTTCTTTTATATGTCCCTTGAGTAGCTCTTTAATATTATTTAAATCGTCGATAGTGACGATTTTGTGTTTAACATTAAGCCGATTTAGGGTAGCTTTAAGAGGCCGTTCGATGAACTTATAACGGTTGCCTCCAGCTAAACGATTTACCAGTAGAAGATACATAGTTATTTTGTCTCTTCTTCTACCTCAAAAGTTGGAGTAGAGTTTGGTTTTTCAGACTCGGTTTCACGCATCTGACTACTGCCTTTTAGAATGCCACCTGGCTCTATGGAAAGAGCTTGACTGGTTACATCTCCATCTACACGTCCGGTTTCTAATATCTCGAGTTTTTCACTCGCGGTGATATCACCATCAACTTCACCGGCTACGTAGACATTCTTTCCAGTTATATTGGCCTTAACCTTAGCGTGCTCGGAAACAATGACATCTTTCTCGCTATCGATGGTGCCAGCGAAATAACCGTTAATTTGAACATCCCCCTCACTTTCCAAAGTACCTTTAACAACCACTTCTTTACCTACTAAGGTATCGAATTGGTTAGGGTCGGCAAAATCTTTTCTTTCTTTAGACATAATAATGAATATTTTAGCTACCTAAATAGGTAACACAGCTATTATAATGCAAGTCGATTTTTTAGCAAAGTAATGTCTGGGACTTAAAATCTCCATTTGACCAGCTAACACCTACTGGGCTATAATGCATAATCGATTATCTCTTAAAAGATATTCTTATGAAAAGCACAAAATCTATCATTATTTGGTCAATTGCCGTCCTATTGCTAGTTATTACTACCTCGATAGTATTAGCTAGATCTTTCGGCAATAAACCCCAATACGAGTTCTTAGAAATTAGAAGGGGAGCCGTAACTAAAAGCATAGCCGTTTCTGGTTCGGTAGTTAGTAATCAGAAATTAGAGTTAAGTTTTCTGTCCCCTGGTGTCGTAAAAACTGTTGGAGTTGAAGTAGGCGATGAAGTCGAGGCCGGCGATGTGTTAGTAGCGTTAGACGACAGCTTACTTAGAGCCCAAGCAGCCCAAGCTAGCGCTGGCTTAGCATCAGCTAGAGCTATGTTAGCTAAAGCAGAGAATAGTCTGCGAGATGCAGATAGAAATGTGCTTAATCAAAGCTTGAGCAATGCTAGGCAAGCTTTAGACATTGCTCGGAGTAATTTACAAGATGCTTATCGGACGCGGGACAATGATATAAATAACTCCCAACGGGCGCTATCTAATGCTGAAGCAACCTACAGAGATGCTCTAAATATTTATAACTCAAGTTTAGGCAGCTTTAATCAAGGCATTGAAATTGCAAGAGTGGCTCTTAATAACGCCACTTCTGCATTGTCGTCCGCCCAAACCAACTACAACTATATTCTAAGTTTATATAACTCCGGCCAAGTTACTTATGCCGAGCTTCAGCAAGCCCAAATGGCACTTAATAGTGCTAACTTTGCATATAACAACGCCAGAGCTAATTACAACGCAGCAGTCCAGCAAACAGAAGCCCAGCGGGCATCGGCTTTGGCTTCGCTGCATGCGGCTGAAATGCAATTAAGCAGCGCCAGAGCTGCCTATGACAATACCATATCTGGAGCCGACATGAAGCTACATAGTGCCGAAAACGCTGCCAGTAGTGCAGAAGCCGCCTATAACCTAGCTAGCGCCCAATACAACCAATCGATGGCGCCAGCTCATAGTGCGGACATTGCTTCCGTAATGGCGCAAGTAAACAGTAGTAGCGCATCGTTGCGTGCGATACAAGTACAGATTGAACGCATGAAAATTAAAGCTCCAATTGCGGGGACAGTAACAGCAATTGATTCTAAGGTAGGAGAGCTAAGCGGCATGTCTGGCCCGGCAGTGGTTTTAGAAACCGTGGGTGATTATTCTATCGAAGCTAATATTGCTGAAACTGATATTAACCAAGTGCAAATGGGACTAAGTGTTTTAATTAACTTTGATGGATTGCCTAATGTTAATGTTCGCGGAGTGGTAGCTAAGGTTAATCCAGCTGCAACGGTAATACTCGGCGTTATTAACTACAAGATTATGATTGTGCTAGAAGAGTTTGTCGAAGACTTAAAACCAGCTATGACTGCAGACCTAGAGATTCTAACCGATAGCAGAGAAGGTGTTTTGTTCGTACCCCGCAGCGCTTTAGCGCGGAGTGAAGGAATGTATACTGCCAAAATTTTAATCGACGAAAAACCAGTTGATAAAACTGTGGAAGTGGGCCTTATCGGGGATACCGAAATTGAAATTATTTCTGGACTATCTGAAGGCGACAGGATTATATCAAAAGAGCTTAAGTAAGGTTTTTAAGTGGAACAAACACTAATAAAACTACAGAACTTAAGCAAAGTTTACGGCAAAGCCGCAGCGATAACTACGGCGCTTTCACAAATTGATCTATCCATTGTGGGTGGCGAATTTATTGCAATTATGGGTTCTTCTGGTTCTGGCAAGTCGACTTTAATGCATATTTTAGGATTGCTCGACAGACCATCTAGTGGCGAATATTCTTTAGACGAGAACTTAGTCAGTCATCTATCTGACAACCAATTAGCAGCTCTTAGAAACAAGAAGATGGGGTTTGTCTTTCAATCTTTTAATTTATTAGCTCGTACGACAGTTCTGGAAAACGTAGCCCTGCCTTTAATATATAGAGGTGTGTCAACGGCTCAGCGACGGCAGCTAGCTAAAGCTGCTTTAACAAAAGTAAATTTGGCCCACAAACTTTTAAGTTTGCCCAACGAACTTTCTGGTGGTGAGCAACAGAGGGTGGCTATTGCTCGTGCGCTTGTTACCGACCCACAAATTATTTTTGCAGACGAACCAACTGGCAACCTAGATAGCAAAAACAGTTTGGAGGTTATGGATATTTTTACACAACTAAATGCTGCCGGCAAAACAATTATATTAGTTACGCACGAAGATGATATTGCAGAGTTTGCTAACAGATTAATTAAATTACAAGATGGACTGCTCGTTAGCGATAGCGCACAAAATAATTTTTAGACTATGGATTTTTTAACCAACATTAGAATGTCGTTCGCCGCTTTGTTTGTAAACAAAGTGCGCACACTACTTACTTTGCTGGGTATTATTATTGGCATTTCTTCGGTAGTGATGATAGTTTCTTCGGGAGAAGGTGTCCAATCCTTTATCCTTAAACAAATTCAGGGTCTTGGTACAAATACTATGACTATTATGCCGGGTGGTTCGGAAGGAGAGACATCTGGCCCACCAGCGGCTGTGATGGGGGTGACTGTAACGACATTAACATTGGCAGACGCTGAGGCTATTGCCGATACTCGTAATGTGCCAGATGTTTTAGACGTAGCGGCTTCTTCTCCTTCTGGACAAGCCTCGATACAAGGCAGTGAAGGAGACGTCTTTACCACTATTTTTGGGGTTACTCCTAACTACTTTGATATTGCGAGCACCGACTTTATTACTGGCTCGGCTTTTGATAACGACGATGTAAAGTCGATGAACAAAGTAGTTGTTATTGGTTCGGGTTTGCAAGACAAAATTTTTGGAGACGAAGATGCTGTAGGTAAAAAAATTAAAATTCTCAACTATGCTTATCGCATTGTGGGAGTTGTAGGTGATATTGGGGGAGTTACTTTTGGTGTGGATACTTCTAAGTGGGCATATGTACCAGTAACCACCGCTCAAAAATTAATTGTCGGGGTCGATTATTTAATGGAGATTGTAGTACGAGTTACTAGTGAAGATAGGATAGAAGCGGCTAAGGCCGACATCCAGAATTTACTTAGAGAAAGACATAAGATAAATGATTCTAAAAATGATGATTTTACTATCCGAACTATTAAAGATGCCTTGGAGATTATTACGTTAATTACTGGTGCTCTCACTTTGTTCTTAGCTGCAATTGCTGCCATCTCTTTGTTTGTAGGCGGCATCGGTATTATGAATATTATGTTAGTTTCGGTTACCGAGCGCACTAGGGAGATAGGCCTCCGAAAGGCATTAGGCGCTAGATATCGAGACATTTTATGGCAATTTTTATTAGAATCTATTCTGCTTACTTGTATTGGGGGGTCGATAGGCTTTTTATTTGGCATTATTGGAGGAGTGGTGGTGGCGCATTTTGGTGGGTGGGCATTTCATCTAAGTATATTCTCGGTAATTCTGCCTTTGCTTATGACAATTGTCTTCGGCGTTATATTCGGACTATACCCAGCCATAAAGGCAGCTAAATTAGACCCAATTGTGGCGCTACGATATGAGTAGGGCTTTGGCTTTACTTTTTAAGGTAATCAGCTAATATATAGGAGTAATTTTTAACTTATGACTCTGCAATCTGTGTTAACAATTTCGCAAGTAGTGTTGGCCATTCTTTTAATGGTTAGTATTTTAATACAATCCAGGGGGGCTTCCTTAGGTGAAGTTTTTGGTGGTAGTAGCACATTCTACGGTACTCGGCGAGGTAGCGAAAAGTCGTTGTTTATTATTACAACGGTGCTAGCTTCTTTGTTTGTGCTTATTGCTCTGGTTAATTTATTTGTTTAGTTTTCGTTATTAGCCTACTTATTTAAGTGAGACAGGGAGGTTAGTATTTTTCGCATCAAAAAACTTTTTAGTCCAGAAAAATTTCGTTCGTCGCATCGGATGTTGCGGAGTTTAAACGGAGTGCAAATTAGTGCTAGTAAATTCGGTGGATTTGCTAGGCGTTTTTGGTCTCGCCTTTCTTCATTAGAAAAAATTTCTTTCGGAATTTTAATTGTAGTAATAATTTCTGCTTGTAGTTTTAGATTATTTTTAACTAACAAAAATGGAATATTTAAACCAGCAAAAGGCGGCACCATTATTGAGGGGGTGGTTGGCCAGGCAGGCGCGATTAATCCGCTTTATGCACAAGGTAGTCAAGTTGATCGTGATGTCTCTAACCTTGTTTTCTCGGGCCTTGTCAAAACGAATAGAAGCAGAGAGTTCTTGCCAGACCTCGCTGTTTCATGGAATGTTTTAGATAGTGGCAAGGCATATATCTTTACTTTACGGGATAACGTTAAGTGGCACGATGGCGAGAAATTTGATGCCAACGATGTAGTTTTTACTTTTAAAGTTATCCAAAGTGATGCTTACAAGGGTGTTTTAAAAGCTAACTGGCAGGGGGTTACCGTAGCAGCATTAAATCCAACTACAGTAGAGTTTAAATTACCGAACTCTTCTACATTCTTTTTATCGCAACTAACCCTGGGTATTATTCCAGAACATTTGTTTGCACACCTGCCGGTATCTGTTATTGGGGATGCAGATAATAACACCAAGCCAATTGGAACTGGTCCATATAAACTAACTTCATCGGTTAATGCACGCAATTCGATTAGTTTGTCAGTTAACGAAAACTACTATGACGAGTTACCTCTAGTAGAAAAACTTGTTTTCTATTTCCATGACAACGAGAAAACATTGCTAACCACTTTGCAGAGCGGAGCCATTACTAGCGCCGGCTTTAGTACCTTGGCTGGAGTGAAAGACCTAGAGTTACCTGGCGTTAACAAATACACCTATCAACTACCGCAATACAAAGCGGTGTTTATGAACCAGATGGGTGGCAACGCTGCCTTGGCCGATAAAGCTGTGCGACAAGCGCTGGCTTTTGCTACTAATAAAACAAAGATTATAAACGAAGCTGAAGACGGAGATGCGTCGGCTGTTGATAGTCCAGTCTTGCCAGGATTCTGGGGATACCTACCTACTATTAAGAAATATAAGTTCGACTTTATTTCTGCCAGAGATATATTGCATAAAAATGGCTGGCAAGACAAAGACAAAGACGGTGTTTTAGAAAAGGGGAAAGTAAGGTTGTCATTTAGTTTAAGTTTTAAGAATGATAAAACTAATACCAAAATTGCTGAAGTGTTAGCTTCGGATTGGAGCGCAATTGGCGCAGAAGTTATTTTACAGCCATACGAAACCGGCGATCTTTTAGACACTGTTATTCGTCCCAGAAGTTACGATGCCCTCATCTTTGGCCAGAATTTAGGTTCCGATTCGGACCCTTATGTCTATTGGCATAGCAGCCAGGCTAGAGATCCTGGATTAGCATTGTCGATTATGTACGACAAAGACATAGATAATAACCTAGAGCTTGCTCGCTTATCTTCTAGTCTAAACAAAGCAATTGGGTATTACCACAATTTTCAGAAATCTTTTGCCGAGCTGGTGCCGGCCATCTTGCTTTACCAACCAAACTACCATTATCTAATAGAAGATAAGGTTAAAGGGGTGACAGATGAGATCAATTTCAGCGATCTATCCGATCGGTTTATTAACCTTGCCGATTGGTACATTAAATCTCAAAAGACTACCTCATAGTTTTTAGCATGTATAGGTAAAGTGAACTAGCGTAACAGTGGGGCAGCTCATTACTACTGACTTGTACGTTTCTTACTCCGATATGTTTCGGTTAAACTATGGCAATTTGGACACAGAATTCTTAAATTTTCGATACGGTTATCATGTCTGTCGCCATTAATATGGTCTAGTTCTAACGGTAAATGTCCTGTAACGCTATATTGGGCCCAACCACACAACTCGCAATGTGTGGGTTTTAATTGCGTACTAAATAATCTTTTTTTAAGTTTAAAACTTTGAAAGCTACTATTTTTAACTAAAATATCTGCTAATGGAATCCGTGGTTTACCTATGCCCTTCATGCCCGCATTCCAACCTTTTCCACGAAAGTGCTGATTCTCTAAATTATATTCTTTAATATACTTTTTGATCTGTTCGTAATTGCCTCCTGCTGGACGTAATCCTAATTTTAGTAATACTTGTCGTATGCTAAAAGATTGTTGCACTGCTTGTCTCAAGTCTGTTTCAGTCCATTTCTTTCTACGCATATACTTATTATACAATAAGGGTACAGGCAAAAGCACCCCTGTGATTACAAGTGTCCCTATTGGTGGGCAGGGTGGGATTTGAACCCACAATCCTTGCGGCACGACATTTTAAGTGTCGCGTGTATACCGTTCCACCACCTGCCCAGATATAACTTAATAGTTCGCTATTATATTCGAGAAAACGCTATTGACTAAACTCACCAAGCGATCCAATTTAACCTTGCTTATCAGCAATCTTTTTATATCATTTTTTATAGTTTATGAGAAGGCACCTGTTTAGATACCAGGTGTTCTGTTAAAATAATAAACGTAGCTCTTGCTATTAAAAATCAGAATGGACGCGTAGCTCAGTTGGTTAGAGCGTTCGGTTTACATCCGAAAGGTCACAGGTTCGAATCCTGTCGCGTCCACCAGCGAAGCACCTGGTTATCTTACATTTTGTTATCGTGGGCGAGTGGCGGAATTGGTATACGCGCATGGTTAAGGGCCATGTGGGGAAACTCTTGGAGGTTCGAGTCCTCTCTCGCCCACCAAAATCTGCTGTTCTGTAAAACAGGACATTAGATTTTGGTGTAAATGAGATAAGCTTATTATTCAAACGACCCTGTACAACCTTATAATTTTCTAATTGGCGGGTACCCATTTCTTTAGACACTTTGTCTTCATGTATGGGGTACGTATTTAGTTATTAAATTAGTATGCTTCTGAGCATAGATTACTGGTGCCATTTTTAATCTACTATGAATCCTTCTATGGTTGTAGTACTGC
>JAHITC010000013.1 GCA_018817805.1 Patescibacteria group bacterium
GGCCTTTTAGGATAGAATTAGTCGAGAATTAATATCTATCTACTGCCAAATGGATGCCTGGCACAGCTCTAATATTGCATATAAGTCATAGTTAAATAACATGCTCCCAAAGCAGAAAAACAGCCAAAAGTGTAACAAATACGGGAGTTTTTCGTTATATCTAATGTAAACCCGTATGACCTTTATACATCCAGCCCGTATCGAGACACCAGATGAGATGCTAGATAAAGCACGCCAAGGCGACACCAAGTCCTTTGGTCAAATTTACGAATTATGGGCAGAGAGTATTTACCGATACACCTACTTAAAAACCAAAAATGAGTTTGCGGCCGAAGACCTCACGGCCGAAACATTCCTGAAGGCTTGGAAGGGACTAAAAACTTTTAAGCCTAAACCTGAGGTTAAATTTTCGACTTGGCTCTTTTCCATTGCCCGTAACACCGTCATCGACTACTACCGCACAGTAAAGCAAGAAATTTCTTTCGATAATCTACCAGAAATAGAGGATGTTGAAGGAGGGAAGGAACTTTACGGCGAACAACATGAATTACGGGACAAATTAGCGCACCTGCGTCCAGAATATCGGGAAGTACTAGAACTCCGATATGTACAAGATATTTCCATCTCCAAGGTGGCACAGATAATGAAGAAAAAAGAAGGAAATATTCGGACGCTTACGAACAGAGCATTAGCCGCGCTAAAAAAGGAGCTATCTTAGTTTCCTACAGTGGGGGATTAGGAACAATTAGTTAACATCTAAGTTAAAACCAAGGTTTTGCCGGGGGCAGAACACTTTTTTATTTATATATAAAACAATGACCAATCATTCATCCGAACACTTAGAGGAAAGCTTACGAACTCTTGGAAAAAGAGCAGATTTGTCGTTTACAAAAAAGCAAGCAATTCGCGACAAGGTATTTAGGATGGTTGGACAGGTAGAGCTAGCTGATGCAATTATTGCAGGCAAACAGAAAGCTAGCGTTTTAGTATCGTTAAAATCACTTAAGAAGGCATTGCTTCCAGATAAAATTTCTTTTTCAATGCCGGCCACTGTAGCCATGATGATGGTTGTATTTGCATCTTCAGTTATTACTGGTGCATTGGCTCAAGGAGCCAGACCCACAGATATGCTTTTCCCAGTTAAGAAAGTTTTAGAAAGCATCGAGATAGCTTTTATTAGCAACCCAGTTAGTAGGGCTAAAGTTAAACTAAACATCGCAGACGAAAGAATGCGCCACCTAGAATCTTCGGCAGATAGTGGTGAGGCTTTAGTTAAAGTATTAAAAGAATCACAAATTGCTTTGGTTAACGCTAAGGTAGCTTTAGAAAAAGTTGCTCCCACAGAAGGAAGCGACGAACCAGCTAGTGTGCTATTAGAGAAATTCAGTGCTTTGCTTAGCGACCAGAAAGCAATCCTAAGCTCTCTAGATAAAAAAACAGAAAGTGAAAACGTTAAAAAAGCAGTAGTAGCTATTAGAGAAACTTTAGATGCCGATGCGGCTAAATTAATTGAAGATAACGCTGACACATTGGATAACAGCGTTGTAGTTAAACCCACGAATGTTACCAAGCCAGAAGCAGTCGCTCCACTTTTACAAGGTAGACAAACAATTACCGGTAGATTAATTACTTCAAGCGGCCAACCTGCTATTTACAGCACCGGTAAAATTTATTTAATTAAAAACTTAGTCTCTGTTTCCACTTTATCCCAATACATCGGTACCGATTTCGTCATTATTACAGGAGACATTGTCGGCAATGAAATTAATACATATCAGATTGTAGTTAACGGCAAAGTGGTAGTCGACGCACCGATACCACCTCTTAATTAGAAATTAATCAGCTATTCCGCTTTACAACCAGGAATATTTTCGCTTTTGGACCGAGGGCACCGCAAGATAAAATTTCACTTGCTAAGCTCGACGCGAAAAACCGCTTTTAAACGTTGGAATTCGTCGTTTAAGCGCGGAGATAAACTAACATAAACGTCATAATTATTTATTAGGTTTTAAACAGAAAATGTCGAATAATTTCAGAAAAATGACAGCGTGGTTGGCAACGGCAAGCTTAGTGCTTGGCTTCGTCATGATGCCCACAGGTGCCGCAGCCGCAACTGTCTACAAATACGAATGGAAATCGCAGAGCGGCACAATTAGTGCAGATGGCTTGGCCCACGAATACCAAGGGGTAACCGCTGGTCAAACAATCAATCTGTCGCTAACAATGATCAACCGTTCTGGAACAACAATCAAAGGTAAATCGGCTCTTCCAGCTGGAACATTGCAAGTACCTGTAGGTGTATGGGGCATTGGTACCCAAAACCCACAGGATGGCACACCTTCCTTCTTGGATTTGTCCAGCTTTGTGCTGAACAACAACCGGTTTGTCTATTACGATGGGGCTGACGTTCCTGATGGAAGTGAAATCACTTTCGACTGGCCCGTCACAATGGCCACTACGCTTGCCGCTGGCACTTACAAGTTATATGTAAGACCAGTTAGTGAGTTCTTGGCTTGGACTCGTCAAGTTAAGAATGGTATTACTTTACCGGGCACAAACTCAGATATCTTCTGGCAGTTTGTAGTTGGTAGTGGAACTTCCACTCCTGCAACTGGTGGGCTATCTATAGCTCTGGCTGGTGATACCCCAGCACCTGCAAGTATCGCAGATAATAGCAATGCCAATTTTACCAAGTTTACTATGACAGCCGCGGCTGGATCGACAGTTAATGTAACAGAAATTTTTGTTACACGTACTGGTCTATCTAGTGATGCAGATGCTGAAAATGTAAAACTACTTGGTAGCGATGGAGTGCAGATTGGTGGCACAGCTGGTGGCTTTAATGCCAACCATAAGGCCCAAATCTTCATTAACCCAGCATTGGCGATTACAGGCACGATGACTTTCTACCTTCGTGCAGGTATTGTTGATGACACTGTTGCAGGCAAAACAGTTATATTAGGTATCGCCGCCAATGACGATATCAAATCTAACGCCACATCAGTTAATGGCGCTTCAGTTTACGGGTATGCCATGACAACAGTTTTGATTACTGTTGGCACCATAACATTAGCTGAAGAAGGATCGATTTCCGATTCTACTCCAGATGTTGGTGATCTGAGAGTCTTAACGAATACGTTTAAATTAACTGCCGGTTCAACGGAAGAAATAATTATCGAACGTATCACAGTCTTAAAGCAGGGTACTGCCGCTACTGAAGACACGGCCAATATCGAGCTTTATGACACGACACACGCAGTGTCCATCGGTACAGTTGCTTCATGGACTGGGGATGGTAAAGCGTCGTATGCACTAAATATGAAGTTGGGTAAAGGCGAAACAGTTAAGTTTGCTGTCTATCTTGATATTAAAGATGGCGCTAGCTTAACCGTAACCACCGACCTTTCCGATGGTTCAGATGCTTTAGTTGTTGCCAAGGGCGTTAGCTATGGCTTCTACGTTACCCCTACTTATGATAGTAGTGCTTGGAATGGTAAGGGCGATGCTGTCCAAACCATTAATGCAGGCGCATTAGTAGTTGGTAAGAGTGCTTCAACTCCAGCTACTGGCAAGATAGCCGTAGCTGATGCACAGCTGCTAGCCGTTTGGGACTTTACCGTTACTGGTGAAGAAATGAGAATATCTTCTCTTACCGTTCGTGGTAACTTGGCAGAAGATTCTGGCTCAGCTCTAACTTATGCCGATTTGACTAATACTACCTTGGTAGATATGGGCACCGGCAACATCTTAGCTGGCCCAGTAGATGGCACGGATGGTGCTGGTACGTATGGTACAACTGCGATTGACCCTAAATTCACCTTCTCTAGCACATTCACATTGCCAGTCGGTGTTAATAAAGTTGGTATAAAAACCAAACTAGGTTCCGATTGGGCAAACGATGACACCATTATAGTCACTCTTTACCAAGCTGCTGATCTAACAGTCAAAGGCGTAATGACCAACAACACAGTAACCCCAACTGGGTTTGCTGCTGCTGGTAACACCCAAACTGTTAATGGCGGCGCTTTGGTTGTAAGAACCTTAGGTACTCCTCCTACAGGGAGCGTAATCACGGGTACAACCGGCTTTACTTGGGGCACATTCTCGTTTGACGCTGATGACTCTGGTGAAGACGTCAGGATAACTGCAGTTACCGTTACCGACACGGTAGATGCCACAACTGGAGCTCTGGCTAACATCGATCAGGCCAAAATCTATGCTGACCTAGATAGTAATGGTACTTTCGAAACATTGCTCGATGGCCCAGATTTCCCAGCTGGTGCTGCCGGTACAACTGCTACACATGCTTTCACTTTCAACCAAGAAGTTATAGTTCCTAAAGGAACAGTTATTAACTGGAGTTTGGTTGGAGATTTAGCGACTGGTGCAGTTGCTGGTGGTACACATGCTTTCACTGTAGCAGCTGATGGTGCCACTGCCTCCGGTTTTGATACTGGTGCAACTATCACCGACACTGCTTCTGGTAGTGCTGGTACTTTGACAGTTGCTGCTGGTGGAAGCGTTACTTCCGCTTTGGCGGCTTCTTCGCCAAACACTGGGTTAGTTGTCGCTGGTAATACATACGCTGCATTAGGTGCTTTTGATGTGATTGCATCCGATGAAGCTTATGTTGTTGACAAACTTACCTTCGATATGACAGCTGGTTATGATTCGATGCAGACAGTAAAGATCACCTATCCTACCAAGACTGGTACAGATAGTCGTGAAACATCTGTCAGCGCCGCTGCCATCGCCTTTAGTGGTCTTACTATGTACGTGCCAAAGAACGGTCGTTCGACCGTAACGGTTACTGGTACAACCAAGACCGTAGGTGGTGTAGGTACTGGTGGAACATTCCGCGACTTGCTGATTCTAGTATTGGATACTAGTGCTGCAGGCGAATTCAATGCTACTGGAGAATCTTCTCAAGCAGCTAAGACTGGTTCCGACATAGGTGACCAAACTGCGGCTACTATGTATCTCTACAACACAGTACCAACCATAGTTGCTGCCAACCCTGGCACAACCGGAACTATCCAACAAGGTGGTGTTGCAGAACTCTACAAGTTCAAGGTAACAGCCGATGCCGCTGGAGCAGTTGCTATTAAGAAGTTTACCTTCCAGATCTTCATTACAGATGCAAGTACTACTACGGCATCTACAGCTGATCTTGGTGGGTTTACCTTCCTCAGGAATGGAACACCTATAACTAGCAGTGCTCAGATCACTCAGATTTCGACTGATGGTGGTGCTACTTACCTAGCCACCCCATTAAGTATCGAAACTGATGATACCAATGACCTTGAGAACAATACTAGTTATTGGGTACAAGTTGCATTCGGTCAAACTCCTGCGGGCGATACCGAGCAATTAGTTGGTGCAGGTGAAACAGTCACTTACACTCTAAGCGCTACTGCAGGCACAGGTTTTGTTACGACTGATGCTTGGTCGACACAGCTCTTATATGACAGCACGATAGCTGATGCTACTGCGACATATTTGGCTGATGCCGATACAGGTACTGGTGTACAACAAGTTGTTGCTTTGCAGACATCTGCAGGTATTAGTGAATGGTCAGACGTCGAGTTTATTTGGTCTGATCGTTCTACTGTTGTCCACGTTGCGAGCTTTGATGACGATGGTGTAGTCGAAACATCCAGTGCAGACTGGACTAACGGTTACCTCATCTCAAGCTTCCCGATAGCATCTTATGGCTTTACTCTCTAAACGAGTTAGCTTAAGACAGCTTACGTGTTAGTTTGACCGTCAAGGTTCAACTAAAAGAACCCCTTCTGGGGTTCTTTTAGTTGGGGTATAATGTTGTAAATACAAGGTAAAACTATATAAAACGTTATGTTCAATAATTTGTTAAAAGATTTGTTAAAACGATACTGGTGGGGAGTAGTAATTTTAATATTCCTCGTTTTGGCCGGAATATGGTGGTATGGTGATAGCCAAAAAGTAGAAGTGAGCGGTTATAAAATTTCGCGTGAAGCAGCCATAGCTGTTGAATATTACAAAAACGGCGACTTAGTTAAAGCAGAGGAGCAATACAAAGCTGTAGTAAAAAGTAATCCCAGAGATTGGTTTTCGTGGAATGGTCTAGCTAATGTTTATCGCGAGAAAGGCAAATACGAGCTAGCAGAAGAAGCTTATCTTAAGGCCATAGATATAAATCGTAAGTTTGAACAAGCTTATCGTAATATTTATGTTCTTTACTACGTTTGGTCGGGCGAAGATGCAGATAAAATATATGAAGCAGAAGATATTTTAGTGCAAGGGGTCAGATATTTACCCAAATCTGAAATTGTATTAGAAGAAATCTTAAATTATTATCAAAAGACCAATAATCCAGAACAGTTCACTATTTATCAAGACAAGCTCAACAAGTTACGTAATTTTAAATCCAAACAAGAGGGGATAATTTACGAATAAAACGGTAATAATCATTTTATGCAACGTTGGCTAAAATATTTTAAATTAACTGAAACCAACTGGTTAGTCGATCTGTCTGTTTGGTCAATTCTATTAATGCCACTAATACTCTATGCGGACATTAACCAACCGTTTAGTTTTGGTCGGTATGTCATATTTATGTTTGCTTTAGTTTCATTGCTATTGGGGTTAATTTCTGTCGGGAAAATTCAATTAAAATATGCTTGGTGGCGTCATCCAATATTTTGGATAACATTAATTTGGCTGGCTATTGCCATTGTCTCTGCCTGCCTTGGGGTTAATTCATTCCGGAGCTGGTGGGGGACGGTAAGTCGTTCTACGGGCATGTTCTTTTATATTGGTTTGTGGCTAGCTAGCTGGCTAATGCTGTTGGCTATTAATAGTAAAGAACAATGGATCAAAATATTTTCTATTATGAGTTGGGTCGGAGGAATATCCGCTTTGTATGCATTGTTACAACAACTTAATATTCCTTTTGTAGTCGTTATAATCTCTGGCGGGTCTAGGGCATCCGCGCTAATGGGCAATCCTATATTTCTAGGGCAATTATTGTTATTCACCATTTTCTTAACCCTGTATTTTTTGCTAGTGTCGACAGGAAAAGCCAAGTGGTATTATCTCATTAGTTTGATTTTGCAAATTATTGTTATATTTTTAACAGCATCTCGTGGGCCGCTTTTGGCTCTGGCTGTAGCTGGAATAATTTGGGCAGTAGGTTTATGGCTAGTTTATCGTCCGCGTCTACGCGAACAGAAGAATAGAATAATTGGCGTTGTCGCTGGGATGGGCGTAGTTGGAGCCCTGCTCATTTGGTTAATGCCTAGAGAGAATTTAACAAGAATAGTTGATATCTATAGTTCGTCAATCCAATCCCGCATCATTACATGGCAAACTGCTTGGTCGGCTATCCAAGAAAAACCATTTCTGGGTTACGGGAACGAAAATGCCTGGTACGCTCTTACTCATCATTATCAGCCTGGTTTAGCGGGAATAAATTTTGGTGAAACTATAGTAGATAGAGCACATAATTTTATCCTAGATCAATTAATTACTAATGGTTGGCTCGGTCTTTTTGTCTTGTTGATATTAATAAGCTGCTTAATCTGGGTCTTAACAAAAAGTTTTAGAAAGTATTTGTTACAAGGCGAAAAAGAAAAAGCAATTCTGTTGTGGTCTCTTTTAGCGATTGTGGTGTCATATTTCGTTGCTAATCTGACAGCTTTTGAAACAGTTACAACAGCTATCTACGGGGCTGTTGTACTGGTTGGTATTATCTGTCTGACTTCATTTAAACTGCCTTCGATGGTTAAAATTTCATATCAACTGATGTGGAGATTTATTATTGGCTTAGTCTTAATATCATTGTTACTATTCGATTTTAAGTTTCTTCTCCCTGCTTGGCGAATTGGTAAATATGTCGATGTTGCCAACGATGCATATAGAAAAAACGATTATTTACAAGCAGCTAGGGCCTATGTAAGGGCGCAAGAGTTTATAAATCCTTATAAATTATCATTTTTAATAAATTATCCTGGCTTTGCCAGAAAGTACTCCATTTTGTTGTTAGAAAGCAATCTAGGCGCATCGACTGCTATAGCCGAAGATGGATTAAGAATTGCGACTAATATTAAAAAACAAGAGCCAGACAGAGTAGCAATTTTTATGGAAATACCAATTTTGTTTACGGTATTGTCGTACGCAAACCCTATTTATGAGGTAAACGCCCAAGAATCGTTCGAAAAATTGGTTAAAGAATTTCCGCATCATGAATATGTTTATTTAAATTGGTCTAGAGCGTTAATGGGGGTTGGCAAATATAAAGAAGCTAGGCAGATTCTAAATCAGCTAGCGGATAATTTTGAGATAACGCCAACATCATTTGAGTTCTGGCGTGCATTAGTTGATATTAGGTTAAATAGCAGTAACCACAAATATATTATTGCAGATCTTCAGACAGCGATTATTCGTGAAACAAATTTTATAGAGGGCGATCAGGATGTGCTTAAATATATCGTGGCATATTTGGTTAGCAGGAAACAATGGCAATTAGCTGAGTATTATCAAGAAAAAATAGTACTTTTGTCACCTAAAGACATAGATGAACACATTAATTTGTCCGCTATATATAAGGAATTGGGGGAGTATGATAAAGCCGCTGAGCATGCTAGAATTGTGGTTCAACTAGATTCTAGCAAAACCGAACTTACCCAACAATTTTTAGAGAGCATTGGTCAGACGTTGTAAAGTTGATATGATGAATGCATGAAAAAGAAAAAGCAAAATCACGACTGGACATATTCTGGTTTAGCAGTTGCTTTGGTAGCTGTAGTCGGTTTTTCTATGTGGTGGCAATTACCAATTAAAGAAACAGCGGCCGATAATGTATCAGAATATACTATTACGGTCGAACTGGGCGAAGACCAGCCAGAGAGTGTGTCGCAAAAATTAGATCAAAAGGTTGCACAGTTTAAAATATCTACCGATAGCCCCAAGCCAGTAGAAATAAATGCTTTAGAATTTCATGCTCTTGGTAGTTTGAAGAGTAAAATAGTGCGCAAATTGAATTCTGCCCCTTTGCGTGTAAGGCTAGATGATGCGGTATTAGGAGAGGGAGACACATGGGCATACTATTATGGCCGTATTCAACAGATAGTGTCCTTTGAGCAACCACTTACTTTGGATAAAGATAATCCGGCATTGGTTGATGTTTATGCCGATTTATTCTACCAACATGACGTCACTTTTGGGGTTGCGCTGATTGGGGTTGAGAGTCCCTTAGTAGTAGAGGGTATGTGGCTAAATGGCTATCTCTATAAAATAAAAATTTTCTAGCTCAATCTGTTGCTCTGAGTGTGTTCCAGGTCTAATACTATTCACAAAGCTAATCGGCTATGGTAGCTGGTTTTTGCTCTAGACGAAGCTTCTTTTAGGTGATAATCTAGGGGCATGAAAAAGTTCAAGGTTTTAACTGTTATAGGCACCAGACCGGAGATTATAAAGCTGAGCTTAATAATTAAGAAATTAGACGCTCTGCCAGATGTAGAGCATATTTTGGTACATACTGGGCAAAACTACGCTCCTAATATGAAGGACGTCTTTTTTGAAGAACTAGGCCTTAGACAGCCAAACTACTATCTAGATGTTAAATCGGATACTTTAGGTGGCCAGATAGCAAAGATTATAGAACGTTCAGAGGCAATCTTGAAGAAAGAGCAACCAGATGTATTCTTGGTATTGGGCGATACTAATAGTGCTTTGTCGAGCATTATGGCAGCACGCCTAGGCATCCCAATCCTACATATGGAGGCTGGCAATAGAGCTTTTGATAGGAGAGTGCCAGAAGAGCAGAATCGTCGGATGATCGACCATATTAGCACCTGGCTCTTCCCATATAGGAATTACCCCAGAGAAAACTTAATTCGCGAAGGCATTAACCCCAGCAAAATCTTTATTACTGGCGATCCATACATAGAAGTGCTAAAGCAGTACGCTCCCCTGGCTAATACGGATGTTTTAAACAGATTAGGGCTCGAAGATAAGAACTATTTCCTAGCCACTACACACAGGGAAGAAAACGTAGAAAATTTAGATATCCTGCGTAATATCGCTATGGGCCTTAGTTTAGTAGCCGAGCAATATAACCAACCAGTAATCTGGAGTCTTCACCCACGTACTTTAGAAAAAATCCAGGATTTAGGTGTTACATTGCCGGGTAATGTTAAAGTGATGGAAGCAATGGGCTTTCTGGACTTTTTAACCCTAGAAAAACACGCAAAGTGTCTTATTAGTGACAGTGGCACAGTACCCCAAGAGGGAGCAGTGTTTGGAGTAC
>JAHITC010000014.1 GCA_018817805.1 Patescibacteria group bacterium
AATAAATACGGCTAAACTAACCGAGACCGCAATAAATATGCGCCGAAATGTTCTAATAAATCCTGCCTGAGATTGTAGATCATAAAGACCAGCTAAAGCAAAAACCACTACCCAACCCAAAGAAATCAAGCCAGTCAGCTGAATATATTCTAACCACGGCATCATATAGGTTGCCGGTGGAGCTGCCAATATGTTTTGTGTTCTTAACCAATAGCTTAAAAGAAAAGCGCTCCAAACCATTAAAAAGTCCAATGGCACAGGCAAAAAAGCAAATAGAAGTTGAAATTTCTTCACTGGGATTACCTTTTAGAGTTAAGTTTCCTTTCCATTATATCTGATTTATCGATTAAAAATCAAAAAATCTCCTTTTTTATAAAAGAAGATCTTTCGGACTGTCTGTAAGCTATAAGCCGAGTTCTGTCCCTAATTTTCATTAGGGGATGATCATCTATCTAGACCGATTGTTGCCAATCGATTCATGCGTTGGGATCTTGAATGATCTGGTCTTAGCTTAAACCATTGATCAATCTCGACCCACCCCAACTTGCACCTAACAGGGTTTACCCGGACACTCCGTTTACACGGAGGCCTTGCAAGTAGCAATAACAAGCGCAAATTATCAGGTTTTACCTGATGCTTTGCATAATTATTACCCCTCACAACTTTTCACCTTTCACCGCTTGCGCGACTAGTATTGTCTCTGTGGCACTTTCCCTAAGGTTACCCTTGGTTCCCGTTAGGAACTGTTAAAGCTAAGAGTGGTGCTCGGACTTTCCTCTACTTTTTCAAGCAGCGATCATCTGCCTACAGACAGTAGAGCTATTTTATCAAAACCTGATAAAAAATCAATCCCTTTTCAGATGTCGGTCAGTTTGCTTTAATCCCTTATTTTGTCATAATGGTAAAGTGAACCCCGTTAGAAATATGCTAGCGAAATTAAGCGGCAAGTTCATATTCTAATTATTCAAACTAATATAAGAGATTTACATTAACTTAACACATAAATTTCTAACGGGGTGAATCCCATAAATAATAAACATCATTTCATAATTGCTATTGCTGGTGGTACAGGTTCGGGCAAAACTTATATTGCCCGTAAGCTACACGAGGTAGCTCCCAACCAAACCGTTAGTATTTCTCACGATAACTATTATCATGACCGCAGGGATGTCCCAGAAGAAAAACGCAAAAACATTAACTACGACGAACCCTCGGCCTTAGATAACAAAACTTTTTTAGAACATCTCAAACAACTTAAAGCCGGTCAATCTATTGATATGCCTCAATATGATTTTGGCACTCACACTGACAAACGAGATACAATTAGAGTTCATTCAGCTCCGGTAATTATAGTTGAAGGAATTTTAATTTTAACTGATCCGGAAATTCGTAAATTATTTGATTTAACTGTATTTGTAGATGTTAAACCGGACATTCGCTTAGCGCGTCGTCTAGAAAGAGATGTGGGAGAACGTGATAGAACTTGGGAAGAATCTATTAATCAATATTTAGTATCTGCCGGACCAATGCATGACAAGTATGTTGAACCCGGAAAAGAATTTGCTGATATCATTATTAATAATAATGGTGATGAAGTTGATTTGAAAAATAGTATTATCACCCTGCAAGCTCGCATTAAAGAAATTCTCGGATTGTGCAATTAACCAATGGTGTCCAAAGTGACTCATTCATGGGCGGTTAGCTCAGCTGATTAGAGCGTTCGCTTGACGTGCGAAAGGTCACTGGTTTGAATCCAGTACCGCCCACCAACCTTCGCTCTTCGAGCTACGGTTGGCTACGATATCCTTCACTAATATTTCGGATATCTTGCCAGAGCCGTTGCGGGAGAGTGCCGAAGGTTGTCCTGCGTAGCTTGTAAAGCGAAGCATGGACAGGGGCTTCGCCTGGTTATACATGCCGCCTAAAATTAAAACTTATTTAAAAAAACCGCCCGAATGGGCGGGTTTTAGTACGTGCATCGATTAATCCTATTCTGCCAACATCTGACCGCAAAGGTAGCAGAATTTGGCACCGCGTAATTGTGGTGCTTCGCAGTTCG
>JAHITC010000015.1 GCA_018817805.1 Patescibacteria group bacterium
TAATCTCAAGAATGTTCGTAACCAAGAGAAGCTAAATATATCCAGCGTGGATATCTATGAAGCTGTAACGAAGCATAATATAGCGACCATAGACGATTTAAATAATTGGGTAGCTAAAGAAAAGGTTTAGCACAAGTCAGGAATATGCACATACCCCTTCTGCCTCTGTAAAATAGTTCTAACGTCGTCCACGATGCGGAGCCAGAGATATAATAAGTCGCTGTGGAAGCGGGTTTTTGTGAATATGTTAGAATGCACATATGGCAACAGTTTGTATATTTGGGGATAGTATTGCGTGGGGTGCTAACGACTCAGAAGGAGGCGGTTGGGTTAATAGATTGCAGAAGTATTATTTATCACAGAGTTTAGAGGTCGACAAGGATGTAGATATCCATAATCTTGGTATCCCAGGTGATAATACCGAGGATCTATTAAAGAGATTTGACGTAGAATTATTAGCTCGTTTAGCAGATGTCGATAATGTAGTTATTTTTGCTATAGGTATCAACGATTCTCAGTTTGTTATTTCTAAAAATGATAATAGAGTGTCTCAAGATGATTTTCGTGCTAATCTAAGAACTTTGATTGAAAAAGCCAATAAACACACCAACCATATTATTTTTATTGGTTTAACTGAAACGGATGAGTCAAAAACGAATCCAATTCCTTGGAATACGGATAAAAACTATACAAATGATGATATACAGAAATATGATGATATTATTCAGGATGTTGCTAAGGAATTAGGTGCGGAATATATAAGTATGAAGAATGTTGTTGAATTAGATGAACTATCTGATGGTCTCCATCCTAATGCAAGTGGGCATACTAAGATATTTGAGGTTGTGAAAGATAAGATAGATTTATGAATAAAGAAGTTCCATCCACAGAAGACTTCTACTGTGATTTTGTTTTAAATAACAAGATTAAGGTAGAACGTGTTAAAGAAACAGATAATATATTAGCATTCCACCACACTAAACCCAGTTATACATACCATATTGTTATTATCCCCAAACAACACATAACTCAATTAGTAGATGTAGATAATATGGATATCATCAAAGAAATCTTTGAAGTTGCTAAAGAAATCATATTAGGAAACTCCCTCCATCAGAAAAACTACAAGATTATTACTAATGGAGGAGAACATCAAGACTCTAAACACCTACACTTCCATTTGGTATCAGGAGATAAGCTGTAATAATGGATTTATGGAAATTAGATATGCAAAATTAGACGAGATTAATAAAGTTACAGAAGTTACTCAAAAAGCTTATGCAGAGCCATATGATGATACGGGTAGAATATCGGGGTTCACGGAAAACCCAGATTTAGAAAGCTTAGTAAAATCTGGTCAGATTAAAATTTTAGTAGCTGTTGATGATAGTAAAATTATTGGCACAGTAAGATATGAGTTTAGAGAAGACAATTCAGTTTATATCAGTAAGTTAAGTGTTTTAAAAAAATATAGGAATCAGGGGGTTGCTAAAGATTTAATTTCTCGGGTTGAATCAGAATCCAGAAACAAAGGAGTTGAAGTAGCTAAGTTAGATTTTATGCAAGAAAAAAACTTACAATTATTCTATGAGAGCCTTGGATATGAAGTGAAGGAGGCTAGGGAGCACGGTAATCATCACGATGTGTTTGTTGAGAAGAGGATAGTATAGAGGGTTATTTGAAAGTTTAGCTTTTATGGATAAGATAATATTGTATATATGGGATACAACAGACCAAAAGTAGGAGTAGGAGTAATTGTTATCCAGGATGACAAGGTTCTTCTGGGCAAAAGAAAAAATGCACACGGAGAAGGTTCGTGGGCTTTTCCTGGTGGTCATTTAGAAATGAACGAAACATTGGAAGAGTGTTCTAAAAGAGAAACAACGGAAGAAGCTGGTATTGAAATAAAGAACATTAAACCGCTTACTTTTACTAATGATATCTTCAAGGAAGAAAATAAACATTATATTACCTGTTTTGTTACTGCAGATTACGATTCAGGAGAAGTCAGCGTAATGGAGCCAGATAAATGTGAAGAATGGGGATGGTTTGAGTGGAATAATCTTCCCCAACCATTATTCCTAACTATTCAAAATCTACTTAAACAGAATGTTAATCCAGTTAGAATATCGGAGCTTGTAAGTTAAATTCATCCAATTCTTTCTTAATCCTTGCCCAGTCCAAAGTTCTAAGTCTATCCAATAAGGGGAGCCAAGGTAAAATAAGTAGCTACAGGAGCGAGTTTTTGTGTTTGTGTAATAATGTATGTATGAATAAAAAATATAAATTCATTGCAGTAGATTTACAGAATGATTTTGCTTCTGAAAAAGGTTTGCATTACAATCCATTAAGAGGTTCAGTAGATTTTCTAAAGAAAGTCCTATTTCCATATTTCAAAGAGAACGATATCAAGATTAATGAGATAGTCTCTGACTATAGACAACCCAGACAAGGAGATACCAGTGATTGTTGCAGAGCAGGTGAATGGGGCTACGAATCTATTCTCCCCAGAGATATAGTTAGTTCTACTTGGATAAAGGCTATGAACTCTCCTGTATGGGTTAGAGAGAATATTGGTAATCCAGATAAACAACCAGGATTGCCTTATCCTGACTCAGAAGCATTTCATAAGTGGTTAAGAGAGAATATAGGTGAGCCAGGTGAGGTAGTTCCTGTAGTTTTTGGTTTAACTATAGATTGCTGTGTCTTATCTACTCTTCAAGAATTATCTTGGAGAGGATATTATCCGTTGGTTCTAAGAGAAGGTGTAGATCATTATGAAGGAGGTATGGAAAACAGGGACAAAATATTAAATTCCCCAGTTCTTAATTGGGCTGAGGCTATAAAGTGGAGCGAATTGATTAGTGATGAATAGAAAAGTAGTAATTTGTGCCAGTGCTAAGTTCTACAACGAAGCACAAGAATGGAAGAAGAATCTGGGAGAGCAGGGCTTTGATGTAATCAGAACCATACAAAGTATAGACGAAAACTCTATTTCTCAATACGAAACAACACATAGAGAACATTATTCCAAGATGTCAGAGTGCGACGCTGTATTTGTCCTTAATTTAAAAAAGAACGGAATTGAAGGATACATTGGAGCTTCTGTTTTTGCTGAAATAGCTTTTGCTATCGGGCTTAATTTGGTTTTAAATAGGAGTATCCAAATCTGGCTACTTAATCCGTTACCTAAAGAAAGTCCATATTTAGATGAGCTCACTAAGTGGGAGAAACTGGGCTGGATAAAGCAGTATGTTCCCGTGTTGCAACAAGTTATAAGTTAGCATAGTTTTGCAGATCAGGGATATAAACATATCCCTCTTGGTTCTGAATAATAGTTCTAACGTCGTCTACGATGCGGAGCCAACAAAATAATTTGCTGTAGTAGCGGTTATTTTTGTATACCTAAGTCGGACAGTAGAACTGGTATCATAGAGATACTATGGCATTTCAAGATACATATAGATTAAGTTCACACGCAGTTATTACAGACAAAGATGGTAGAGTCCTACTTCTTTACGCAACTTATAAGAATGGCTCTTGGGGATTGCCTGGGGGCGGAGTTGACCCAGGTGAAACTGTAGAACAGACACTCCATCGAGAATGTTTAGAGGAGCTTGGCTCTAAAATCAAAATACTTTATCTAAGTGGCATTTATTATCATAAGAAATATAATAGCCACGTGTTTGTTTTTAGGTGTGAATTAAAATCAAATAAAATTAAATTAAGTGAAGAGCATTCAGATTATAAATATGTAGATGTGTTAGAACTGCCTAAGGTGCAAAAGCAGAGGGTAAAAGAATGTTTAGATTTCTCAGGCAAAGTTAAAACAGCCATATTTGAATAGCAAATATCTTTAATGGAGACTGTTATCTTAAATCAGGAATATAAACATACCCTTCTTGTTTCTGTAGGATAGTTCTAACGTCGTCTACGATGCGGAGCCAAGCAGATTTTTCGACTGTTTTGACGAATAATGAGAACGGCTTTCTCAGTTCCAGAGAGAGTTTTTTGTTATGTAACACCATGTTCGATCCAACTGCCACTATGATCTCA
>JAHITC010000016.1 GCA_018817805.1 Patescibacteria group bacterium
TCGTAATTTAAAAGTAGAGTATATAATGAGTCTAAGATAGGTTCGACAGAAGTCATCTTATCGCGACCAAAGGTTTTACTTATTGGCGCTAACATAGGCCTTAAGTGTTTCTTGAAGTTGGTCGTTGTCTGGGTTGGCTTTAATACCCTTTTGTAATAGGGGCAGAATTTTACGTTTTTGCTTATCCCCTTCCTGGTCTTGTGGCCAGATGGTATATAGATCAGCCAGGTTGATATAAGCGGGGATATAGTTAGGATTTATTTTAATGGCTTCAAGGTAGGCTTTTTCGGCATCGGCAAAACTTAATGCATCCCTTCTAACGTTACCCAGGTTGTTCCAGGCCACATAACCAGCTGGATATGATGCCACAGCCCGTTCGTAGGCGTTTAACGCGTCTGCGTAGTTTCTGAGAATATAGCTGTTAATGCCTAGTTTTACTAAAGCATTGTAGTTATTGGGGGTTTTTTCTAATACCTTATTGCTTTTATATATTTCCCAACGTGCTACTAACCTATCTTTGCTAATTGTATTGTTGAATGTACCAATAACTCCTAACCAACTAAGCACTACTGCTAAAACAACAAATATAATTGTCTGATAAAATTTAGTAATTTGTTTGGGATATCGATACTTAAACATTAAGCATGAATCAATAACTATTGATTCTAGCATACGTGTATACCTCGTTGTCAGTCAAAACTAATTTATCCTTCACCATATCTCTCTCCTCAAGTATCTGATAACCTGGATGTATGAGATTCTCTTCATTATGCTAAAACAATTTAAACAGGTTTTGCTAAACAATAACAACGATAGCCAGATTATGGTTAAGAATACCTTTTGGCTTAGCATTAGTCAGATTGCTAGCAGAACCATTAGAGCCATCATTGTTATCTACGCTGCTCGTATTCTGGGTGCTCATGGATATGGTGTATTTTCATATGCACTTGCGATCATAGGGCTTGGGTCTCTTTTTTCAGATTTTGGGATTAACCGCATCTTAATTAAAGAAGCGTCCAAATCCCCTTTACTTCGAAGCCAATATATTGCCACCACTCTGGGCTTAAAGTTGGTGCTCCTAAGCACTATCACTCTTATTATCATCAGCCTTGTCCCTCATTTTGCTAAAATCCCGGAAGCGATTCCTATTTTACCAATAATGGCAGTACTGTTCTTCTCTGACGGAGTAAGAAATTTTTTCTATGCTATGATCCGATCTGTCGAGCGAATGGAATGGGAAGCATGGTTAAATACTTTTGTTAACACCATCACAGTTGTCATTTCTTTAGGGCTAATAATCGTTTACCGCAGCCCCATGGCATTAGCTGTAGCTTACGCTTTGTCGAGTTTGATCGGTACTGTGGTTACTATGGTAGTCATGCGAAAAGACTTAACAAACTTAAAAACACACTTTAACAAACGAATGATTCCGCCACTATTGCTTGAGATATGGCCATTTGCCCTTATGAATATCTTGTGGTCAGTATTGGTGTATACCGACACTCTAATGCTGGGATGGATGAGAACTGCCAGTGAAATAGGTATTTATGCAGCAGCTCAAAGACCAGTTCAATTACTTCTTGTCGTGCCAGCAGTAATTGCAGGTAGCGCCCTGCCTTTACTTTCAAGGTTGGCCCATATTCATAAAGAAAAGTTTGTTTCTATTTTAGAAAAAACTATAGCTGCCTCAATGCTACTAGCTTTCCCGTTAACTATTGGGGGCATACTGATGAGCCGAGAAATTATTAGTTTTTTGTATGGCCCGACTTACAGTAGCTCAGCTGTAATTCTACTTACATTAATATCTGCTTTCTTAATTACTTTTCCGACATTTATCATTTATCACGCAATTTTTGCTAACGACTTACAAAAGAAGTTTATCCCTCATATGTTTTTCAGTGCTATCACTAATATTGGATTAAACCTTTGGCTAGTCCCAATTTACGGAGCACTAGGAGCCGCAATCGCCACCGTAACCTCGCAATACCTAGCGTATGGTTGGATTTATTTAGCTCTGCAAAAAAGAATTAATTTTATAGTATGGCCGATGGTTTACAAGGCTTTAATTGCCAGTATAGTGATGGGCTTAGAAATTTATTTAATGAAAGAGTGGCACGTACCATTCTTAATCCAATTGTTTGTAGGAGCTACGACCTACATTGCTGGTTTGTTTGTACTAAAGGATCCTTTAATTAAGTGGGTTTTGTCTACGCTTCAATCTAAAATGTCACCTGCTGATAACAATACGACCTGATATTTCTCAACAGTTTTAGCCAAATCGTATTGCTTGCCTTGCCCGTTAATAAAAGAACGGGCCTTGTTTTGTAGGGTAGTCATTAGGGCCGGGTCTTTAAGTAGGTCAGCTAAGGTTTTAGCCAAGATCGGCGAATTGGCTACTGGAAATAGCAAAGCCGCTTCCTCCAAACCCATAATCGAACGAAAAGAAGGTAGATTGGACGCTACCACTGCTCTGGCAGCAGCTAACCCTTCTAAGAAAACGAAGCCAAACCCCTCACTGACAGATGGCACCACTAAAATATCGATCTCTGATAGCGCATTAACCGAATCTAACGTTTCTCCTCTGAATTCTACTGAAGAGAGATTGTTACTGCTTGTTTTTTCTTCTAATTGAGATCGCAAACTACCATCACCAAAAACTAATGTTTTGGGGGTTAAGCCATATTCTTGTTTTAGAATACACAGGGCGTCAATTAGATATTGTATGCCCTTAATCGACTCTAATCTCCCCAAGAATCCAATAGTAGGCACTGTGGCACGAATGTCTTGAGTTGCTACTGTGCCAAATTTAGATAACTCAATGCCATTAGGAATGGTTACAATCTTCTCCTTGGGGGTTTTAAAATACTGATGAACAAATTCACCAGTAGGCACGGAGTTAGCTACTACTTTAGTGGCCAAACGAATGGATATTTTCCGTTTTAACCATTTAACAATTGGTTGAAGAGACTTGACGTCGGCTTGCCTAATAATCCTTCTTGGTACACCGCTCAGATAGGCTGCAGGAATGCCTAGAAGGTCGGCTTGAGTAAGACAAGTAAGCACCGCCGTGGGCTTAATTACCCTTAATAAACCCACTAATCTAAGAAAAGTTATAGGTGATATAATGGTAAAGTATAGCTTCAGGAGAGGGTTTTTACTGTTGTAAATCAACCGGCTACCCGCCCAATAAATAGGGACACTTAATCGCTTATAGGTGTCGACTAGCACCCCAGACCCCCACACAGAAATAACCGACACCTCGACCTGACTATGATCCAATCTTGTCCACAATTCACGTATAAATAACTCGACACCACCAACTACAAAATTATTGATAATAAAAACAACTTTTTTCTTCATCGCTTAATTCATGAATAATACAGAATTCAAAAAAACTTTATTTATCGCTACTTACGCTCCCCCTCTGTTAGCTGGAGCCCCCCGGATTATGGCTAATCTTTTAGCTAGCTTTCCCCCCGAATCATATACCATCCTGACGAGTTTTTATAATATAGACAACCTTTCTGCTAAAATTGGTACTTGGTTACCGGGTGAATATGTTTTTTACGATAATCCGTCCGCTTCTAAGTTAAATCGGCAAGAGCAAGAAACTAAGCCAGAAGAAGCCATTACTAACCCTATCGTAAGATTAAAAAAATTTCTTCGCAAAAGCTTCCTGTTCCCGATGTGGGTAAAAACTCCTCTTTCAGCAGTAGTTAAAATGGATCTGATCGCCAAATTAAAACGTTTTCTCAAAAGAAACCAATTTGTTAAAACACTTCTAGGTGCACCACTCATTCTTGGCCAGATTCCGTTAATTATCCGGGCCGGAGTACGGGTGGTTCATGAACAAAACATTGAACTCTTAACGGGCTTCTCTGATTATGGGCCAGCTCTGGTTGGTACTTATTACATTCATAAGACAACTAAAGTGCCCTTTCACTTATACATGTTTGATGTTTACAAGGGCAATTTTTTTCCGCTGACTGGAAATCTACTGGCCACTATCTTTGAGCCAAAACTCTTTAAAGCAGCCACTAAGATTGTAGTTAATAATGCTGAAACAAGAGATTTCTATCTACGTAGATATGGAGACAAGATAGCCAATAAGCTAACTCTTATTTATAACGCAACCGATCCCGCGCCATACTTGCCCTTGCAAACTCCCATTACTCACCATCAACCGCCGTATAATATAGTGTTTACTGGCAATGTTTATTGGGCCCAAGCTGAGAGCATCAAAAATTTAGTTAAAGCTATAGACCAAATTAATGATATTGATATCCGCCTAAAACTTTATTCCCCAAATCCACCAGAATATTTAAAAGCTATAGGTATTAATAGCCCCAAAATCGATTATAGCGTAGCACCAGGGAGTGAAATGCCACGTATCCAAAGTGAAGCAGATATTTTGTTTGTGCCATTGGCGTGGCATACCAAAAGTCCCACCATTATTAACACTGCTACTCCTGGGAAACTGACTGATTTCTTAATTGCCAGTAGGCCAATGTTAGTTCATGCTCCAGCTGAGAGCCATTTGGCCAGGTATGCCAAAGAGAATAATTTTGCAATGGTAGTAGACACCGAAAGTATAACCGACCTACAAACTGCTATCAGAAAACTAATAGCCGAACCAGAGTTATCACAACAACTAGTACAAAATGCTAAGAATACTTTTTTCGCTAATCATGATATTCAAAAAAATGTATCTATTTTGCAGACATTACTTAGGAAATAAAATATATGTGTGGAATTTGTGGAATTGTTGGTACCGTTCCTAGCCAAGAAGCCAGAACTACAATAATGCTAGACACCATTCGGCATCGAGGACCAGATGATTTTGGGATATGGACAGGAAATAAAGCAACTCTAGGAGTAAGTCGGTTAGCTATTATTGATCTTTCGGCATCTGGTCATCAACCAATGAGCAATGAAGATCAATCGATTTGGATAGCTTATAACGGAGAAATATATAACTTCTTGCAGGAACGGGATCAATTAAAAAAACGAGGATATGTTTTCAACTCACAGACTGATACCGAAGTTATTCTAGCAATGTATCAGTGCTATGGTGATGATTTTGTTAAACGCCTACGAGGAATGTTTGCCATAGCAATTTACGACCAAAGAGCTGGAGATGGTAAAGAAAAATTAATTCTTGTCCGTGATCAACTTGGAGTTAAACCATTAATGTATGCCGAAATTAACGGCAATCTTATATTTGCTTCTGAGCTAAAAGCAATGCTGGCTAGCGATTTATTCGAACGCAAGCTCGACCCGTTGGCTTTAACTAAGTTATTAGCTTACGGATCTATCCCAGAACCATTAACTGCCATCTCCCCAATTAAAATGTTGTTACCCGCTCATAGACTAACTTGGGAGGCAGGCCAGATAAAGATTGATCGATATTGGCAATTTAATTTGACCGCAGAAAACGAACTGGCGAAATTATCATATCCTGAATTGGTTCGTTTAACGCGCCAGAAACTGGAGCAGACTGTCGCAGACCAAATGATTAGCGACGTACCGCTAGGAGTGTTTCTAAGTGGTGGGGTTGATTCGGCGGCTTTAGCCAGTATAGCGGCAAAAAATAGTCCTCATAAAATTAAAACTTTTTCTGTTGGTTTTGGAGGAGAAGGAGCTGATTTAGATGAGACAAATCGTGCACAAAAAATTGCCGACCATATTAAAACCGACCATGCCAGAATTGTAGTTACAGGAGAAGATGTAGCAAAACAAATAGATGTTTTAATATCGGCATTGGATCAACCGTCGGTAGATGGGGTCAACGCTTACTTAATATCAAAAGCTGCTAAAACAAATGTGACAGTGGCATTGTCCGGGCTTGGCGGAGACGAAATTTTTGCTGGTTATCCTTGGTTTGTTAACCTCCTTAACTACCAAAAAAAGAACCTTGGTAGATTAGCCCATTGGAACTATCAATTAATTGCTAAATTAGCCAACATTCATTTATTTGACCGATGGTCACTAGGAGTTGGCAGCCGAATTATTAGCAAACTTAGAGGCCTTGATAGTTTTGAGCATAAATTTGTCAGGGAATATCAGGTGTTTGGGCCAGAGGGTGCTCGCTTAATTTTAAATCCAGAAATTTTTCAATCACTTCCCAGCAACAATTTTCAGCTAGCAGACCAACTACCCGCTGGTACTACTATTCAGCGTACTTCAGCATTAATACTACGAACTTACACTCAGAACCAATTGCTTCGTGATGCAGACGCAGTTTCTATGGCAAACTCATTAGAGCTACGGGTCCCTTTCCTTGATTCCGGGTTAGTTAATTTTGTTTTGGCTCTACCGGATAATACTAAACTCAAGATTAACAGTTCTTTATCCCCTAACGGCACTTATAGACAGACCGGAGCCAAGCGTATTCTCATTGATGTTGTTAAAGACCTACTGCCAGCTAACTTCGACAAACAAACAAAAAAAGGATTTAGCATCCCGATGAGTAGTTGGTTAAAAGGGCCTCTCCGTGCGATCATGGATAATAGCTTATCAACAGAGTCTATCAAAAAGCGTGGATTCTTCTCCCCTACGGAAGTAGAAAAATTAAAACAACGATTTCTGTCTGGAAGATTACACTGGTCCCCTATCTGGCTATTGATGGTAATTGAATTGTGGTGCAGAGAAACTTTAGATCAAAGATAAAGATTACTTGATCGTCAATGCTTCTAATAGTTTGGCTAAATTCCGGGCATAGCTGACAGCGCTATAGCGCTCTATTGCTAACATGTCAGGATTAACAATAACCTGATGTTGATAGATCCGTCGAAGAGCATTTGCAATTGCCACAGGATCATCAGGAGATGCGACTAAACCAGTACGAGTCGCACGAATAAGCTGATCAACTTCACCATCTGGCGTAATAGCCAAAATAGGTTTATTAAGTGCTAAATAGTCCATGAGCTTAGCAGGCAAGAAAATGCTTGGTACCGGCCACCCAGCGTCAATTGAGATAAAGCCATCGCTTTGAGCTAGCACCTCTAAAGTTCGTGCCCTAGGAAGTTGTCCTATTATTTTTACTAAATCACCGACCTGATGTTGGTCAATTAAATTGATGAATTTTGCTAACGAACCAACAAATTGGATCTTTAAATGCTCGATAATATTTACATCTTGTTCACGTAAGATTTTAAGTGCCTTTAACAATGGCTCCGGCGAACGTAATCCGTAAAAATTACCGGCATAAGTTAACACTACCGGAGAAGATGTTCCTGAGCGTGTTTTTAAATGAACAAACTCAGATGGATCATAAGTATTGGGTAGGACATGAATTTTATGAGCTAAACCATATTTACTAATTATTAGCTGTTTGGTTAGCTCGGTGGTAACTATAACGGTATCAGCAGTATTCAATATTTGACGCTCTATTTTCTCACGATACGGCTTTATCCATGGCCAACGATATTTAACATACGGATTTTGTGTCCAGGGATCCCCAAAGAGAACTACCCAGGGTAGTTCTGGATGAATGCGTTTAATTGTTAAGGCTATTAGATGAGAAGTAATAGGGTTGGCCCTTGAAATGATAGCTTCAATTTTATGTTGCGCGAGAAGCTCCCGGGCTACTGCCGTTGCACCCGTTCTCCAGCCAAACATAGCATCTGGCACTATACCCAACCAATTAAGAAATCTTGAAATAAAGTTTTCAGTAGAATCGGCTCTCGTAATGTTCAAACCAGCTGAAACTGCTACAATGGTCGAGCTATCTATGCCAAATTCTCGTGAATGATTGGATGCCACCGTTAGTGGTTCCCAACCATACTGGGTTAAATACTTAATTGTATTTAAAGCCATTGTGCTCTCAACAGAATAAATTGGTGGGAAAAAATAAGAGATAAATAGAACTTTTTTCACAAAATATTATTTAATCAACACATAATTAGCTTGATCGCTGGTCTTAAATAGGCCCTTATTAATGGCTACTGTATTTTCTGTTTTCCAGTTAGGGTTCGGGACCCGCCATGTTGGCCCATAGATTAACGTTAAATAGGTTTCGGCTGGGCTAGGAGATAAGAATTCTTGGTCATACAGCTTCACAACTTGTAGATTGTTTAATAACTCAACAGGAAACGACATGGCATAATGTTTTTGACCACATAAGTCATTTATGCTGAATAGTAATTTACGAATTGGTCGATCAAGCCAACTAGGAATTAAAGCATACGCTAAGGCATGCCGACGTGGAATGTTTTGATGATAAGATCTATAAATTGCTCTTTCGGCAATGAGATCCGTATATTTAAGAAAACTATTAAAGCGAGGTGGTATTTTAAGTAATGGTGTCCATAATTTATCTTCCTGCCTTTGATAAATAATAACCTCTATTAAAACATTGGATTCTAGGCGCAATAAAAATAATGAAAATGTTGTGACATCCACGCGCCAACCTTTTTTGCCGAGCTCTGATAAAAGAGGTAATATCTTTGGCATTTCATCCACTACCACTCCTAAATCAATGTCACCATCTCCATCAATAAATTCATTTGATCTCACTGCCCCTAAGAGAGTTCCCATATTTAACCAGTAATTAATCTTAGCGCTATCAAATAAAGACTTGAGCTCTTTCAATGCCTGTAATAGATTTACAACATTGCCAGTTGCCGCCTTATCTAGAGATACTAAGGGCCGATGGCCTGTTACGATCTCCTCTTTTGTAAGTTGAGTTTCCATATATCTATTATAGATATTAATTTGAGATTTCGCTTATCGATCGACCGACGCTACTCTCTGATTCGTAATTAAGCTTTAGCAATAATCCTAGATCAATAAAAAATTTCACACCCCAATTAGGATAATTAAACGGCATGTATGCTCCCCAGATTGGATAACTACCCATTAAAGCGCCCCTTAAATTGGCATCATGTGCTGTAATGTTTTGCTTAGATTTTAAATAGTCAAATGTTTGCTGGGCGGAAATGAGATATGCTCGATCTTGGGTGTAACTATACAACTGATGCCAGACAATACCCATCTGAGCTACACCAGTTAAACATTTTGAGAAACTAGCTGGTTTCCATTTGTGATTATAAAAACCCACCAAGATATTCCTAGCGCTATTCTCAAGCAAAGCATCTGCGGCTTTTTTCGCTGACATAATACATTTCTCATCATGCAATAAAAAACCAGACTCTAACAATCCTTGCAATGTATACGCGATAGTATGCAAAACTGCTTTATCATCTTCTCGGAAAGAACTCTTTCTATACCAACCATTAGAAAGTTGTTGGCTTATCACCCAATCTAGATTACGCACAGCAACCTCCTTATAAAGAGACATGCCACTCAAATTGGCCAATTTAATTAGAGGAACATCCACGAAGGCACTATAAGCTCTTGGCAATTTGTTATAAGTATATTTTACCCAAGAGCCATTTTCTTCTTGGACTGACCAGAGCCAATTGCCTGCCCTCATAGCTGCGCCTAAATATCTCGAATCGTGAGAAAGTTGATATAAAGCACACAGCCCTAACACTACCTGGCCAGTATCAAATACTGTTGGTTCATTTGTATTATAGCCAGGGAAAGAACCGTTTAAATGTTGTATAGAAAGCAACCACTCCCCGGATTTGTGGCAAGCGTCGAGCACATCTGTCTGACGATAATTAGACTGCCTAACAAAACTAATTAAG
Organism: Patescibacteria group bacterium; assembly: GCA_018817805.1. GTDB lineage: Bacteria > Patescibacteriota > Kazan-3B-28 > Kazan-3B-28 > UBA10110 > JAHITC01. The sequence continues at coordinate 9,654 of JAHITC010000016.1, forward strand.
GTGGGGATCAAATAGCCAGTAGTTTCTGGATACGACATACCCCAACCAGATCTAAGAGAGAAATTAGCGGCGAAACCAAGCCTACCTGACATTTGATGAGCAATGAGCAGCCAATCGATGGCTATTTTAAGATGATCTACATTAACTGAAGATTTTGTAGTCTTACAAAATTTACGCTGTAAATATGACCACAGTACATAAAACATTCCTATAAAGATTGTTGCTAAACTAGCAAGCCAGCGACGAAACATATCTGTTAATTCTATTTAATTGCAACCCATAGATAATAAAAGCTTAATTGGGGGGCAATGCGATGTAACAATTTTGATACAGTTTGGTGAACCCACCAAAATAAATATTTTAATCCCGTGCGTAATTTTTGCGTTGGTTGGAATAATAAATTAGTGTCTCTAACCGAAGAAAAATACTGTTGTAGCACTGCAGATAACTGGCTAGACACAAAATACTTTTCCCGAAAAGGAAAACTTCTCTTGTACATCCATTGGTTAGTGCTCTCCTTAAACCATTTCCAAATAGCGGTAGGTATAAAATACAAATAATGCAAAGAGTTAATATTTTTATCGATAATAATTAACTTACCGCCTGGCTTTAACACTCTATGCATTTCAATAATCGCCTTGTTGGTGTCTGGAATATGTTCTAAAGTTTCGACACAAATCACAACATCAAAGTTGTTGTTAGTAGATGGGATAGCAGTAGCTGATCCTAAAACAAACTTGGTCTCAGGATACAATTTACTAGCTGTTGTTAATAAATTACCAGATGGTTCAACTCCTATCGTCTCAAAACCTAGTCGATTTAATTTACCAATAAATTTTCCTTTGCCAGAACCAACCTCTAGAATTTTAGTAGTGGATGGATTAGAAGTTTTAATTTCATTTATCAATGCTCGCCACTCGAAATTGTTTTCATCAACTTCACTCTCGAGCCACTGATTACCGGCGATATCAAATTGTTCAACAATACGATGCTCTAGGTTACCTTTTTCAGCCGTTAATAAATTGTAATCATTCCTCTTTGTAAAAGGAACAAACTCGTAATTAAGCGACTTGGTATCCTCCCACCGCCAGTCTAATTTTGGAGTTCGCCAATCGTCGCCATACATCCAAGCTAAATAAGCATCTGGAGGGGATGGTGTTTTAAATTCGAGATCATAAAAGTTAATAGTAGACAGGTGAAATACAAATTTTTTAGGTAGAACTAAAGCAAAATTGCGCTCTCCTGATACATCACACAGCCAAAAACCAAACTTACGGATGGCAATGCGGAGAAAAGATGGACAACTAGTGTAAAAAATTTGTTCTAATCGAGGGAGATTCTGGTGCCACGGCTGGTAAGTAATTTTATTAGCTACCCTTCTGACATGTTTTAAAATATAATCAAACTTAGTTGGTTTATTCAAGAATAGGATCCAAATTTTATCATTCCGTACAGAATAGAACCCAATTCCAATTGTGGGTTTGTTTTTACCACTAAGATAAATGGATGAATCTGTTACATCAACCCGGTATCCCAATTCTCCAAATTTGTGAGTTAGTGCCAGCACTTTGGGGGCATCAGTAACCATTGCCGAAATATCGATATCGTTATCCCAACCTATGAATTTTCCTTCTCGCACAGCACCAAGAAGAGTGCCCGTATCTAACCAATGAGTTATGTTAGCATCGTCTAAAATTTTCTTTACTATGGTCAAACCTTTTTTCCACTGTAAATCTCTTGATGCTATATCCCGATTCACAACAGGAGCAGAGCCATTTGCGTTCATTAGGGTGTTTAGCCAAGATATCAATTCCTCTAACGAAGGAATTACTGGTGAATTGGACAACCTATTGGATAACAATGCTTCCTCAGCAATGCCTGTAATATCCACAGAAGTTATACCCAATTTATCTAAAGTGTTAAATAACCCAATTTGTTTAATAAGATCATCAATTTTATTGACCGCTGTAGTTGTGTCGTTGGCACCTAAAGCTACCAGTAATTGATCTTTTCTGAATGGTTCTATTGCGGGCAAAATTTTACTCATTATCAAAGGTAAGGTTACTGCCACTGCTTGACCATGTGACACATTCCAACCAATAGTTAATGGATACGAAAGCGCATGACAGATAGTAGTTTGGGTATTAGAAAAAGCCATACCGGCTAATAATGCTCCCCACATCGTTTGATCCCGCGCCTCAGCACTAGGGTTATCAATTGCTAGAGGTAAGTTGGCAACCAATACTTTAATTGCTTGAAGCGCGTATTGGTCTGAATGATAATTGTGTTTGTTGCTCCAATATGCCTCAATGGCTTGAGCCAAAGCATCTGTGCCCGTGAGAGCAGTTTCTCTTACTGGTAAGTTGTCAGTGAGCGCAGGATCAACTACAGCGAACTTCGCAAACATGGTTGAATGATGCAGAGAGTGTTTTTTATTATCAGCTCCCCAAATTGTGGCCCAAGGTGTTACTTCGCTACCAGTTCCAGCTGTAGTTGGCACGCCTGCCCAAGCAACGCCTGGTTTTTCTGCAGGCTTGCCAGTTAAATAATCTTCGACTGTTCCATTGGCATTAGCTAAATAAGCGGCAGACTTAACTGTGTCTAAAATTGTGCCACCTCCCACCCCCACAATTAGGTCAAAATTTCCAGGCCTAATTACACCAAGCAACTGATTAATTTGATGGGGCACCGATTGGTCAACCTTCATTGGATAAATTTCCACGGTTAAACGTGAAGAAAGTTGAAAAATGATTTGTTGCCACTCTGGGCTAGCTTTAATATGTTCCCCGGCAACTATTAGTACTTTATGAAATTTTCCGACTAATAAATTTGACAACTGCGCGAAAAGACCACGGCCGAAATAAATTTTGGTGGGCAAATAATAGTTTGCCTTAATTTGCGGTTCAATAGTTTTTATATCGGAAACTACAACATTTTCCATAGCACTTTATTGGATTAAAAAATTAGATAAAAATTGTTTGTTCTCTTGCGGACTAGTAGTCGGTCTGCCCAAATCGCTCCGATGCCCAGGTGCCACTCTAATTTCTAAAAAGGCTGGTCCAGTTGCTTCTTGAAGGGAAATTATTTGTGCTCTCAAAGAAACTTCATTGTCGGCCATTAAAACTGTTTTATAACCACAGCTACGAGCAATGCCTTGAAAATCTATTTGCATACCAACAGTTGGCTGATTACCAACCGACTCATGAACCCCATTATTAAACAGGATGTGTTTAAAATTGATTGGTTTCTGCGCACCAATAATTGCCATTGAACCCAAATGCATAATTGCTGCACCGTCACCGTCTAAGCAATATACTTGCCTGGTGGATTTATTTAAAGCAATGCCCAGGGCAATTTGCGAAGCATGTCCCATAGAACCAACTGTTAAGAAATCTTGCTCATGTCCTTGATTTCTGGCTTCTCTATATTCAAACAATTCTCTGGAAGTTACCCCAGTAGTGGACACAACTATATCCATAGGGTTGAGTGTATCCCCTATTATGCCAATAGCTTGCTCTCTTTGTAATAATAATTGGACAGTGGGTATTTTTGTAGAAACATATTTTTCAAATAAATTTTTTCTAACTACTAATGCATACGGGGCATTTTTATCACGAGTATAGATTATCGCCTGTTGAATTGAATTCTCGATATTAGACATATTGTTGTCTAAAACAGCATAAGGAATTTGTAAAGCATCAAGCATAGGCAGGGTAATTAGTCCTTGCTTGACGTGTTGTGGCTCATCTTTTACGCCCGGCTCACCTCGCCAACCTATAAGCAATATCATTGGAATACTGTAAACCAATGGGTCAGCCAGAGAAATAAGTGGATTAACTGCATTCCCAAGCCCAGAATTTTGCATATAAACTACTGGAATCTTTTGAGTAGCTAAATGATAACCAGAAGCTAACGCAATAGCTCCACCTTCATTCGCTACAATAATATGTTGGTTGGGAGGTAAATGATCGGTAATATAGCCACAAAAATCCTTAAGAGTGGAGTCTGGCACCCCCACAAAGAAATCCACCCCCTGTTTCGACAGAAGTTGATGGAACGCTTGGCTATTTATCGACATATTGAGGAATGACAGTATTAGGTATATTAGGAGCTACTGGGACCGATGCCCCATTAATAAAGTTTGGCTCCGGGATAAGAGTAATAATTTCTTTAATTGGCATACAATGTTGATCCGCTTCATAAGCACGGTGATGTTCTAAAATCGATTTAGCTGTATTTGCCATCGCTGGATATGCGCTACGCAGTAATTGATTAGCATAAATAACTACATTTACTCCTGCGGCCGCTAATTCCTCTTCGGTAATTTGACTATATGAAGAAGGCACTACTACCAAAGGAGCTTTTTTTTCAAACTTGGCGTAGCTTTGGCAAAAATTTATAATTTCTTGAGGATCTTTTGCTTTACTGTGAATCATAATTCCATCAGCGCCAGCAATAATATATGCTCTGGCCCTCATTAAAGCATCCTCTAACCCAACGCCTAAAACCAAGCTTTCTATTCGTGCCATAATCATAAAATCATTCGAAACTTGCGCAGATTTTCCAGCTCTAATTTTGTCACAAAAATTTTCAATTGTATCTTGAGTTTGTTCTACATCAGTGCCAAACAAAGAATTGCGCTTTGGTCCAATTTTATCTTCTACAATTACTGCCGAAACTCCTAACCTCTCTAGGTTTCTAATAGCAAAAACAAAATGCTCTATGAGCCCACCATTGTCCAAATCGACAATCATTGGCTTAGCGCAAACTTCAAAAATTTCACCAACAGTTTGAGCAATGGATGTAATATCTACATATTGGATATCTGGTTTACCTTTCGACGCCGAATGAGTTAAACTGCTTAACCACATCCCATCAAAATCTCTTACGTACCCGTCATCACTGGTAATTTTGGTTTTTTCGATAATTAACCCAGTTAGGCCATTATGAGTCTCGAGTATACGAATAATTGGCTTAGATTGTATAAGCCTTTTCAACAACCCTCGACGAACATCCGGAGTAGTGCCTCGCGATCTAATTGTGTTGATTAACTTAGTCGAAGATATTCCTTCAGTATATTTTGGCTCGACTAACTCGCCCCCCCATCTGGCCAATGCTTCAACAACCCTTTGGCGAACCTTGCTTTGTACTCCTGTTTTCCAGTCATCACCATGCACTACATAATCTGGCCTAACAGCTAATAGGTTAGGCACATAATCTAAAGTATCTTGTGGAATTACATCAGTAACTCCCACGACATTTTCGATAACTTTTTTACGTTGCTCATAAGTAAGGAGGGGTAACCTTTTGTAGCTAGCAATGGCTTTATCTGTCAAAAGACCAATGACAACGTCACCTAATTTGCGAGCTTCACTAATAATATTCATGTGTCCTTCGTGTAACAGATCAGCCGCCATGCCCACATAAACCTTTTTTGCCATAATCACCCTTTTTTCTTTACGGATGTATCTTACCACCTTATGGTCTAGTCGTCCATGCAGTAATCGGCTCTGATAGCCAATTACTACTACGCTGATATTTATTAAAAATTATATAAAAAACACCAACAAGATAGATTACAGGTTTTGTCTTGTTTCATGGGAGCATACAGCAAAAGAGAAGGTAAATATTAAAAGTTGGATAGCTGTATTCTGCTGACCTTGACGATTGCTATTCTAACAAACAATTTCTTTAACTCATTTATCAGTCACGGAAACCGATTGTGTAGAAGTTAACACCGGCGACTGCCAGGTCTTAAGAATTTTGGTTTTGATCTTAGTCGAGCTCTGAGGGCGATAATAAGGAGTTATTATTACTTTTCCACCATAACTATAGACGAATTCATTAGCAGGTTGTTCTGGGTGACTATCACTTTCCATTAATATATCTGGTCTAATACGTTGAACATTACCTAGAGGTGAATAAGTCGTCTGGGGGATAGCTTCGTCTACCATTTTTAAAAACCTAATAACCTCTAATCTTTCAGCAAAAGAAACAACCGGAACTGATTTTTTTTCCATAGTTGCTTTGTCAGTTAGTACTCCCACAATCAAATAATCGCCCTGTTGCTTGGCGTTTTGTAAGTGCCTGATATGTCCGATGTGGACTATATCTCCTACCACATAAGCGTAAACAATCTTTTTGGGAGACATAAGATTAAGGAAATCTTTGTTATATTGTATATTTAATAAAAATTGGCTACCCTGCGGGCTAATTATATAGCTGACTGATAGGATATTCAACCCAATGGTTATTAGATGTCTGGATCGCCCTCTATGGACACGGCTGGTGCTAACCGAGGGGACGCCTTGTAATTCCACATACTAGCTATTAATAAGGCAGCAATTATCGCCCCGATTACCCAAAAATAAAAGGCATAGTTCCAGCCATAATTATCTAGCAAATACCCAGTCCCTACCCCAGTGAGAGCCGCTCCGATATATCCCCAGCCATCAATGAATCCGGTGGCTGAAGCAGCCATTTCTTTTGTTCCCAGATCCATCGGCAAAGCAGCTACCATCAAGACATGTGGACCATAAGTAGCAAAACCGATAACTGCCAAGTTAATCAGACCAGCCCACCAAAGATGATCTGGCCATTGAGGAAAGATTAAAATCCCAGCTATTAATATAACTAGGAGTATTACAGATATAGGTGCTCGACGGCTTTGAAAAAACCTATCCGATAACCATCCGGCGCTTAGCGCGCCTAGCGACCCCGCTAATGGGAAAATGATTGATTTATAGGCAGCTGTAGTAATGTGAGCATTTTGTACTTCAAAGAAATAGGTTGGGGCCCAATCCAAAAATCCGTATCTAACTATATTTAAACCAAACAAACCGAGGGCTACCAACCAAATATATCGATTAGTTAACACAGACCGAATGGTTGATCGAAAACCGGTAGCTTTAGTTGCAACTTCAACTGGCTCTAATCCTACATCTTCTGCTTTTTCCTTTATTCTCAATAACCAATATATAAACAAGAATATTGTGATGGCAACAGGTGCCCAAAAAGCCCATCGCCATCCTAGGACCCCCACTACTACTCCTGCTAAGGCCACGCTTAACACATTGCCAATCTGATAAGACGACCCCAAAATGCCAGCTGCCCGCCCACGTTCATCCACTGGGAACCAATTGGCCACTAACTTAACAGTTGGGGCCCAACCCATAGCTTGGAACAAGCCATTTAGCGTCCATAGTAATATCATCCCGGCCAAGAAATTGCCCGTGAAGCCAAAGATTACATTAATGATAGCGGTGCCTAATAATCCAATTGCTACTAATTTTTTAGCTCCAAATTTATCTCCTAACTGACCATTAATGAATTGACCTGCTGCATAGGCAAAAAATAAAGCACTTAGGACTATGCCCATTTCAGTTTTAGTTATTCCAAATTCTTGAATCATTCCGGGGATAGCAACTGAGATGTTAACTCTGGTTAAATAAAAACCGGCATAAGTAATCCAAGTAGTAAATAGAATTTTCTTTTGCCAATCTTTTAGCATAGCGAGAGGAATTAAGGAATGAGATAGAAGATGATGAGCTTATTGTATCAAATGGTCATACTACATCAAAAAATATTGCTTTACTGTTTAGAGCTGAAGGTTGGAAATTTGTTCGTCGAGAGACGGGATTTGAAGTTGCTGGTTTAATTCTCTAGCTGTACGTAAACGTCGATCGATCGCTGTTGGCGCTTCAGCTGGGTTAATTTTGCAACCAAGGTTAAATCGTTGGTTAAACTTAACTAATAGTTCGTATTTAGTAATATCATTCGAAAAAATATGATAAACCCCTGAAGTAATCAGAACTTCACGGTTAATAATCTTTTGGCAAACGTTTCCTAATTCTTGGGAAGTAATCCCGTTCCATAAATGATTAGTATAACCATTCACTTCTTTACCACTTTGACTCATGAGCCATGCCAGCAATCCTCTATTCCCTATCAATTCTGGACCAACGGTAGAAGTTCTAAGTGTAATAGCTTTGGTGGTATCCCCTAACATTTTGGTTAATCCATAAATATCTGGTGGAAGTTTAGGTGAATTTTCATCGTATGGTGCACCTAAACTACCGTTAAAAACACAGTCGGTGGTAATGTGAATAACCTTTTTGCCCAACACTTCTCCTAAAATTTGTGGGAAAGTGCTATTCACAAAATATGCCAAAGATGTATCTTCGTCGCAATAAGGCTTGATGATGCCTAGGGCATTAATAATCCAGTCGGCAGAGCTTAGTGCCTCTAATAGTTTTTCTAATGAGGGGCTTACCAGTTTTCCACTCGCGTCTTGCAGATATTCTTGATAGGCATATTTCAAGTCTAGTTGATGAGCTTTGTGCCGGCTCACTCCCCCATATCTTCGATTAAGTAAAGCTAGTTTTTCACTGCTACGAGCAAATAGCAATAAATCGTATTTATCTTTAAAAGAATTATAAAAAGAGCTACCAATCATTCCGGTAGCCCCCAAAATTGCCACTTTAGGTCTAGTTGCTATCATTTTTGCACTAAGATTGGTTTATCCTCACTGGTCATACTTAAAGTTTCTGGACCCTTAAAAGAAGGATCAGCTAGCACCTGACTAATAAGCTGCTTAAGTTCTGGAACGGTAAGAAGTCGTTCTTTGTCAGAAGTGTAAGGCAAGCTATATTCCGAATGTACGAGTTCTTTACCAATGATTACATGTCCATTCTCTGCTTCAGTTAAACGAGTAAACTCTTCGGCAGAAATTAATGCCTCGTGCAATTTTTCTCCGCGCATTTTACCGATTATTCTAATGTTATCTGAAAAAGCATGAGCGATATCAGATAATCTAGCCGACGGTGACCGCTTGATGAACACATCGCCGCGCATTGGACTATTAAGAGCAAGTAAGATTAGCTCAACTGCGTCGTTAATAGTTAAAATAAAACGAGTCATGTTTGGATCTGTGATGGTAAGTGGCTCACCTTTTTCCATTTGCTGATGGAAAAGTGGTATTACACTACCTCTACTACCAAACACATTGCCATAACGAACACAGTTAAAACCATGAGTAATGAAGAGTTTTTCTTGCAAAGCTTTAGTCATACCATAAGCGTTTACTGGATCGACTCCTTTGTCGCTACCGATAGTAACTGCTTTGGTAATTTTCAAATAATGTGCTGCCCTGGCTACATTCTCGGTGCCAAGCACATTAGTTTTAATAGCCTCTAATGGATGCTCTTCGCAAACTTCAA
>JAHITC010000017.1 GCA_018817805.1 Patescibacteria group bacterium
CACGCTCTATTTTGTCATTGATATAAGTAGCCCATCACCTCTGGCCCCAGACATTGCTTACAATCTGATTGATATTGTTAAAGAGGAATACTATCGAGATCTATCAGATAGCCCCGAGAAAAGCTTTGAGAATGCACTTAAAGCAGCTAATGAAGAATTTGCAGCCATTGCCAAAGAAGGTGAGAAAAGCTGGCTCGGGAAAACGAACATATCGATTGGCACTATTTTTAATAACAAACTATTAGCTGTTCAAAGAGGTACTAGCGAAATTCATCTGTGGCGTGGTGGCAAAATGATGAATTTAACCGAAGGAATGTACGTACCTGGAGAAACCCACAGACCAGAAGAAACCTTAACTAGCATTATAGAAGGGGAACTAAACGTTGGGGATAAATTAGTTTTTAGCAGCGCCGAACTTTTCTATTACTTTTCTATCGAGAAACTTAAACGAGTTGTAGAAGGCCATTCCCCTGCAACAGCTGCCCATAAGGTGGCAGACCAATTAAAAGAAGAAAAAGATATTACTAAGACCAATGCAATTATTGCAGAATTCTCTATGCCAGAGTTAATCGATTACGATGAAGAAGATGCCCCAGAAGATAACTGGATCGGCAAGAAAGATAGCGAAACTCCTTTGGCGAATGGTGCATTGCGCAAAGCTTTGCCCATAATGGGTGGCTTCTCGGTCCGAGAAGAAAAAGCAGATGAGCAAGAGGAAGTAGTCGAGAAGACAGCTAAAACAGGTAGCGATATGATGCAAGAACTAGAAATAGAAGAAGACTACGCTGCCGAGACAAGACCTAAAGCCAAGTTTGGTCTCAATTTTGCAAGAGGCAATCAAGGCATGGATAAATTTAGTGGGTTTATGGGTCAAGTTAAATCGGCTGCTAACAACCCAATGCTTAAGAAAACCGGTAATGTACTCTGGCGCTACGCTAAATATGCTGGGCTCGTAATACTCGCACTAGTAGACCTAATCGTCAGCATTGTAAGTGGTTGGGTAAATACCATTAAATCTAGACCTAATGGCAACAAGATTTTATTATCTGCGGTGGGTATTCTGGCAGTAGTGGTAGTCGTCGCGACGGTTTCCCTAGCTAAAGGCAATAATGTGCGGGTTAGTAAAAAAACAGCTGTAGCTTCCCTGGAATCTGCTATTCAAAAAAATGATGCCGCAAAAGCCGCGATTATTTACGAAGATAGTGCTAAAGCTAGCTCATTATTATTCGAAGCATATACCTTAGCAGAAGCAGCCGTTAAAAATGCTTCGACTAAAACCCAGGCATTAACCCTGCTCGCGGTTATAGAATCTCAACTCGATGAAGTAGGCAAAGTAAAACATCTTGATAACCTGCGTCCCCTAACAGATTTTGCTTCACTCGCAGGACAGATAGATACCCAGAACAACACCCAAAGCAAACTTTCGCTGGCTTCCTTAATAGCTAGCGGTAGCGATATCTATACTTTCGATACCGAATTTAATAAAATATTTAAATACAATGATAGTCGCAGAGAAGCTGGCATTGTTAACTCTTTAGTTAGTAAAGAAAACAAGATTAAGCTTGGCACAATTATCGATAGCAATAATCTAGTTTTTTATGCTTCACCAGCTAGTGTTTATGCGCTTAACTTAACCGAGAACAAATTGCAGGGAGTAGCACTCGACAGTGGAAATTGGAATAACGCTAATGGTATTATCTCTTATACAGATAAATTGTATTTCCTAGACGACGATAATAACCAGGTCTGGAAATATAAGAAGTTGACTGAAGGTTATACTAAAATTGCTCCTTACTTCGAAGATAATAGCAACATTAATCTTAAAGGTGCTAGTAAGTTTGCGATTGATGGCAGCGTATACATTTTAAATAATAATACTGTTACCAAATACGATGGCGGAGTAGCTACTGATTTTGCCCTGCGGAATATACCAGAACATACGGGTGCAACACTAGGGGCGATTAAAGATATCTTTGCTACCATTGCTACTTCAGGGTTATATGTTTTAGACGGTGAAAAATCGAGAGTGGTTATGTTTGATACAAATGGTAACTATATGAAACAGTACGTCTTTTCTGGCATCAGTAACCCCAGCAGTATGTTTGTAGATGAATCAGCTGGTTACATTTGGATTTTAGCTGGCACGCAAGTTTTCCAACTCCCCCTCTAAAAACACCCGCCCTTTATTGTTGTTCTTTCTCCTCGCTACGTTGAGGAGTGTTAACGACCCGTATAATATAAATAGTATGAAGATACTCGCTAGTAATAAATTTGCTTCCAGTAGTTACGACATCACCGACAAAATTGAGGCCGGCGTTGTTTTAACTGGTAGCGAAGTAAAATCTGTTAAAGCTGGACACATTAGCATCAAGGAAAGCTACGCTAAGCTTATTAGGGCAGAACTTTGGCTAGTTGGCGCCCATATTACTCCTTATCAACCTGGCCAGAAGCAGTCGGCCGACCCGCTTCGTTCTCGCAAGCTTCTATTGAAGAAACCAGAGCTAAAAAAACTTATTGGTAAGCTTCAGGAACAAGGTCTAACTTTATTCCCCTTATCTGTCTATCTTAAAGACAATTACGTTAAAATTGAGCTTGGCCTAGGCCGTGGGCTCAAAGAACACGATAAACGCGCTAAAATCAAGGCCAAAGAGGTGGAAAGAGACATCAGGCGCAAGATGCAACAGAGATAGTGGTATTACCTCTAATTTAACCTCCACACCCCCACCCTATGCGGGGTATTCTTGAGTATTGCTCTCCCAGAGCATAAAATGCTTGACATCAACCCAGAATAGGAGTACTATTCTAGTACTTACATTGACATAAATTTTGTTGAAAATTCTGATCTAAGGATAAGGAGGTGTCCGCTATGGACACGTTAGCGCAAATGACGATCTCAGAGCTGCTTGTATGGCTCTGGGTTAATACCGTAAAAACGGTGATCTTTTACGGTGCAATCTGGATGACGACGGCTATAATGACTCTGTTGCTTGTTAATGACAAGCAACAGCAGAGAAGCGTCTTGAAGGCGTCGGCAGTGATGCTTCCGATTCTAGGCGTGGTGCTTTTTTTCGCCGTCGGGTCGATTAGATTGCCGGCCTTCGATGCGGTAGTCAATCGGTTATTGGGGGTGAATCAATCCTATACTACTGTTGCCTCTGCAGAACCAGTTGCCCAGCAAACCTCCTATTCATCAAACCAAGCCCCCGCAACAACTCCGCAGAACACCAGCGGAACTGTTGTCACCCCAACTACACCAGCAGCTGCCCCTCCCTCTCCTGAGAAGAAGAAGGCTGCCTCCAAACAAAGGGAGGTATTCAAGGATGAGCGGACGCTGGAGGAAAAACGTAAAAACGTTTTTAAACTGCCTCCAGGGATGGAGAGCAGTAAAGCAGTAACCCACAAAGTAGTGATGGGTGATACTGTGTATTCGCTGGGGAGGCAATATAATGTTCCTCCCAAATCGATTATCGAGATTAATGGGTTAAAAAACCCAGATAATCTTAAAGTCGGGGATGAATTAAAAATCCCCTAGACTAATAGAAGTCACATCAAAAACTCACCCCCGCATATAGCGGGGGTTTTTATGTCCATACATATTAAATAATGACGTCCTCTCCGCACAGCACTTCGCTCGTACGGGGTTTCCTTGGCTCCGCATCGCATGCTAACAGCGTAGCACGTCTTCGTGCTACGCTCATTCATCCCCGCACTTCAGTGGCTACAAACATTCCATATGACGCACACCTTGTGCGGGGTTTCCTGTATGGATGTAAAAAAGTGGCCTTCTTAGAAAGAAGACCACACTAAGCACGGGATGCGCCCAAGAGGAACATTGCAAGTAACTCCTAGGCCTGCATCGACAAAGCAGTATTAATATAATATATTACAATCCTAGAGTCAATAATTACTCATTGCTAAGTAAAATATAATCATATAGAATACATGCGTGACAAAAGGGGCTGATCAGCTTCGACAATGAACCTTAATTTCCTTGGATTGCGTGTCGTTTCGCCCGAAAACGTTAAAACGGACAAAATTACAAATGCCAAATCAGCATTTAGCGGACTTCGGTTCGCGCCAGCACTAGCCTAATTGCCAGTGCCATCGCTTAAAGATAAACTCGGATATCTTTAAAACGGTGTTATATTTTCCGAGATGCTCTTTTACTTGCCATTGGTAAAAGCTAAGATTATATGGCTTAATCCACTATTTCTTTGTTTGTTTGTTGGTAGTGGAAGATTATTTCAAACAAACTATGCACGTAGAGATGTTTGGAAATTGTTTATTGGACGGGGGTGCGATTCCCCCCAGCTCCACCACAGTTTATCCAGGATAAACCCTCTTTAAAATATTAGGCAGATAATGAATGACCACACACTGAAGCGTTAGCGAATGGAGCTACCGAAGCTTAACTTGCGCTTAAATTGATCGGTGATATAATATCTCCAAAAGATAATGCTCATTGAAAACTAACCGGGGGTAGCTACGCTAACCTGTGTTCGGTTATCAAGCAACTATCGAATTTACAATTTTATCTGGATCTCTGATCAGAAAGAAGCGCTTTATTTAGCAAGCGTAGTTTTGTTGTAAATTCATATTTAATAAATATGCCTTGCGGATGGACCCGTGGACAGATTAAATCTATAGCAAGGAGAGTACTGTTATGTTTCTAGTTACTGTTGTACCGCTGTACTTAGGAGTAGAGCCTAGCCAAGCTCACCGAGTACAGCATGACCCTGTTGAGAAAATTGGAGAAATTGTTTGGATGGAGTGGTGGTAATGGATATCCTAAACACTTCCAATGGCCAGATTCTTCGCGCACTTACAATCGCTAGTCAGTATCACAACGGATTGATGCGCAAAAGTGAACCTATTCCAGCCATTATTCATCCCATTACTGTAGCCCTGATCGTAGCCATGCATAAACGCGATCCGGATGTTATCTCCGCTGCCTTGTTGCATGACATACTCGAAGACACAGCATATACTTCAAACCAGCTAAAGACTGACTTTGGCCCAAAAGTAGCTTGGCTGGTAAATGGAGTTTCTGTGCTTGAAGCCGACTGTGATAACCAAGCATCATGGCGCCAACGCAAAAAAGCATATATCGACAAGATAGCTGTTAATGAATTCGACCACATGCTAATTTGCACAGCTGACAAAATCCACAATCTTAGCTCGCTGATTATGTCCCATAAGACACAAGGCGATAAGCTATGGGATGCTTTCAATGCTTCATCTCAGGAATATGCTTGGTATTACACAACCCTGCTACAAACTCTTCGCAAACAATTCCGCCATCCTCTTGTAGATCAGCTTGGTCAATTAATCGAACTAGCCGAGCCGATCATGAATCAATCGCTGGCTACGATTGAATAAAAACATTTATCTACTTATGTCGATTGGGAGGTTTTGCTTGGAACTACTTAATTACAGATTAGTTTGTAATTAACTGGCCACTAACTGTGGCCAGTTTTCAATTTTGTGATATAAAAAAACTCCTTAGATAGGAGTTTTGGTTTTATCTGGCAATATTATTGCCAGCATGTAGTTGTCGAGGAGAAATAGCATTGTCAGGGCAGGAGCAAGCAACAAGAATGCTAGAGACATAATTGACGACTTCCAACTAAATGTCCCCTCCCGTACAAGATAGACAACAGTAAGAATAAAGTTGTATTTGAGATAAATGATCAGGGACCATTCTCCTCCATATAGGAATCCCGTGGTGCTAAGTATCCCTGCGATGATAAACAAATATTTATCAACATTAAAAATTGATAGGTCTGGATTCTCCGAAACAATAACAGCCATGAGGCCACAACTTAGAAAGCTTACTGTCCAAAACCAACTGGGCATATTTAATTACCATCCTTTTCTATAGGGTAAAAAATATTACAACTAGAGCAATTGAATGCATTATTACTTAAACACTAAGAAGTCAGCCGCCCCAATCCCCGGTGCATACAGCACTTGGTATTTGCTGTTGCAGGGTATTTGGTCAATTCTAAGCCAGATGTACTCTTTAGTACATTTATCATGCACGGTGGCAAAACATTGGTTATCTCGAAACCAAGCCTTGCTATTTAGAAACTTGGTGCCTCCAACTTTTAAACCATACAACTCCATTCCTTTAGCAAAATCTGATTTCAGATACTTAGAAATCTTCCATTCACTGGGGTTAAAGTATATGGCAATTTCAATAGAAGTGGGGCTTGGCAGTGTTCCACCATGCAAGAGATCACCCTCGTTTATCCCAGAACTTATGGGAAATTCAGGATCTATGCTGAATGCATTAAGTCTGATCCAAGGTAGATTCTGAGCTTTTTGCCACGGTCCATCTCCAAATCTGATATAAGCGATACCTGGTTCGTTAGGACAACTGGGACCTGCTACAAGCATTTTCTTTCTGACACATCCGCCTAAGAACAGCATTAAGATGAGTATTGTTACAGCGATGATCCGCCAAATGATTTGTGGCATTCTTCATCATCTCCTTTATTCTGAGAATAGTTATCAAGGTAATTTCAGCTACCAGAGCCGAATAATTTATTCTATCAATTTCATTTTATCCTGTCTAGCCCGATATAAAGCCCCCCTAACTAAGAAATTGACATTTTTGAGTAGATTTAGTATAATATGAGTAGATTTATGAATATAAAGAAACAGAGCCATCCTGGATTACTAACTATCAGCGAGACAGTTGAACTAACTGGATTATCTTTATCTACCTTAAGACGTTGGGATGCTTTAGGAACTTTAAAATCTTTTCGCAAATCCCCTCATGGCAACCGCTACTATCATCGGGTGGATATAGATAACTATCTATTACAGAAACAAGATATATCTACCCTGGCTAAACAATGGGTTCAAAACAAAACAGCAGTAGAATTATCAGAAACATTTTACTGCCAAACTCGAGATGTTTTTTCTGTCAGATTGGAGAGATTACAAAATGAATTATCAAAAGCTGCTTCTTCTCAAGCTCATGATGACTTAATTTCTGTCATAATTGCTATGGCTGGAGAAATTGGCAATAATTCTTTCGATCACAATCTGGGCAATTGGCCAGATATTCCGGGAATATTCTTTGGATATAACTCAAAATTGAATCAGTTAATTCTAGCAGATAGAGGTCGTGGCATTCTAACCACATTAAAACAAGTTAGACCTATGCTTAAAAAGGATGCCCAAGCGCTAAAAGTAGCTTTTACAGAAACTATTTCTGGCAGAGCTCCAGAAGCTAGAGGAAATGGATTAAAATTTGTTAGAAAGATAGTTACTAATAATCCGATTAAGCTTTGGTTTCTATCCGGATCAGCCGAATTACACTTAAAGCAAGGGGATGAAAAATTACATATACGAGAAATTTCTCCGACTGTGAGAGGGTGCTTAGCAATTATTAAATATTAGGAAACAACTATATGCAAATCGATTTAAACAAATTTGGCAAAGTGTTAACTTCTAGGCCAGCTGGCAAAGAAGCTTGGCTAGCGTTTCAACCTAAATTAAAAAAAATGAAAGATAAAGAAATGATAGAAATTAATTTTAATAAAGTGGCGGTACTAACACCATCATGGGCAGATGAATTTATAACCCCTCTTTTAAGGGAGTATCCTAAAAGAGTTAAATTTCTAAATACTAAAAATCCATCAATCAAGGCTAGCCTACAGATTATAAGGAAAGAAGAATAGACAACATAAACGTGAAAATATGCTTTAAAACACGCATTTTCATGGTTTTGACCACTTATAAAAAAGAAAGGGTTATCAGGTCGAAAGGTCTATCTCCTGTCCTGCTTGTTTTGCTATTGTGCACTTTTACACAGATGTTTATTTATATTGCTGATTGACAACTTTTTCGCTATATCCCAGAAGACGGCCAATCTGCCGATGAAGCGGATAGGCACGTTTACGGTCCATTTTTGGTATTAGCTGGATTTGGCGGAGAAGAGTAATGATTTGATTAACTTCTTTAATATGCCCGGCAGAGTAAATGTAATAATCAAACGGACCATTCGTACGAGGATGAGGTTTAATATGCAATCCCCAGCTTACAACCAATTCTTTAATGAGAGGGTACCATTTTTGATGTTGCTTGCTAGTCCAGGGGAGAGTGAGCATAGCGATATGACGTACTTCTTTTGAGATGAGCTCGCAATGCAGGTGTAATTTAGCAAAAATCCACAGCAAAGAACGGCTGATCTTAGGGTCGTTGATAAGAGAGTCAATAATTTCCTCACGCTCTCGCATGTATTTAGTATAATATAACTTACAAAGAAAAACTGCTCAAGATTGTGAGCAGTTTTGCATGTGCATGGATTGGGGGCTGTCAGCTATCGTCTTCGTCTTCTCCCAGTTGCTCACCGCGGTTCTCTATGCAGTCGAAACAGATGAACTGGTTAAGATACTCGCGCCCATGGCGTTCGCAAGTGGGACGTTCGCAGTCGCAACAATCATCATAGGATATGTCGTCACACCTATGGCATTCATCTGGTGGTGACATTTTTATCACCTCCTAAAAGTTTATAATGAAATGGAGGTTTCGACTATGTTGCCAACAAAGATTATTACCAGAGATAAATTACTTTCTTTAAATTCGCCAATGAAAGCAGGTTTAGAATTACCTAAAATTAATAAAACTAAAGCTTTTAGAAAATGCGTACTTTCTAACTCCAGGAGAAAAACTAGAATTATTAATGCTTCTAACCCGTCATCAGTTTACTGGCGAAATTAAGCTTCGTGAACTACAAAAAATCAAAGAACTACTTGTTAAGCTCAATCTACCATATTTTATTAATTCCAGGGTACATTCTAAAAAAGGACAGATTAAGTGGATACAAGTATCCGCCAACCAAGTTATACATCAATTTGTTAAGCAGAATAGTAAAACTATGAGTAGTTTCGAAGCTGGCCTACTGTATGGCTATCCCCCAACTGCTGTCTTAGCATTTATGAATCTAATACCAAGAAAAGCTGGGGGCATGTATCACCCAGCAGATTATTGGTTTAGTTTAGTTAGATCTAAAGATTGGAATACAGAAGAAAGACAGTATTACCGAAAGATATTTCAAAATATTAAGAGAATTAGTCCTAAGATTTATACCGAGTAAAAAAAGAGCGGAAATTTATTTCCGCTCTGATGTTTTAACAAATTAACTAACCCCTGGCTATGGTTGGACCAGCATCACAGGAATGGCTTGTCCAGGGGGTATAAGTATCAAAGTTGCTATGCTTCCTGGTGAAGAAAGCTTATAACCATCGTGAGTAACAGTTCCGTTAGACCATGTCCCCGTGGTTGAACCATTACCAATAGTCCATGGGGTTATTGTTGCTCCTGCAATACTTATTTCGATTGTGGTATTGTAATTAACAATCGTATTATCATATTGGTCCTTTGCCGTGACTGTTATACCAAAATCTGTGTCGACAGGCACAGCACTAGGATAATCGACATCAAGTGAGCTTAACGGCCCATAATCAATTATGAATTCTTCGCTTTCTGTCTCTGCCATCCCGTCATTAACAACAACTTTAATTTGAAAATTGCTGCTAGCAGGAGTTTCTACAATTGGGACTTCACACTTTAGCAAGGTTGTCCCTTCGGAATGACCTAACTTATGTACTTCCACTTCATTATGGATCAATAAAACATCATAATTATCAGTGGTGGAAGCACCATCTGATGTCCATGAAATTTCAACGGTGTCACCGATATCCCAACTCGTTGTCGAATTGGGTTCGATGATCTCGATCTTTAATTCACGATCTGATGGGATCGTGACTATAACTGTTCCTTTTGCAATTTGCCGACCAAACAAAGTTGCAATAAGTTGAAGCTGATGATCGCCAACTTCTAATTTAGGGACTACGACCGACAACATCTTGTAGTTATTCCCGTACGGGGGTTTAACTACTTCAATGCCATGATTATCAATGTTGACTACATAGTCAACATTGCTATCGTTGATTACTCCGAATGAGATTGGAGTAAAAACTACCTGCCAAACTCCTTGTGGGTTACCCCACTCAGAGTTATTAACAGGAGATATAATTTTAATCTCCTGAACATCTGGTGTAATTGGTGTTCCACTCCCAGAACAACCAAATGTTGTTAGGATTAGCACTAAGGCAGCCAAAAGGCATGCCCCAGCGCACTTGAAAGAAATGTTGGATAGCATTGCGCTAACCTCCGTGCCAGAGCATGCCTCTGGCATTTCTTTCTCCGTGCACGGAGAAAGGCCATTATCCAAGTTAATATTAAGTAATTTCTATTAACAGGAAATGGTTTCGACTTTGCTTGTTTAATTATTTGTCAAAGTTCATGACTGCTTAGAGTATACCAAAATAGTATAAATGTCAAATTTGTGGCTCCAGGAGAGCAAATATGTCTATTAATCCCATTGCATTACATTAAGAGTAATGATAGGGGTATCAATAATATTGACAAAAAGTGTAATTTGGAGTATAATGATATAATTCATGAAAAAGTAAAAACAAAGACAAAAAATGCGAATAAATCGCTCAAAAACAACAAATAAAATCCTCTCTTGGATAACTACCATCACCCTAATTGTTCAGGTGGTGTTACCTGGAGGTTTGTTCAATTTTGGGATGAACAAAGTAGAAGCTGCTGTAACTGTCACCGTGACCACACCGACTGGAGCAACAGATTGGGATATCGGTGATACAGAAAATATTGTTTGGACCATGAACAGAGACATTCCAGATGCCGATCCAGATTATTACAAGCTTTATTATTCTGTAAATAGCGGCAGTGACTACACATTGATCGATGATAATGTTCCTTTTGTGCCTGGACCTTCTCAATCATATCCCTGGGAAATACCAGTTGTTAGTGGTGCAGGTACTAAGGTTTTCATGGTTAAAGTAGAAGCATACTATACCTCTACTGGATACATTACTGAAGATGAGAGTGTTCTTTTTGCTATTGATTATGGTGCTTTAGCTTCAGTAAGCATCGATTATCATAGCACTATGTCTCTCTGGACAAACTTTGCTTTAACAGTCACAGCAAAGGACCAATATGATAATACAATTGTTAATTACAATACTGAAATTAATCTTAATTCCTCGGGAGCAACAATAACCCCATGGACTATTGGTAATGGTTCAACCACGGGGACATGGTCTAACGGAACTGTTACTCACGATGGCTATCAGTTTGGACCAGGATCTGCGGGCCCGACTACATTAGTTTTTACTCCTCCAGGAGACGCTTTCCCAATTGTTTTAGAAAACAACGGCGTTTACTTTGACACACCAGTAGCTGCAACCAGCTGGCAGGAAGGTACTTCACAAAATGTTATTTTCAGAGCTGGTGGTACTACATCTATTGATCATCTAGCAGTTTATTATTCCGACGATAATGGTTCTAGTTGGACATTAGACAATGGCAGTGTTTCTCCTGGAGCTATGCCTCAAACATATAGTTGGGACATTCCACTAGATATGGATAACATTGGTCTGCAACAGTTTCAAATACAAATAAAATCTTACGATTCTGGAAGTAGTTTGATTGCTACCGGTACTAGCGCTGCCTTCACTATTACTGATGCTTCTAATACTGTAACCATTTCATCCCCTACTACCGGAGACCAATGGGTCAGAGGGGCAAGTGGTAGTATTATTTTTGCTTACAGCGGAGATACTACCGTTGATCATTTTGATATTAAAATATCGGATGATAGCGGTAGTACTTGGCGAGCAGTTACTAGCGGTTTAGCGGCAAGCGGTACGCCACAAACATACACTTGGTCGCCAATCTTCACTGACATGAATAATTACAACAGTGTGACATTTCAAATCAAAGTTGAATCATATAATGCGGCAGATAATATTATTACCAGTGGCAGTAGTGCTCTATTCCAAATCACCAGCAGCGGTGGCGGTCCTGTTGTTGAACCTGCAGATATTTCTTCGCCAATTTCCAGAGTAATAGGGGTTTTGGATAGTAGTGGAAATTTAGTAACTCCCATGCCAGCCACAATATTAACTTCCACGTTTACTGTTGTGGCCGAAGCTAGCGACCTTGGTTTACCATCGTATGGTCTTAAATCTACCGAATTGTATTGGAGTCAAACTGCTAATGGCACTTACCAAAATTATGGATTTGGTAGTAAAACCACTATTGCTGGCACAGAATATTGGGTATGGAATTTTACTGGAGTTAACAGTAGATATTACTTTTACTCGGTAGCGACAGATAATTGGAATAATACTGAAGTCTTGCCCAAACCATTTTGGACACGGACCATCAAATATGATGCCACTACTAGGATAAGTGCCCGGGCTCCAATTATTCGTTCGACCTTACCTGTCGATGGCCAAGTTAGTGTAGCTAACAACACTACTGTACGCGTAGTCTTCGATTATTACATGGACACTGCTTCAGTTGAATCAGCCTTTAGCATCCGAAAAACTAGTGGAGGTGGGCCAGACCTAATCTGGAATGCTGTTTGGACAAGCAGTAATCGTACCGTTACATTTAGTTTAGCCAGTGGACAGACACTGGACTACAACACAAACTACACTGCATTCGTTGACCCAGCTATTGCCAAAAGCCAATACGGCGAACCATTAAATCCTGTCGGGCTAGTGGTTAACCCATGGGGCTTTAAAACTGCAATAGAACAGTTCCCAGATTTAACTACTTCTACCAAGATTGCTAACAAAGATGTTTGCAGTGCTGGAGATAGTATTATCTACACAATTACTTTAATTAATACTGGAGACATTAACGCTAATGTAACTTTCAGCGATGCTATTCCTTTAAACACGACTTACAACAACTACATTAGTGGCGCTACTTACGATGCTTTGAATAATAAGATAGTGTGGTCCGGAGTGTTGCAACCAACCCGCAGCCGCACTATTAGGTTTAGAGTATTGGTCGATAAACCCTTGCCTAACGATACCCAGATTATTAACGAAGCTAAGTTTGATGATGGCAAGAACCCTACCATTTCAAAATTTGCAGTTACAACTGTTAGTTCACCAGAAGCTGACATTACTTCCACATCCCCTATCCACAACGCTGAGAATATTCCAATTGGTACTACGGTGCGGATAATCTTTAGCCAACCAATGGACAAGGCATCGGTAGAAAATGCTTTTAAAGTTTTGCCTGGCACAAACGCATGGACTGCTGTGTGGACTAACTTAAACAGAACCGTAACCTTTAGTTTAGCTACCGGGCAGACTTTAGATTATTTAACTAAATATATTGCAACGATCGACCCTGCCATTGCCAGAACAGATAGAGGAGCAACTTTGCTAGAAATTACTACTGCTGTTAACCCGTGGACATTTACCACTGCTAAAAAACAAGTACCGGACTTAACTGTATCAACCAAAATTTCTAATGCAGACACCGCCCAGCCGGGTGCACTACTCACATATACAGTTAACCTAGTTAACAGTGGGACAGCCACGGCTAATGTCACATTGCTTGATCCCATACCAGCAGACACTACTTATGCAAACTATGTCAGAAATGCTAGTTATGAC
>JAHITC010000001.1 GCA_018817805.1 Patescibacteria group bacterium
AGCAAACTAAATCCCCAATCGTCAAAATCTTGCTGCAACATTATGAATCTCTTGGGTGCTTCCAGGTCGTTTCTGGGCATATTTACCAAAAAGTAATAGTCCAGTTTGGCAGGAGATATAAAGAAATAATAGTTTGTACTTATCCCTGTACTGTCCGATAGCGAATTAACATATTTTGTTGAAATGGCTGCCAACACTACATCTTTTTGAATAGCCGTAATTAAAGAAGTGGCTATGGCCAATTCTTCAGTGGCTGATGTAGCTGCTAAATCTGGGTCAGCAATTCCGCTCCCTGGCGAATTATCTGGCACTTCGTTAGCAATTCCATTATCAATAGTGTTGTTAACCTCGTTGACAATGCTATTGTCTGTGTTGTCGGTATTAAGAGCCCTTTTAGTACAACCTACGGTTATTAAAACCATCACCAAAGCAACTACTAAACCACCTGCCAAAAAGACCTTTTTATTTATCATTAGCATCCCCCATCAACTTGTCTTTAATATATCACAATCGGTTAGCCCACGGGTACTAAACTACTTGTCGCCTTCGCTAAACTCACCCTCCTTGGTGCTACCTTCATCTTCTTTTTTATTTGGTTGATCACCATCGGCAGAAGAACCATCTGGCGAACTATACATACTCGATCCAATTTTTGAAAGTGCATCGGATAATTCTTGAGTTGATTGTTTTAATTCTTCAGCATTATCTGTATCAAGTAAATCTCTAGTTTTTTTAATCTTTTCTTCAACTTCTTCTTTTACTTTCTCGTCTAATTTATCACCAGCATCACGAATAGCTTTTTCGCTAGTGTAAATTAAACTATCTGCTACATTCCTGGCTTCTACTTTCTCCTTTTTTGCCTTATCTTCTTCGGCATGCTTCTCAGCTTCGCCAGCCATTTTAGCTACCTCATCCTTAGAAAGCCCTGAAGATGCTGTAATGGTAATTTTTTGTTCTTTACCGGTGGCTTTGTCTTTAGCTGAAACGTTTACAATACCGTTAGCATCAATATCGAACGATACTTCTACTTGTGGCACCCCTCTAGGTGCTGGTGGAATTCCATCTAATACAAACCTGCCTAAAGTTTTGTTGTCACCAGACATTTCTCGTTCCCCTTGTACAATATGAATTTCTACAGAAGTTTGATTATCTGCTGCTGTAGAAAAGATCTGTGATTTAGATGTAGGAATAGTGGTGTTCCGTTCGATTAGTTTAGTTGCTACGCCACCTAAAGTTTCGATGCCCAAAGACAATGGAGTTACATCTAATAGAAGTACATCTTTAACATCACCCTGCAACACTCCACCTTGAATAGCTGCTCCAATAGCTACTGCTTCATCTGGGTTAACGCTATGGTTTGGCTCTTTGCCAAAGAAATTCTTCACAGTTTCTCGCACTGATGGCATACGTGTCATGCCACCAACTAATAGAATTTCATCAATATCTTTTTTGTCGATGCCTGCATCCTTTAGTGCTTTTTCCATAGGCGGCACGGTTTTACTGACCAAATCGCCAACTAGCTGATCTAGCTTGGCACGAGTTAACTTCATAATTAAATGCTTTGGACCAGATTCATCGGCTGTTACAAAAGGAATGTTAATTTCAGTTTCAGTAGAGCTAGAGAGTTCTTGCTTGGCTTTTTCAGCAGCTTCCTTTAATCGCTGAATAGCTAATTTGTCTTCGACTAAATCGACACCTTGGTCTTTTTTGAATTCAGCAATAATCCATTGCATAATCTCTTGATCAAAATCATCACCACCCAAGTGAGTATCGCCATTAGTTGCTTTAACCTCGAAAATAGCCTCGCCATCACTGTCTCCAATTTCTAAGATAGACACATCAAAAGTGCCACCACCCAAATCATAAACCACTACTTTTTCATTCTTCTTTTTGTTCTTATCCAGTCCGTACGCCAAAGTAGCGGCCGTAGGTTCGTTAATAATTCTTTTAACATCTAACCCTGCAATTTTCCCCGCATCTTTAGTAGCTTGTCTTTGAGAGTCATCAAAATATGCTGGGACTGTAATTACAGCTTCGGTAACTTTTTCACCCAAATAAGCTTCAGCATCCGCTTTAATCTTTTGCAAAATAAAGGCAGAGATTTCTTGAGGTGTATAATCTTTGCCACCCATTTCAACTGCTATTCCGCCGTTAGATTTTTTAATTGCATACGGCGCAGACTTAACATCTTTTTGAGTTTCGCTGTCGTCAAACTTGCGACCAATATATCTTTTAACAGAAAATATCGTATTGTCCGGATTAGTTACGGCCTGCCGTTTAGCTAGTTGCCCAACCAATCTTTCCCCATTTTTAGTCACAGCCACAATCGAGGGTATAGTTCTATTGCCTTCAGCAGAAGCAATAACTTCTACCTTACCACCCTGCATCACAGCTACTGCGCTATTTGTTGTCCCCAAATCGATACCAATTATTTTATTCATTTTTTTCTCCTTTACTTACCCGTACTTTCACAGGTTTAATTATCTTATCTTTATACTTCAGTCCAGCTTCAAATTGTTTAATTACACGGTCTTCTTTAATCTCTGCATGCTCTTCGTAAGAAATAGCTTCCATCGCACTTGGGTCAAACTTATCTCCCGGCTTAACGTCAACTTTCTTTAATCCTTCACCCTCAAATATTGTATTGATCTTTGTTAATGTCATCTCTACACCCTTCATCACATCCATCTGACATTGCATCACTTCCTGCGGAATAGTTTTAGGATCTAATTTCTTGCTCTTAACGCTGTCCAACATCCTAGTTAAATCGTCGCTCACAGATAGGAACTTATGCAACAAAACTATGTTCATAAATTGGGTCATCTCTCCCTTCATCTTGTCCTGTTGCTTTTTGTAGTTATCCAAATCGGCTAGAGCCCTTTTGGCTACATTCTCCCAATCGGCTATTTCCTGCTTCCCATCTACTGGCTGTTGTTCTTCTTCTTTTTTCATAAATTACAATTCTTCTAATATTTTTTTCATATGTTCAATAAGTGGCAATGCCTTATTATACTGCATTCGCATTGGACCAATAATGCTAATTACTTTTCTGCCACCTGTTGGTCCAAAACTAGAAATTACTACTGTAGCATTGTTAATTTTAGCATCTGGGCCGATCAAAACATTAATCCCGGAACCAGTTACCCCAGACAAGCTTTTAATAAAGTTTTCTGGTTGATCTAATACTTCACTAAATTTAATCCGGAAATTCTCGTCAGCGAATTCTGGCAATTGCACGATATTGCCAACTCCAGAAATGTACACTCTGTTATCGGTGTCTATTAAGCATCCTACGCTCCCAGAAAAATCGGCTAACATTTTAACTGCCAACTTATACCGCGAATCAAAGTCGGACAATCCCTTGAATTGGCGTGTTACATTATCTCTCTGGCTCTCTGGCAACGCCCCTTGGGCATTAGCTAGCATTTTTACATAATGCCTATAACCTAGCTCGGTAGGCACCCTACCAGCCGAAGTATGTGGCTGTTTTAAAAGGTCTAACGCTGTCATCTCTGCCATATCATTACGTACAGTAGCCGAACTAACCTCATATGGAAGTTGCTCTGCTACCTGAAGAGAGCCCACAGGCTGATTGGTATGCACAAAAGTTTCTACAACCAATCTTAAAACATCTTGCTTTCTGGTGTTACTATCCATAAATACTAGTATATAAAAATTAGCACTCATGTCAAGCGAGTGCTAAAAAGCCAGGAATTTTTATATCCTGGCTTGCTTATTTTCCCCAGAAGATGTCGCGCCACATACGTAAATATTGCCATAAACCAACCCATATCCCCTGCTTGGCAAATTTCCTCACGTGCCGAATACCCGTAAGTTCAACATAAGCTATCTTTAGCTTTCTATCCATCGCCCACTTAGCTAGGCATCCATCGATTAAAAAACCTTTAATATCAGGGTTCTCTTCTAAAAAACTAATCATTAGTTCTTTGTGAAGAACCTTTTGCCCGCTCCATCGTCTAAACGCCCTTTGACTAATCTCTGGCAAATAACCCACCACCAAAGCACAGCCATTCGTTAGTGCACCTAAGAGCTCACGAAAGCTTCCTGCGGTAGTTTCATTAAAGCCGGCACCCAACACATAATTAAATCTCCCTGAGCTTTTAAACAACCCTCTCTAGTGGCAAAACCCTTACCATAATTTTGCGGAAGCATAATCACGTCCGCTCCGGCTTTTTGAGCCAAGTTGACGGTATAATCTTCACTCCCATCGTCAACGACAATTACTTCTAGAAACAGCTTGGAGCTAATTGCAGCTCTTACAACTCCGCCGACTGTACCTGCTTCATTAAAAGCAGGGATAACTAGACTTATGGTTGGTCGCATTTATATCACCTCCCGACAGATTTCAAGATACATAAAAATTAGCTTTTCATTATAAGCCAATTTTTACCATCTACCAACTACTGCCTGCTATCCAAGCAGTTTAAGGAAAGCTTCTTGAGGAATTTCTACTTGTCCTACCATTTTCATCCGTTTCTTACCCTTCTTCTGCTTGGCTAATAACTTGTCTTTTCTAGTTCTGTCCCCACCATACAGTTTGGCTAATACATCTTTGCGATAAGGTGAAATCTCTTCCCTGGCAATAATCTTTCCACCAATTGCTGCCTGCAACACAATTTTAAAATTTTGACGAGGAACAACTTCTCGAAGTTTCTCAATTACTAATTTGCCCAACTTAACCGCTGCTGACCTATCAGCGATCATGCTTAAAGCATCTACCGATTTGCCATCAACTAAAATATCCACTCTAACCAAATTACCTTCTCGATGTCCCAAAAACTCGTAGTTCATTGAAGCATAACCAGAAGACACACTTTTCAGCTGATCATAAAAATCTACCACTATAGAACTTAGTGGTACTTCATAAATTAAAAGCACTCTTTCTTTATCTAAGTGTTCAATATTCTTTTGAATACCTCTGCGCTTCTGTAATAAATCTATAATCCCACCTAGGTAGCTAGTGGGACTAATAACTTCTAATTTTACCCAAGGCTCCGCGATAGTTCTTAATTTAGTCACTTCTGGTAAATCGGTTGGATTGTTAATTAATGTTTTCTTCCCACTCGCCTCAGTAACTTCATAACTAACCGTAGGAGCTGTCGCGATTAAATCTAAATCAAATTCTCTTTCCAATCTTTCTTTTACAATCTCTAAATGGAGTAAACCCAGAAATCCACATCTAAAACCAAACCCTAACGCCGGCGAATTCTCTGGTTCGTAGATTAGGGCCGAATCATTTGAACTTAACCTTTGCAACGCCTCTCTTAGTTTGGGGTAGTCGTTATTATCTATTGTAAAAATGCCGGCATAAACAAACGGCTGCACCTTTTTATATCCCGGTAATACTTTAGTTAAACTATTTTTACTTAGAGTAATAGTGTCGCCTACGCGCACATGACTAACATCCCTTAAACCTGTAGCGATATATCCAATTTCTCCAGCAGAAAGTTCTTTGGCTTTTACAAGCCCTGGCGCAAAAGTACCCACCTCTAGCACCTCGGCTTCAGCTTTGGTTGCTATCATTCGAATCATTTCCTCTGCTTTAACACTTCCATCTACTATCCGAACATAAGCAATTACACCTTTGTATTTATCAAAAACAGAGTCGAAGATTAATGCCCGCAAATCTTTTTCTAATGCACCCTTAGGCGCTGGCACTTTAGAGATTATAGTGTCTAGCAATAACTCGACATTAATGCCTGATTTACCAGATACTTCTAAAATTTCCGATTCATCAATATTAAGCAAATGCGCTAGTTCTCTTTTTGTTCCTTCAACGTTGGCACCTGGCAAATCTACCTTATTAACCACCGGAATAATAGTTAGGTTTTGTTCCTCGGCTAAATGCAAATGAGCTAAGGTTTGCGCCTCAACTCCCTGACTAGCGTCCACTAACAAAACAGCTCCCTCAACCGCTGCCAGAGACCGAGAAACCTCATAACTGAAATCCACATGACCTGGAGTATCTATTAGGTTAAACAGATGCCCTTTATAAACCATCCGAACAGGTTGAAGCTTAATTGTAATGCCTCGTTCACGCTCTAAATCCATCGTATCCAAAAGCTGGTTCCGCATCTTACGTTTTTCGATTGTGCCCGTAATTTCTAACAACCTATCTGCTAATGTCGACTTACCATGGTCGATATGAGCAATAATACAGAAATTTCTTATTTTGTCTTGTAGCATAAATTCATTGTACTAAATAAAAAAAGCAGCACCATAATATCATTGCTGCTGCTTATTATTCTACGCACCACCCATGCTCTCAACCACTTCCCACTTTCCTGTGGCATCATTGTGCACTAATTTCGTTTTGCAAGCACCACATTCAACTTCTTTAAAACCCACCGGTGCAAAGCTTGCGCCTGCTGGTTGCTTGCAAGACGGACAATGCTGAGGGACTTCCGACCGCTTCGAACTTATGTGACTACCAATTTCCACTAATCGATTATCAATGTAAACCCTCGTATAAATGCTTTTACAAGCATTCTTAATGCACACATAAACGTGGTAGCTTTCATCGCTATTAATCTTTTTAAGATTGCCTCCACATTTTTGGCACTTTAAGGCATACAAAGTTGGCTTCACACACATCACCTCCCTGTAAAAGAACTCATTCAATGCCTGTGCATCCTACAACAAAACCGCTCCCAAAGCAAGCATTATTGACTATGTCCTCAAATCGTGTATAATGCAGATGTCCTGTGGGTCTCATCCTTAGGACTCCTAGCGAGTAGCTAGGGAAGGAGGCCTACAGGCAACCTTATTATTTACACCGACCATTGGTCGTTTTTTTATTTATTTCTTCTTAGCAATAATCTAGCTGGACGCATAACCATCTCCACCTCTGGTAGGGCAAATTTTTTTGTCATTGCTAAATAAGTAAGACCAGCCGTTATCACTGCCGTGACAGTCTGCGCTAGTAGACCTACGAAAGTATGCGTATCAATGATCCAGCTCATAGCATTCAGTATGCCGTATGCCACTAACCCCATAACCAACGCACTTATAACAACTTTAGTCAGCATGCCAGCAAGAGTTCTCATATTAAGCCCTTTAAGCCTATGACTAAGTAGTGCGAATAAAATACCAGCATTTAACGTGCTAGCGATAGAAATAGCAGCAGCTAATCCAACAACTTTTAGATATTTAATTAAAACTAAAGCTAACATTACATTAGCAACAACTGCCAATAGACCTGTGTAGAATGGAGTTTTAGTATCTTGCAAAGCATAGAACGACCGCGCTAGTAATGGAATAATTGCTTGCGCCGTCATACCGATAGTCAAAAAGGCTAACACCGAAACTGTAAAGCGGGTGTCTTCCCAGTCAAATTGACCAGACCCTAAAACCAATCTCACAATTTGGGCCCGAAGTATCCAATAGAGTATGGTAGTTGGTAAAATGAAGTACATAATTTGTCGAAAAGTTTGCACAAAATCTTGCTTGAATTCATCTATCTGTTGCAAAGTATATCGTTCGGCTAGTGTAGGAAACACCGCTACCGCGAACGAAATACCAAAAATACTGATTGGTAAACTGTAGAGGTTATCAGCTAAGTTTAAAACCGCGATACTACCCACTGCCAAAGTGGATGCAATAATAGTGTTAATCAAAATTGAAATTTGCTGCGTCGCTACCCCTAAAGTTCGCGGGATCATCAACACAGCGATGCGCCTCATGGCAGGATGCTTAAAGTTAATATGCATCCGATAACGATACCCCAAAGCAAATACCCCTGGTAATTGCACGATCATATGCAAAAAAGAACCTAGCACTACACCATAAGCTAGCCCCATATAACCAAACCTTGGTACCAAAAAAACTGCTCCACTAATAATGCCTAAGTTATAAAAAACAGGAGCAAAGGCATAGGCGATAAAATTACGGAAAGAATTTAAAATTCCCCCCGCTAAATTACTAAGCCCAAAGAAGAATGGTGAAAACATCATTACCCGCATTAAGTTTGCCACCATGGTTTGAGCCTCAGCATCAAAACCTGGCGCCACAAACTGAGCCAAATATGGGGCAAACAAACCAACAATAATTAAAACTCCAGCAAGAACTACGGTGCCAAAATTCACTAATGAATTAACTATCCCCCACGCTTCATCCTTGCCATTGCGTTTAATATAATCGGTAAATACTGGAATAAATGCCGAAGATAACGCACCTAAAATTAATAAATTAAAGATTAGATCCGGCACTTTAAATGCTGCAAAATATGCATCTAATGTGTCGCCCGCACCAAAGTGAGCAGCTAGAGTTCTATCTCTAACTAATCCAAACAGTCTACTTACTAAGGAAGCAACTGCCAAAACTACTGTGGCTTCCCAGATGCTCGACTTTCGATTAATAAGTCTGTGAATCATTAACTATTCTTTTTGAGATTGAATGTCTGGGAAAAAAGCTTCGAAATCATCCCGTTCAATCACTTCATCTTTCATCAAACGCATAGCAATCGCTTCCAGCTCTTTATGGTACTTCTTAAGAGTCGCCAGCGCTTTAGTTTCCGCTTCATTAACTATGCTAGCTAATTCTTCATCTATAACTGCAGCCACTTTTTCACTATAGTTTCTTTGTCCATGCATATCACGACCTAAAAACACTAACTCATCTTGTCCACCAAAAACAACTGGGCCTAATTTATCACTCATACCAAATCGAGTAATCATTTTTCGACCAAGTTCGGTGGCTTTTTGCAAATCAGAAGATGCTCCTGTAGTTATTTCTTTGAAAATTAACATTTCTGCTGCTCTGCCTCCTAACATCACTGCTAATTCGTCGCTAAATTGAGCTTTCGAATATAGATACTTGTCGCTTTGTGGCATATTCCATGTGTATCCTAACGCCACCCCACGAGACACAATCGAAATTTTGTGAACCGGATCTCCATTAGGCAACACATGCGAAATAATGGCATGACCTGCCTCGTGATACGCCGTGATTTTCTTTTCAGCTTCACTCAGCACCTTGTTGTGTCTTTCGGGGCCAAGCAAAACCTTTTCTAAAGCTTCATTTAGCTCTTTTTGACTAATACGCTTTTTATTATGTCTGGCAGTTAGAATAGCTGCCTCGTTAAGCACATTTTGTAAATCAGCACCTGTAAATCCTGGAGTTTGAGCAGCTAATTTACCTAAATTGATATCTCCCTCAACAGGTTTACCTTTAATATGGATATCCAAGATTGCTTGCCTATCTTTCACATCTGGCTTGTCTAGTAACACTCTACGATCAAACCTGCCTGGACGAAGTAGTGCTGGATCTAATACATCTGGTCGATTGGTAGCCGCTACCACAATTACATTAGTATCTGTCTCAAAACCATCCATCTCCACCAAAATCTGGTTAAGGGTTTGTTCTCTTTCATCATGAGATCCACCTAGACCTGTTCCTCTTTGTCGGCCGACGGCATCAATTTCATCAATAAATACAATAGCTGGGGCATTGCGCTTAGCTTTAGCAAATAGATCACGCACCCGAGAAGCACCTACCCCCACAAACATTTCCACAAACTCAGATCCAGAGATATTAAAGAAGGGCACTCCTGCCTCACCGGCTACTGCTTTAGCGAGTAATGTTTTTCCAGTTCCTGGTGGACCTAACAGCAAAACTCCTTTCGGAATTTTAGCGCCAATGCTTAAAAATTTGCTAGGATATTTTAAGAACTCTACTACTTCCGTTAGTTCTTGTTTAGCCTCATGTGCCCCAGCTACATCTTTAAAAGTGGTCTTCGTTTTATTATTTTGCAGAGTCATTCTTGCCTTACTCCTACCAAAAGACATTGCCTGGTTATTAGCACCTTGAGCTTGCCGAAGTATAAACCACAAAAATCCAAACATTAATAAGAATGGGATTAACGAAGAAAGAACCGTCGCCCAAATGGCACCGCCTGAAATATCTTTTACCTCTACTATTACTTGTGTAGGGTCAATTCCTGCTTCCAACAAAGAAGTGCTGGGCTCCTTACGCGAACGATACTCTACCCCACTAGTGCTGAATATAGACAGTTCGTCGCCCTTAATAACAATTTTATCGACTATGCCAGAGTTAGCATCTTCGATAACCTGGCTCAAAGGAATCTCTTTAATCTGGCTACTATCCGTCCCCATAATGCTATACAAAAGCGCCGCCCCAAGTATCATCACTAAGCCGTAGCCGATAATTTTATTTAGGCTAAATCTCATAATTATCTCCTACCTATAAATTATGCGCGTGGAACGCGACTAATAGTAATTCTACCACGGTTTTTGAGGAGCCACAATTTACCTGGTAATTGTTTTT
Source organism: Patescibacteria group bacterium (assembly GCA_018817805.1). Classification (GTDB taxonomy): domain Bacteria; phylum Patescibacteriota; class Kazan-3B-28; order Kazan-3B-28; family UBA10110; genus JAHITC01. The sequence goes on from JAHITC010000001.1 coordinate 10,306, forward strand.
CAGATATCCCCTTAGGCGTATCAATTACTAACAACATTTGCTCTAGGTGAACTTTCTTGTAATCTTGCTTGTTGCCTTTTACTATCTCAATGGCCCAAAGCAAAATCTCATTTTTTAAATAGGCGCTTAGTTTGTTAAATTCAACCAGCCGCAAATTAACGTAAACATTAGTTTTCTTAGAAATAACCACCTTCTTTATAGTTATAGCTATTTCTTGGTCTAAAAAATCTTCTAACTCGGTAAAAGTAGCCGCTGTTCTAAGCATCGCTACTTTAATATTAGAGTTGAACTCACTTAAATATGGGATTAGTTGGTGACGAATTCGATTACGAGTATATTTTGTTTGCTTATTGCTGCTATCTTCCCGATATTTCAACTTCTGATCTTTAGCAAATTTCTTGATTTCTTCTTTGGACACCGCAAGCAATGGTCGCCAAATTTTATTCTCTAGTTCTTTCATACCAGCCAATCCGCGAACTCCAGCCCCTCGCAACCAGTTCATAATTACTGTTTCTACTTGGTCGTCTGCCGTATGAGCTGTAACGACTAGATCTCCTTTGTGCGCCACTATCACTAACTGTTTTAGAAAAATGTATCGCCACACTCTCCCAGCTTCTTCAATAGTTAATTTCTGCTTCTTGGCTAATTTCTTAATATCAGCTTTAATAGTGAGGAACTCTAAACCAAAACTTGCTGCTAATTCTTTCACAAATTTAGCATCCATGTCTGCCACTTTCCGCAGTCCATGATTAAAATGCGCCACAACTAGCTTCAGCTTATATTCCCCAGATAACAAAACTAACAGCTTAAGCAGCGAGACCGAATCCACCCCACCAGAAACTCCTACCACTAAAGTTTTTCCTAAAATAAGCCTCCTGTTTGCCTCTAGTTTTTGTCTGAAATGTTCGACTAACTCCATGTTTTCATTATATCGATTATACCTGTCTACAAATCCATGTTTTTCTCATAACCTAATTTAGGTTATTCTATTATCAGGGACATTGCCAGCGTAGCTCAGTGGTAGAGCAGTGGACTCATAAGCCATTGGTCACAGGTTCAAATCCTGTCGCTGGCACCACAACACAGTGGTAACAGATTAATCTACAATTACTATGAATTCTGAGGGTTTAGAAAATCTTAAGAAAAAGAAGAAAACCCGATCACAGATATTTCTAATTTCGTTGGCGCTGGTTTTTAGTTATATGGTCTTTGCAACAGGAGAAACCCTCTGGCAAAACTACGAAGTAAACCGTGAAATTGCTAAATTAAAAGTAGAGATTGTACAATTACAAGAACAGGGGCAGGATCTAAAATATCTCATCGCTTACAGAGGAACAGAATCGTTTAAAGAACGTGAAGCACGTCGAAAACTAGGATATAAAAAGCCCGGAGAAAAGGTTTTGGCCATTACTAGCCCCCTATTAGATAATGTAGGCTCTGGTCAAGCTAAAGACATGCCGGAAACACAGGCAAAAACTAAGATAACCAACCCACAAAAATGGCTAGAATACATCTTTGGATAGTATACTTTAAATAACTTGGGCTCGTAGCTCAGTGGTTAGAGCAGCCCCCTCATAAGGGGTTGGTCGCAGGTTCAAGTCCTGCCGAGCCCACCACAAAAAACCTGCAAGGAATCTTTCCTGGCAATTTTTTGGTAGCGGGGGATGGATTCGAACCACCGACCTCCAGGTTATGAGCCTGGCGAGCTACCACTGCTCTACCCCGCGTTGTCGTCTCTGATGTTATCAGACATATTATCGATTGTCCAACAGCTTCAACAAATTATTAATAACAAAAACAGAGCACCCGAAGATACTCTGTTTTTATTTATTGAGATATAAGTTACTTCTTCTTTGCTTTTGCCTTTTTCTTCTTGGCCATTTTGTCCTTCAGCCCCCAACTAAGGAGCAATTAATAATATCAATTACAATTATCAGGAGTTTGTTTTTTGCTGTCAATCGGTTTCTTAAAGATAGTAAATGAACAGTGTTTTGTTTGCACTAGTAGCGTTAAATTTGGCCTGCCACCACTAAGCCGTATTTATCCTGAATAATCGACTTCAGTGTCTGATAATACTTTTGACCCACTTCTTCCGCTAAAGCCTTTGCAAAATATTTTGCAAGATACGGGTTGCCATGGCCTTCTAGAATTTCTCCAATACATTCGCCGCAAGGATGTACTCCTGTCATAATATCTGCTAAACAATTACACGTAGCCCCTTCACCATGCTTCGGTGTCTTCTCTATACAATAGGTGCATGGCACATCTAAACAACAAGCATAGTCCCCTTGTGCAATCAATTTATTAATAATGGTGTCTTTTGTTGCGACCATATCTCCCCTCATATCATCAACGCTCATGTCTGGGCCATACATATGCACCTTGTTGCTTCCTGCGAGTAAAAGACCACTAGATAAAACAATACCTAATACAACAATCCCCAAGATTTGATACAACTTTTGTTTCATAATTCAATCAATAATTATTAAATCGACATAAACTCTTTAGCAATACCCTTTGTTAATTCATAAATAACAAATGGTTCAGACTTAGTCCCGGGCATGCCAGGAGAACCAGCTGGCATAGCGGGCAAAGATATCCCATCTACGTCTGGCGCCTCTGCTATTAGCTTATCAACTGCTTCTAGAGGAATATGCCCCTCTACAAAATAATCACCTACTATCATAGTATGGCAGCTGCTCATATCATCCGAAATATTATACCTGGCTCTTAGTGCTTCCATGTCATCTGTCAAAACAACATCAACATCGTAGTTATGTTCTCTTAGGTATTTAGTGTACTGCACGCAACAACTGCAAGTCGGTGATTTATAAAGAGTCACACTAGCAACTGCTGTATGGTTTTTAGAATTACGAATAGGTGTTGGTGACAAAGCTAAACCAACTGCAATTAAACCCACCACTACAATACCTATAACAATATTTTTCATAATCTCATTCTAACAATAATATTCTTTTGATTGACTAGAAACTACCCTCCAAAACGTGTGTTTCTGGCTTACCATCTAACCCATCAGCTAAAGTTTCTTCTGTAATAACCACTAAGGCATAAATGGATTCATCATAATCGCTAGCATATGTTAGCTTCCATTTGTCTCCATCTTTTGTTAGTTTGCCGGTTGAGAAGAAACCCTCCGAATTTGGAACTACCAGCCATCCTTCATAGAATTTACCTTCAGCTGGATCACTTAGAGTAGCTTCTACGGTGTGTATAAAGGTTTGTCCATCGAAAGATCTGGTAGCACTACCCGTGCCTGTGTATTGCCCAACTGCAGATAATGTAGCATTTTCTACCACTGGCACTTCTGTGTTAGTTGTGTCTATGTCTTTTATCGAAGAGTTAGCCCACCACAAACCAAGTGTTACCACCACGATGATTACTAACCAAGTCATATAACGCATAGTCAACATATTAGATAATATCCTGCTTATTATACTTTATTTAGTTATTAATCTGGCAGGCCCTCCAATAAAGCTTGTTTTAACAGAGAAGAAACAAAAATCACTATGTTATAATGCAATCAATTATATCTAAATAAATGATGGGGGAAGAAATAACTAAAGTTACCATTATAGCCATTGTTTCGATAGCTATACTCATAGTCATAGCCACATATGTTAATAATGTAATTAATCCTGGGTTAGCTGCTTGGCCTTGGCCTGTAGATCCTAGCTTAGAGGACGAATTAGAAAATATCTCTGGGAAGTTTGGCATAGTTACAAATAACAAGGCTGGTCAATACAGGCCAGATATCTATGAAAATACTGTAGTGTGGGTAGACAACAGAAATAGCTTGAGAGATAACATCTATCTGCGCAATCTTTCTGAACGTACTGAACGAAGATTAGCGAGTCATCCATCGGGCCAATCCGACCCCTCCATCTATGGCAATATTGTGGTGTGGCAGGACTACCGTAATGGTCAAAACAACTCAGATATATACATGTTGGATATAACTGACCCACTTGGTACCCCACCCACACGAATTACCACTGAGCTTTCTGACCAAGTTAACCCAGTTATCTATAAGGATATTATTGTGTGGGAAAGTTACGATGTACTAGCTTCACCGAATATAGATATCTTCATGCATGACCTAAAGGATCCCTTGGGAGTTAATACCCAAGTCACCAACACCCCTAATATCCAGGAGATTTATCCAGATGTTTATGAAGACTATATTGTTTTCCAAACTGAAATTGACCCTCAATATCATAGGTATAATATCTCAGTCTATTCTATTAGTAATGGAACCTCTCATCTTGCTTCGCCTAGCAGCAATTACCAGAATACCCCCGCTATTGATAACTACAAGATAGTTTGGGCAGAGGGCCACCCTTACCAAGGCATAAAAAGCAATATCTATATGCTTGACCTAAAGCAACCTGGTATAGGCAAGAAACAGCTTAGTTTTGGTAACCAAAACCATAGCTTTGATCCAGCCATACATGGCGATAGAATAGTCTGGGAGACTAGCTTTAACGCTGGTCTTAATATCGATCTCTTTATGCATAATCTAGCAGATCCTATTGGTCAGAATTACCGCATCTCTGGCAACCCTTCACACCAGGTAGATCCAGCTATTTATGGTAATAGGATAGTGTGGACTGATTACCGTAATTCCAATCCTCCTGACTTCAACACAGATATCTATATGTTTGAGGTATTATAAAACCCTGGTGCATTGACCAGGGTTGAAATATCGCATTGTTAGATGACATGCCACTCGGAGAGTTCTCCTCCGAGCAGCTTGAGATGTAGTCTTCCCTTAAAAAGGGCTAACCACATTTCAATATCAAAGTGGTAGTTTCCGTGGGGCAAGCCCGTAGGAATCCACCACTCTCCCTCTACCTCTGCTTCTCCGAAGCGAGGGATTAATAGGGGGTCCTTTTCTACTACTGTCCCATCATTGAAGGACAGTAACAGGCTGGAGTAGATAAGAGGATACCGATCTAATGGTATACCCCTCTTGTAGTCCAGATTGACTACAAACCTCATCCAATCCCCTTTGTTATAAAGGGGGATATCTCCCAACCATCCAAGGGGGTTGAGGTATGTGATATCAACCTCAAACCACCAGTTGGATAATGCTGATGTTCCTCTTTCAGGAACCAGCACTACCCTGTTACCCTGGTAAACCAGGGATCCACCCTCTATGCTCCCATCTTGGTGAGTAAAATCATACTCACCAACAATGGCTGTTTCCTCGGGGGCGGTGGGAGTAGTATTGGGGGTGATGGGGCTGTTTGCACAACCCATTAGGAAAAATGTAGTTAATGAGAAGATAAACAAGATAGCTGAAAGGACTGTTAATACTGCTAGTCGAGAGTTTATCGGTGGGATATTTTGGAAGAGTCTCATATCTCTCTCCCTCCTTGTTTTCAAAGTTTGTTTAAGGATTACAGCCTACTACAAAACAAGCAGGTTGTCAAGCCATAATCTGCTCTGGGAGCTACTTTGTTATATATCTACTTAAATAAATTACTGTATGTGGAAGTTTTTTCAACCCATGGTAATAGGGAAAATTTATCTCTAATACCAACCATTCTCCTCATAATCTCCCTTAAAACTTCTGATGTTTCATTGGAAGTATTTATTCTAATTTCTTTTTGCCTCCCATTTATTTCAAACTTTAAATAAGCAATGCCGGCTGATTGTAATACTGGTTCGTTAACATAGCATTCTCCTAAAGAGACTGCTTTACAGGTATAAGCTGCGGGTAAGGCAAAGATATCTATCTGACCTAGCAGATCATAAAATTCTTGCAGTTCTGTTTCATCCAAACTAGCAGACTTTGTGTCCCAAGTTACCATGTTCCCGCTTGTTGGATACTGGTGTGGTTTAATAATCCTAACCCTCTTATTGCTATCCACAAATACCTGTGTTCTGTATTCTGGGACAGAGCTAACTGTACTCATATCTGCCAGAATACTAAAATCACTTACCTTCCTCTGAGGCGATAACTCACTATTAGAAGAGCACCTTGAGACAGCTACCAAGATAATGATTAATACAATTAATATCCATATCTGCTTCATAATCTAATTCTAACAAATAAAAACCTCACCTGATAAAATTTGGTGAGGTAATATATACGGTGTCTACTTTGTTGGTTTCGAATCAGTGGCGGGTACCCATTTCTTTAGACACTTTGTCTTCATGTATGGGGTACGTATTTAGTTATTAAATTAGTATGCTTCTGAGCATAGATTACTGGTGCCATTTTTAATCTACTATGAATCCTTCTATGGTTGTAGTACTGCAT
>JAHITC010000002.1 GCA_018817805.1 Patescibacteria group bacterium
ATGCAGTACTACAACCATAGAAGGATTCATAGTAGATTAAAAATGGCACCAGTAATCTATGCTCAGAAGCATACTAATTTAATAACTAAATACGTACCCCATACATGAAGACAAAGTGTCTAAAGAAATGGGTACCCGCCAAAGCTCGCTACTGCTTCTTCTTCAACTTCACGGAAAGCTTCCGCTATTGCCTCGCTGTGTTTATCAATTTGTATTGACGTAATATTTGTATTAAATGATGCTCTAATAACACCAGTTTGTTCGTTATCAGCCACTGGAGTCCGATCAATATAAGAAACAAAAATTCCACGCTCCGATAATGCCTGCGCTAATCTTCTACCATCCAATCCTTGTGCAGCAAATGAATATATAAAACTAGAATCACCAGAGGTTTCTTGGATATCAACTCCTAACTCTTGGCCAATATTGTGTACCATTTCTCCGAAATGATTCTTTGCCATCTGTCTTTTCTCGGCAATTGAGCTGAAGTCTCCATTGAAATAACCTTGCTCTTTAAGATGATCTACAGCTAACTTAAAGCCTTTGATGTCACCCATATCAATCTCATCGTTCACATTAGATTCGATCCCCAATGCAGGGTCAAACATGCCTCGCAAGATAACCTGTTGATCTTGCCAATACAATTTATTAAACTTCGGTAAATTCTCTTGAAAAGTAGGATTATCCCAATTCATGAATCCTAATCCGACTGGAGTGCTGTCCATTGTCTTATGCGGAGCTGCGACATAAGCATCACATCCCAATTCTTGAAAATCTACTTCCGGAAGATTACCTAATGCTTGTGCGCCATCCACAATGATTACAATATCACCATCGTCTGGGCTAATCTCTTTCTTTCGCTGACGAATTGCCTCGCAAATCTCTCTGATTGGTAACACCATACCCGTATCACGCACTACATGACTTACTACTAAACACTTGGTATCCCGGGTAATACTTTTGACTAAGTCGTCTTTCACTTTCTGTACATCTTTGCCAACTACCGCAACAGTCTCAACTATTACACCCGTTAGATCTTTGACTACTTCACCATATTGCTTACCTCGTTTACTATAGAAAGTTGGATATGCCGACCACTTGTCTTGTCCGTCTGGATTACCATGATCCATATTTAACTCAAAGGCTCTAGGAATAGACTCATTTTCAGCATTAGTCATTACCACTCGATCACCCTTAGACAATCCACATAACCATGCTATTAGTTTAGTTACTTCGGTAGTGTTGCGTCCCATAAGCACTGATTCTGCACCCACTCCAACCATTAAGCCCGCTTCAAACCTGGCTTTACTATATAGTTTCTCTTTAGCTTCCGGCTCCAATTGGGATATCAACTTATACTCATCCGCAACCATTTTTAAAATCTCTCTTGGACTGCTAATTGAAGCTGGGTTTAAATCCAAACCCTCAGCTCCTTCCAAATATTGATCGTGTTTCTCATCACTGAAGTAGAAATCTTTCGAGAACACGTCTTGGTAATGAGCCACTCGTCCCCGTACCTCTTGTGCAGAGTGTTCGACACCTCTCACGCGATTACCAAGTTTTTCGACAGCATATGCATAAATTTCACTTACTATTTCTGGAGACAACACCCCTCGTCCAGATGTTTCGAGCCTTGGGTGAAGAGTTCCTGTGGGAGGTTGACTATAATCTGGGATTTCATTCTGACGTCCTTCTTTCATCAATTCCAACCAATCAAGGGTCCCCGGGTATACCGTACGAATATTTATTGCGACTGATTCGCGCGCAATTAGATTATCACTATCAAGATTAGCAACTGCGTCAATAATTTCTTGCCAGTCAGATGCCCCTTCTAAACCAAACTGCAACGATAATCCAGTGCGGATCTCAAGCTCTTGGCACCAACTTAGAACTTCTCGTACTTTGCCTAGTTTCACTTCTTTGGCACGTGAACTCACCTTTTCTCCTTCAGGGAATAATTGCTCAAATCCAAAATAAACATACGAACAACCAGCCTCGCTCATTTTCTCCAACAAAGCCCGGTTTGGTATATCAGCAAAAGTTGTCTGACAACCCCACTCTAGCTTTTGCTCTGTTTTATTTAGATTGATAATCTTTTCCATTAACTGTTCAGTGCGCTTCGGATTTTGGGTGAATGTTGAGTCGTCAAAGAAAATTGCCTCAGCTCCAGCAGATTGAACAGACTGTATCTCATTTATCACCGTATCCAAAGAAGGTGGTTTAGGTGTACCGTATAAATCACAGGTCATCGATTCCATACAAAAACTACATCTATGACTACAACTATATTGAGTCATAACTTGAGCAACTAATTTATCGTCAAATACACCTGGCCATTGTATTAATTGATCTCGATTCATAAAAGGAGTTTCGTTCCAATCTAATGGCTTACCACTTAATGGGATTGTCTCAACTTTATCAGTTGCAGAATCAAGCACAAAGATATCACCAGATCCTTCTACATTTTTAAATTCATCTCTATGTTCCAGTAAAATTTTCATTAATTGCTCCTTAGGAACGTCAGGATGATCCTCAAAAATTTCGGCAATCCTTCTTAAAGCATATTGACCATCACCAGACACTACAATATCAATTACATTACGCGCTTCCTCATCAAATAAAGTCATCTGCGATTTTACCTTGTCGATAATGGTAGCATCATATTTACCACTTCTTTCCATGGCTGCATAATTTGTACCATCTTCATGAGCACCACCCAGGATCACCACCGTCTCGGGTGAAATTTTTTTGACTTCTTTTGCTATTGAAAGAGCCGACCAATGGCTTTCTGATGTGTTGCTAATACAAACTACACCAGGTTTATCTACTCTGATGGATTCCACCAACTCATTCTTCATGGATTGGTTGTATGATTCTGGATTTAAACTGGAGACTATTTTTGCTGAAGAATATCCCTCTTCTGGTTCTTGTTCAACAACCGAGATGGCTTTTTCTATCGAAGTTGGCTCACCAGCAAAACTACCCTTACTTACCTCGCTCGCATACACTGGCGCAGTAATTTTCATCCATTGCAACCTAGGTGGAATCATCGCTTCGTTCTGCTCAGTTTTTTCTGCATTATTTTCAGCCGAGGGTTCCTCGGATTCGTTTCCTCCTAACGAACTGATATAATGATCTGACATTAATGTAATATATTGTTTATAACTGTCTTATCATTCTACCATAAAATCACCGTCAAGTCAAGTGTTTTATGCTCTGAGAGCTACTATCCCTAATTTGAAGCCATCTGAATGAAAACCGACCTCAGCGAGAAGGCACTTGGGTTGCTTTGCTCGCGCACTTGGTGGCAGGGATAGAAGGAATCGAACCCTTAAAGTATCGCTGCTGTAATCTTATCTTCCATACTTTCCATCACTTCTGCATCTTTTGCATTTTCGTGATCAAAACCAAAAAGATGTAGAACACCATGGACAAATAGTTGCACAAACCTATCTTTTGGTGCAATCCCTAATTCACCAGCTTCTCTCATTAGTTCCGCCGAAGATATGTATACATCTCCCAAATAATTGGCATCTATATCTGCGCTTACAAAATCTTTGGCAATTTCACTACTTGCAAACGACAACACATTGGTGGGTTTATCTTTCCCTCGATAACGGAAATTTAAATCTTTTATTCTGTCATTAGTAGTAATAATCAGCCCCATCTCGCTCTCTGCCGATTTATCAGCCATTGATATAGTCATATCAAATACAAAATGGATGAACTCATCATCCACCCCTTCTATTGCATACTCGTCATAAGCTATAAACACTTGTGACATTTACGACAGTTTCTGGTTAACAATTTTAGCAACTAAATTGCCATCAGCATTACCTCCAGCTTTTTTCATAACCACCCCAATAATCTGTCCTGCATTACCATCTGGACTGCTAGCTAACACCTCTTCCACTAAAGCAATGACTTCTGCCTCAGACATTTGAGCCGGAAGATATACTTCTAACAACTTCATCTCAGCCTCTTCCTTGTCTGCAGTTTCGTCTCTACCCGCCGACCGGTAACTTTCAATTGCTTCTTTGCGTTGCTTCATCTCTCGTTTAACAATTACAAAAACATCGCTCTCAGATAATTCCTTTCCTTGAGCAATTTCTTCGTTGTGGATAGCACTTGAGAGAAGACGCAGAGTTTGTAGCTTTAAATCATCACGACTCTTTAACGCCGCTGTTAAATCTGCCTGAATAGTATCTTTCAGTGCCATCTTTAATACAGTTCTTTCTTCTGCTTGGCCTTAATCTTAACTTTACGCACAGCCGCAGCTCTACGCTTAGATTTAGTAATTGGCTTAACGTGAAAACGACGTTCCTTGGCTTCGGTCATAGTTTTGCTCATAATGACCATTCTTCGGAATCGACGCATCAGTGCTTCGAAGCTCTCTTTCTCTTTTCTTTTGACATAACTAGACATAGCCAAATGATACCTCTTTTATATAGCTCTAGTCAAACCTTTTAGCTCTTTTCGGCCTTAGTTTTGACTTCCGTGTACATGCTTAATCTTTCAGTTAAAGGAGCCCCTCCCAGGAGGTGTAGGTGCAAATGTGGTACTATCTGACCTCCCCACTTACCAGTGTTAATGGTTACCCGGTAACCACTATCCGCAATGTTCAACTCCTCTGCTAACAATTTGCAGCAATATAGTAATTTGCCAAGCAGTTTCTCACCAGACACTGGAACTTCCGCCAGACTAGCCCAGTGCTTCTTAGGTATAACTAGCACATGGATAGGAGTGCTCGGATTAATATCGTCAAACGCTATTATCTCATCGTCTTCGTATCGAATGCTGGCAGGCACCAAATGTTCCGCGATTGCACAAAAGATGCAATCTACCGAATTATCTTTTTTAGGTTTTGACATAACTACAAACTAATTAAAGCTTTCGGCGTCTATCTCTTGCCACTCGCCGTCCACCTCACGAAACGCTGCAAGTGAACTGACTGTGTCTGTATCGGAATAAACATATTCGTACTGCGCAGCGCTCTTCCCGCGCCGATAAGCACCTACTACTTTTTTATCTAATACAGCTGGACGACTAGTATGCACTAATTTCATCTTACCTAGCGGTCCATTAAAGACAATTTCCTCAATCTCGGCAATATCTTCTTTGGTTTTATTATGAGAAATTACCTCAAAACTAGCGAGCACCTTGTCCAAAATCTCACCCCATTTCTCATTAGTCATAATATCTAACTTATCCTTATACCCTTTTCTTCTAGCTTACGTGAAACAATTTTAATTACATCCCTATCTATAACTGTTTCTTGCGAACGATCTTTCATATCTCGCACAATAACGTTTTTGTCATGTACTTCCTGATCCCCAATAATAATTACTAGCGGGCAGTTTAACTTATTCGCTTCGCTTAGTTGCGACTGAATATTACCCCTACCCATAGAGCTAGCTACTCGGAAATTAGCTGTATCAAACTTCTCAAACAGATCTGCTGCTTTAGACTTAGCTCTCTCCCCTAGTTGCACAATAAACAATTCTGCCTTAACTGGATCTGGGACTATCGCTTCCTGAGTTTTTAGAGCTTCTATGGTGCGCTCTACTCCGCCTGCAAACCCAATAGCTGGGGTGATAGGACCACCCAGTTGTTTAATAAGATTGTCATAACGACCACCACCACAAATAGCTAGATCTGATCCCTTTAGCACAACCTCAAATAAAGTATGAGTATAATAATCTAATCCCCGCACCAAGGTCGGGTCAAGCTCATATTCAACCTTCATCTCATCTAAATGCTCTAGCACTTTTGTAAACCTTTTCTTAGACTCCTCGTCTAAGCTGTCGATCAAAATGCTGCTAGCACTATCCAGCAGTGCTTTACAACCAGCTATTTTGCAATCCATTACTCGAAGAGGATTCTTGCGCATACGCAATTTACAATCAGAACATAAGTCAGATTTATGTTCGTTCAAAAATTTAGCTAATACCGCCACCATTTTATTTTTTGACTTATCGCTGCCTAAACTGTTAATTTTTACCACAAAATCCGTTAACCCTAGCTTTTGATAAAAACGAACCGCAGTTTGTATCAAAATTGCATCTGCAATCGGATCATCTTCCCCTAGTATCTCTAATCCATACTGGTAAAACTCCCTATAACGCCCAGCTTGTGGCCGATCGTATCTAAACATAGGCCCAAAGTAGTATAGCTTAACTGGTTGTGGCAAAGTATGCATTCCATGCTCAATATATGCCCGCGCAACCCCTGCAGTACCTTCTGGCCTTAAAGTAACGTTATGCCCACTTCTGTCTTTGAAGCTGTACATTTCTTTACTGACAATGTCGGTAAGTTCACCTACGCTACGTTTGAATAATTCTGTAAATTCAAAAGTTGGTAAAATAATTCTATCAAAACCGGCCATGGCAGCCACATCATAAAAGTTATTTTCTAAATGAAACCAATATTTCTGTTCTTCTGGCAAAACATCCTTCAACCCTCTAGGAATTTGAATTTTTTTCTTTTCGACCATAAATAATTAACTTAGCTTAGCGCTTTTTAATGCCCCAAAGCAATAGAGGCGAAGCAATGAAAATAGAAGAGTAGACACCGAAGAAAACACCAATGATTAGAGCTAGTGTAAAGAACTTAAGAGTCGCTCCCCCAAAAAAGAACATTGCAATTAATACAAACAATAACGTTACTGAAGTACTAATCGAGCGAATAATTGTTTCAATAATGCTGTCATTAACCACAACTTCTAAGTCATCACCCGGACGACGACGAAGGTTTTCTCTAATTCGATCGAAAGTTACAATAGTGTCGTGAGTTGAAAAACCAACCACTGTTAAAAGAGCGGTAATAAACATTCCATCAATTTCTGCACCCCAGAACCTACCAACAATAGCATAAAGTCCAAGCAAAATTAGAACATCGTGTAGTGTTGCCATTATTGCTGCTGTCCCAAACCTAAACGAACCTAGCTCTTTGGGCACTCTTCTAAAAGCATAGGCTAGGTATAAAAGAATACCTATCACTGCCACAATAAGCGCCAGGATTGCTTTACGCACCACATCGGTACCAATTGTAGGATCAACACTTTCAAACCGCAGCTCTTCAACTAAATTAAACTTTTGCTTTAGATATTCTATTACTTCGTTTTTCTGATCGTTAGAAATCTGATTACTGCGCACGAAATAACGACCCGCTTCAGTGGTCTGTACGGCAACATCTAAACCAATTTTATCTTTGTAGGCATCAATAATTAATTGTCTGCTGTCTGTATTGGGTATTTTAGATTCTTCTGCCTGAATTTCTAAAATAGTACCACCAGCAAAATCAATCCCCGTCTTATATCCGAAAACACTAATAGAAACTATCCCAACTATTAGCAAAATTGACGAGACAACGAACCAAATTTTACGAGTACCTAAAATATTCATTATGAAATGTTATTTTGCTTTAGCTCCCCACAAACTAAATTTATTTGCCAAACTAGTGCTTGCGATTAAACGAAGCAATATATGAGTAATAGTTAATGCGCTAAACAAGCTCACCATGACACCAATACCCAAAGTAACCGCAAACCCACGAATTAATCCCGAGCCAAAGTAATACAGAATAACACAAGTGATTAGGGTAGACATGTTCGAGTCACGGATCGAACTCCATGCCCGATCAAAACCAGCGTCGATGGACGCCATTACACTTCGTCCTTCACGAATCTCTTCTTTCATTCTTTCAAATATTAGAATATTGGCATCTATTGCCATACCGATAGATATAAGGAAGCCAGCAATGCCAGAAAGAGTTAATGTAACTGGGATGAATATAAAAATAGCTAATGTAATAATGGTGTACATTACTAAAGCAATTGCCGCAATAATCCCTGGCAAACGATAACTAATTATCATAAACAGTAGCACCATCAGTAGGCCTAAAAGACCTGCCACCACGCTTTTGTCCACGGCTTCTTGCCCAATAGTTGCCCCGATATTATTTTGAGAAACAAGCGAGATTGGGATTGGCAATGCCCCAGCATTTAGCTGAATTGCTAAACTCTTTGCTTCCTGCAAAGTAAAGTTACCGTTAATAACGGCACTTCCGTCGGTAATAGCATCTTGCACAGTTGGTGCAGAAAGAAGCTTCTTGTCTAAGAAAATTGCTATTGGTTTCTTTAAATTATTTTGGGTTGCCTGTGCAAATAATTTAGTTCCTTCACCATCGAACTCGATTGCTACTTGTGGCTGACGCACAAGCGAGCTGCTGCTTTGATCAATTTGCACTAAAGCCGATTTAAAATTAGCTCCTGTTAACCCTAAATCTTTCCAGTCATCATAATTTTGGGACAATACCGAAGCACCACTTTCTTCATCGACACTTTTACCTTTGATCCCTTCTCTAAATTCTAATTGTGCAGTTTCCCCAATTAATTGAATTGCCTGGTTAACATCTTTGACTCCAGGCAGTTCTACAATTACTCGCGAATTATCTCTGGTCTTTTGAATCATTGGCTCCGCTACTCCCAGTGAATCGATTCTTCTACGAATAACCGTTACCACGCCGTTTACGGAATCAGTTTCATTACCAGGTTTTACCTTGCTTAAATCTGTCTGATAAACCAGGTGAGTACCACCTTGCAAATCGAGACCCTGTTTTACCGACCAACCATCTTTAAAACCCACGAACTTGGCTATAACTGGCACATCAATAATGAGTGCCATCAGCACCACTGCAATTACTACTATAAATAACCAATTCCCCTTCTTTAAAAACATAATTTTAAACTATCGATAATAGCGACCAGCTTATCCGTTAATTTAAGAGCTCCAGCCCACTACAACCCCTAATTTACCCTGATTCTTACCAAAAATCAAATACTTGAATTTACGCTACTCTGTTGAGATCAAAACATCCTTGACAAATTGCTCGAAATGTGATACAATCAAATAATACTTGTAATTAGAGATATAAAGACAAACACCATAAATGAGAAAGAAAAATAATCATTTTCTACTCAAACTAGTAGATACCGTTAAACAAGAACTCCTAGCTGTGTTAGCAGTAACGGCGATTTTGGCTTTTGTTTTTAACCAAGCAACGGCTAGCCCACTTGAAAGTATGGATTTTGAAGATCCTGCTACCAGCTTTGCGAGTGCTGACATTGTAACAATTACTAATATCAGCGTCCCCGACTCTAATGGTGCTGCCCTATTTGGTAATAGTCCAACCATTGATTTTGGTCGCGACATTCAAGGTATTAATACAGAAAAAGAAACATGGACTAACACCGATGCTATCGCCAACCTCGGCAAAAGCTTGCTAGCTGCTGCTCCTGTGCAAGTTACTATCTCTAATGTAAACAACGGCACCTTTACCATATACGCCACTGCATCTGGTACTTTTTCTATTAATGGAACTAAATTTGCTTTAAGCGACAAACAAAGTATTAGCCGTGAGGTTATTGTTATTAAGAATAATCAGTTGAAAGTTAAGTTCGAAGCTGAGGCTAAAATTTGGGAATTAAGCACTATTGGTAGCAACGTAGAAATTGCTAATGACCAAGTCCCTACGATTTTAAGCATAGTCCCTGAAATGAAAAGCATGTACGTTAATGCTACTCTTTCACCAGTTGTCGTCGCTCAAGATACAACTGGTGCAATTATGTCGTCTCCATTGATGACATGGTCATCCAGCAACGAAGCGATAGCGACCGTAGACACTAAAGGTAAGATTAGAGCTCTTAAGCCTGGCGTAGTAACTATTTCTGCCACTGTGACTGGCACAGATATAAGTGCTTCGATTTCAATCAATGTCCCAAACAAAAGTGCAGAGATGCCACCTACTGTAAGAACCAACACAGCACCAGAGGAGATGATAGACCCATTAGCATCGGATATTCCGAGTGACAATGAAAATGAAGAAACTACTGTGTCCAATAACGAAAAACCAGTTATTGGTATAACCCAAGGTTTAATCGAATTCTTCAGTAGTCAAAAGACTTCAGCAGCTACTTTAGGCACACTCCTAGGTATTGGTTCTCCTAATATTACCCAGACGAATCCTACCACCATTGAGCCAAACGCTGCCCAAGACCAAACAACCATTACTTCGCCCGATCCTACTCCTGTTACTCCAATCGTTAAAACTAAAATACCTATTTTACAAAGAATTAGTATTTTCTTTGCAAATATTTTCAGCTTTATTAGACGTTAAGTTATACTTAAAGCAGATATTATTGCTTTAAGTATTTATAATGACTGAGTCAAACCCGCTGGAAGATTTGGATATAACTCCTACATCGAAACCAATAGATAAAAAAACTCCTTGGTATACAACCAAGGCATTTAAAATTGGGTCAATTATTCTGGGAACTATCTCTATCATCTTAATAGTGTTATTTAACCAACAAATTGGCAATCTGCTTAATTCGTTGTTCCTAAAAGCAGCTAGACAATTTAAAACTATTACTCTTAATAATTTTATTACCTCACCAGACTCTGGGTTAGTTTACGAAAACGGTAGATTAAAGTTATCACCACCTAATGTAGCGCAATCTAAAAGACATATCTTGATTATCGACAACCCTGCTAATTACAATGGTGATGACATTCTAAACATAGCCAAGCAAGGAGTAGACATTATTAACTGGACAACTACTTTGGGTGGCAGAATGACGCCATACCGTAGCAATACAGATGAAAATGGCACCTACTCTTTAAGCCAGGTTCAAAAAGATTTAATCAACGATTTATATACCCAAGCGGGTGAAAAAATATTCTGGATAGGAATTAGTCTGGGACACATTGATGACATCTTTCCAAGCTACGGATTAGACCCATATGTAGAAGTGGCCAAAGCCACTAAGGCTTTTACCGACTATTTTATCGACCAAGGCTGGGATGACACGAAAGTCGGTGTTTATACCGGAGTTAGCAATGACGACATTACTAACATAACTCGCCACGGATTATATCAGGACGAAGCTATTTTTTGGTTGCATTACCCTCCAGAAGGATGGGCAGAGGCACACCCTGGCCAAATATGGGATTGGCACGACCAATACGCAGGGGCAGAAGATGCACGCAAAAAAGTCAAAGCTGCAAGTATAGCCAACGGCACTTGGTCAAAGATGCTGTGGTTAATTGCTGGCGGAGACAGTTCACATCGTTACAATGTAGATAGTAACGATCTTACATGTGGCAGCGGCGAATTTACAGGTAAAAAACTTAGTAGCCCTACAGGCACTCTTTGTTCTTATCAACTTACTGTTGATCAGAATAGTTACTTTGCTCACCACACGCATCCACCAGACGATTATGGCGATGGCGAACACGAAATACCCGTCAGCACTTCAAGAAATCTCGTCTACGATGGCTTGCGTATGATAGACCCCATTTGGCAGGCCAGATGGTGGAACCCGCCCGCTTGTAGCAATGGTTGTAAATCGCTAGTGCCCACAGATAATCTCTTCGTTACCGGTAGCATAGGTAGCAGAGTGTTTAATGCTACAGGCAAAACTATCTTTGGCATCCAATAATTTTTGTTTCTAATAAATCTGGTCGTAAATTGCCACGAAGAGTGGTTCTTTTTTAGATAGTAAATAATATACTTAAAAACCCCTCGCTAGCGAGAGGCTTATTAAGATTGAGATAAAAACTCAATCTTGACTTCATCGAACGGTCGCAACAATCCAGCCACTCTCAAGATGTATCGCATACAACCCACTACCCAATTTATACTTAAACAAAACATACCTATTTTTGTCATCCATCATGGATAAATCTTCCTTGAGATCAATGACGTTGTTATTCAGGGAAACTTCATTTTTAGATTTTATGCCATCCACCCAAATACTATATTGAACATGATCTAAAGCGCCACCGAGCTTATGACGACCTTCGTATTCGAGAGGAGTTAACCGCCAGGCGACTTGAATCGTGTCACCAACAACCTGGAAAGGCACTATATTAGCTCCCCCGTCTTTAATCATTGGATCATGATCATAGCTAAAGATAACATCTGAGTCAGGGACTACTGCCCCCAGCTGCTCCAACTGCTCCAAAGTCTTCCACTCCTGACCACCATAAATATAATATCCGGCCTTTGCTGGTACTGCAGGCCCTATCAGAATCTGCTTCGTCTGAACACATCCTCCTAAAATCAAGATAGATACTAGCAAACATACTGCTAAAGAAAGATTCTTCATTATCATCACCACCGCTAATTTTTTAAGGTAATTTAAAAACAAGCCAAACCTACCATACAAAGTTTTACTTGTCTAGAGCCATATATTCAAAAACCTCTCGTTAACGAGAGGTTTATCTTTTAGAACTATACCGAGACAAGAACTCGTTCTTAAACTCTGCGAATCTGCTTTGCTTAATTGCTTCTCTCGATTTCTCCATTAGACGCATTAAAAAGTGAATGTTATGTAGCATACATCTTTTCTGCGCCTGTTGCCTAGTTAGCGAATTCTGGAAATCTTTAACTAGCTCAGCCCTCGTAATGCCCTGCGTACAAGTAGGACAATCGCAGCCTGCCTCGATGACAGAATTATCATCTTTATGCTTCCACCATTTCAGTTCAAATGTTCCAGAAAAAGTCCAAAGCCGTTTATGTCGAGCCTCGCGCGTAGAAGCCACACAATCGAAAGTGTCAATTCCTAGATCAATACATTTGATTAAATCTACCGGGGTGCCGATACCAAACAAATGTCTTGGCTTATTGGTTGGTAAATTATTTGTACAAAACTCTACCATCTTGTACATATCCTCCCGATCTTCGCCACCTGCTAGTCCACCAATGGCAACACCTGGGGCATCCTTGTTTAGCCACCGATTGGCATCCAACAAACTTATTCGGCGAGCAATCTTGTTTAGACCACCCTGCACAATATAATATGTTTGTTCTGGACAAACATGATGTGCAGATGAGAACCATCTTTTGGTAGTTAAGACAGAGTTCAAAAATTGTAGCGGATTATTGCCCAACGTAGGTGTCACCCTATCAAGAGGCATAATAATATCTACCCCTGCATCTTTCTGCCACCGAGCAATATTCTCTGGTGTCATTTTATAAACTGTGTCGTCCCAACTAAAATCGACTCCACCAGAATGGATATTTGCTTCTTTGGCCAAACTCACCATTTGAAAGCCGCCAGAATCAGCCACCACTGGACCATTCCAATTTAAATACTGATGTACATCAGTAACTCCTTCTCTAAAGAGATGGAAGGTATTGACCAACACTAATTCCACTCCCAACGACTTAATATCGTCTGGCTTTAATCCAGACCTAATTAACGCAGGCGTAAAATTAACCGTAATAGTTGGTGTATGCACATCCCCATGCAGTGTATGTAACACGCCAACTCTGGCTTTTTTGTCTTTAGCTGTAATGTCAAATTTCAATGTCATTTTCTTCTCCTTAAATTTGATGCTCCCAGATTATCAAAAAACTACTACAAAATCAACAAAACCGCTAAAAGGCGGTTTTGTTTAATGTTACAACAAGTGAGCTTATTGCAATTGAACAGTAGCTCCAGCTTCTTCTAACTTCTTCTTAATTTCTTCAGCTTCAGCTTTCTTTACACCTTCTTTCACTACTTTTGGTAAAGATTCAACTAAATCCTTGGCTTCTTTAAGA
The DNA here is from genome assembly GCA_018817805.1 of Patescibacteria group bacterium. Taxonomy (GTDB): domain Bacteria; phylum Patescibacteriota; class Kazan-3B-28; order Kazan-3B-28; family UBA10110; genus JAHITC01. The sequence continues at coordinate 13,609 of JAHITC010000002.1, forward strand.
CCTAAAGTTGTTACTTCTCTAACGGCCTTAATTACTCCGATCTTATTAGAACCAGATGAAGTGACATTGATATTAAATTCAGTCTTTTCTTCATCGGCAGCAGTGGCATCGCCAGCTGCAGCTCCTCCAGCCATCATTGCAGCTGGTGCAGCAGCGCTAACGCCAAATTTATCTTCCATGGCTTTAACTAACACTGACAGCTCCAACACTGGCATCTTTTCGACTATTTCCAAAATCTTCTCTGCATCCTTAGAAAGATTTTGTTTTTCCCCAGTAGTAGTTGCCTCTTCTGCAACAGCTGGTGTTTCTGTAACAGCTGATGCCTCTGTTGCGGTTGTTTCTTCGTCTGACATATAAACTCCTTTCTTAAATACTTAAATAAAATTTAATTCTAAAATTATATAGATTTTTCTTGCATGGCTTTAACTACATTGTAGAAACCTTGCAGTGGCCCATTAAGCACTCTCACAAAACCGCTAATCGGTGATGCCATACTACCCACCAATTTGGCCAATAACTCTTCGCGACTTGGTAAACTAGCAAGTTGCATAATCACGTCGGCAGTGGTTAATTGTTTATCAATTAATCCGGAATAGATTTTAACTTTGTTACCACTACTTTTAGCAAACTTACTGATTAACTTGGCTAACGTTACTTCGTCGCTGCCGGTTGCCAATGCTAACTGTCGTCCTACTTTATCAACATTTAAATTTTTAATGCCGACTTGTTCTGCTGCTTTAGTTAACAAGGTGTTTTTGGTTACCTGCAATGAAGCGCCTTGGGTTCTAATTTCTCTACGCCAGCCAGTTAACTCTTCCATGCTTAAGCCAGAAAATTCGGCTAACACGGCTGCTTTTTGAGTTGTTAACTTTTCAGCTAATGCTTCTATCTGTTCTGCTTTTTGAGCCTTAGTTTTAGACATAAAAAACTCCTGACTTCTCTACCCAGTCAGGAACATCAAAAATCTCTTTTGGATTGTCCCCTTCTCGGTAGGATTTATTTATATTACCTACTGTCTTAGAAAGTACCTCTAGATACTACCAAACCTCATAAATAGTGTCAACTGTGGCATAATGAAACGTCAGTTATTATACATTACCTTAACAACCAGGGAGAGATCACACCATGAAACGTGTAACCCCAGCAGTTTTTTTGATAGCAGAGACCACAATCAACACAGTCGGCCTTGAGGGATATCTTCAAGCCACGGAAAATAATGAATTTCTAGAAACCATTGCTGAAGCAAGAGAGAACGGTTTGGGAGATCAGGAGGTGCTATCAAGCTTCTTTGCAAAGCTCTGTTACAAATCTTTAACACTTGGCAAGAATCAAAATGTGCAAAAATTAAGAACTATCCGGAACAACATAATCAGCACCATCGAATCAACTCATGGATCCGTCTTCGAACATGCTGGCTTCAGTTTTGTCTTCCATAATGTCTCTCGGATACTCACTCATGAATTAGTGAGAAGCCGAATAGGAGTTGCTTACTCTCAGGAATCTGGTCGTTACTGTCAAATCCCAAAGATTGGGCCAGGAATGTATCTTCCCAGTTGTATCGCCGAGAATCCAGAAGCTGTAGCTATCTTTGAAGATTCGGTGGATAGTATTAATATCAAAGTTCAAGAACTCTACGACCTCTTTGGTATCAACGACCAGAACTTTACTGAGAAGAAGGCACTCACATCAGCTATCAGACGAATAGCCCCCAATGGCATGGCCAACGAGATCGGCTTTTCTGCTAATCTGAGATCATTGCGCTATATCATTAATATGCGAACTTCCCGTCATGCTGAAGAAGAGATTCGATTTGTTTTTGCAAAAGTTGCTGATATTATTTTCGATCGCTGTCCCTTGCTGTTCTGTGACGGAGAGAAAACAGCACATAACGGAATTACTGAGTGGAAGCTTCCACATATCTAGACATCCAAAAAACAACCCCAGGATTTTCCTGGGGTTCTTTACTACATTAAATAGCGTAATTAATCACTCGTTTACTGGCTTGCTCCCCCATTCCAAATTCCACCACTTATTGGCAAACAACAAAGCGATGAAACCATAATTTACAAGATCGAACCAAGTGTCTTCAACCGATTCGTCATTGACGCGTTGTTCTCTCTTATCTACTATTAGAGATTTCAAGCGCATAACCTTGTCACATACGCGCACAACAAGCCCTACTCTCCCACAAACATTAATATTTTGTGGCGAATAGTCATTATCTTTGCGCTCTGATACATCTAATATGTAATCGAGTAAACAATGATACGCTTCACGTTTATTAGTGGGAGCCTCTCTCTCGGACTCTAACATCCATTCATTAAAATTCATTTTGCCTCCAATGGCTCAAATTGGTTTGTCAAAGAAATATTATTATATATCAGTACTACCGAACCCCCCACGATTGGTTGCTGACATTTCTTCCACTTCTACTAACTCGGCCTTATCAATCCGAACAAACGTAGCTTGGCATAAGGACTCACCTCTCTCAACTACTATTGGTTCACTCCCAATATTCCTGGCAGGGAACATCAGCTCATCATTGGGCCCACAATAGTCCTGATCAATAATACCTACCATGTTAGCCTGAATAAGTCCTGGTTTTTTGAAAGGCAAACTGCTACGTGGTGCTACCATTAACATGTATCCCGCCGGAATTTCTACCACTACATTACAAGGAATTTTAGCTACTTCTCCAGGACTAACAGTGGCCCCCTCTCGTATCACTAAATCAAACGCCACCGCGCCCGTTGTTTTATACACCGGCAAAGGCAATGTTTTGTCTATTCTTTTAACTCTAACTTTCATTAAAGAGAGATTAAATCAATAGTTACCCCTGGCCCCATTGTTGATGCTAATGAAATCTTTTTTATGTAAGCACCTTTAGCCGAAGCTGGTTTAGCAGCCATAATTGCCTTATACAAAGTTGTGAAATTCTCCTTTAGGGCAGCTGCTCCAAGAGATACTTTTCCAAAAGATAAATGGATTATTGCTTCTTTGTCTAATTTAAATTCTACTTTACCTTTTTTGAATTCTTCAACAGCCCGAGCAGGATCTTTTGTTACAGTACCACTCTTTGGATTTGGCATTAGTCCTTTAGTGCCCAAAGTTTTACCAATTTGCCCAATTCTTGGCATCATTTCTGGCGTAGCAATGGCAACATTAAAATCCAGCCAACCGGCCTTAATTTTATCAACCAAATCATCGCTACCAACATAATCTGCACCTGCCTTCTTGGAAGCCTGCGCTTCTGCTCCTTCGGCAAATACTAAAATCTTAATACTCTTACCAATGCCTGATGGCATTAACACTGTGCCTCGCAAATTTTGGTCTGCTTGTTTGGGGTCTAGCGTAGTTCGGATATGCGCTTCAATAGCTGAATCGAACTTAACGTTAGCTGTTTTTAGTAAAACTTCAATCGCTTCATCCAACGAATAAACCTTATTTATATCCGTTAATTTAGCAACTTCAATATATCGCTTCCCGCGCCCTTGTTTATTTACTAGGGCAACCTTGCGTTTCTTCTTCCCTTGGTCCTGACTAGACACTGTCGCCTTCGTCGAAACAACCTTCGATTTTTTCTTCTCTACCATTTCTATCTCCTCGTGGTATTAACGCTTACTTCTAAGCTCCCACAATTATGAATATATTATTTTAAATTACTCTTCTTTTCTCCGGTCTTTTTTAATCCAGTTCCAATGGAACCACCACAATAACCATCCTACCACTACTCCTGGAACCGCCTGATTGGTCCTACGCTTTAAATCATTATTTTGTTGTTGGATAAACTGCTCTTTCTGTTGATCGGCTGTTGGCACATTCTCCGGTATACAAGGCACAGTTCCAATACATTTTGTCTCACCAGGAGATCTGTAATCGTACTGCACAAATTCTTGAGGCCAAACATAACGATCGAGCAAGGCACCGATAGAATTAACTGTGCTAAACACAAACAAGAACAACCCTACTAAAGCAAACAGGTACAAATAAATTGTGCGAATTATTCCGTGTGAAGCACTCATTTTAAAACCCCCACTTTTACGGATATATTATTTTCCGTTAGCAATTTCAACGCCCATATTACGAGCAGTACCTTCAATAATCTTCATAGCCGACTCAACATCGTTAGCATTTAAATCTGGCATTTTCTGCTCAGCTATTTCCCTAAGTTGTTCTTTGGTAATTTTGGCCACTTTCTGACGATTTGGCACTCCAGAACCTTTATCAATTCCAGCTGCTTTCTTGATAAGACCAGAGGCTGGGGGTTGCTTTAAAATAAAATCAAAAGACCGATCTTCATAAATGGTAATTACCGCAGGGATTACATTCCCCATCAAAGATTGGGTTTGTTCATTAAATTGCTTACAAAAATCCATAATCTGGATTCCGTGCGGCCCTAAAGCCGTGCCCACCGGTGGTGCTGGATTAGCTTTACCGGCCTCACATTGCAATTTAACCTTAGCTCTTATCTTTTTAGCCATAACAAGAGTATTCAACATCCTGCCCCCCCTGTCAAGCGATATTGAACATATCTATGCAAAGCAAAAACCCGACATGAGCCGGGCTTAAGTTCTGTTACAAAACGCTGCTAGACATGGACTTCTTCCATCAAAGGAAGACTTAACACATTAACCTTTTCTTTGCGATGCATTCTTCGACTATGATGTTTAATGTCTCTTGCCAACATACAAGGAAATTTTTCAGTGCCCCTACTAGCTCGATAGCACAGAAGAACAGTCGTAGTTGGAGCGATATTTAACGCGTCAACAACCAGATCTATCTCCAAAAACCTTCCTTTGTAAGGCACTTCTAACTGCACCCCGTCGCACTCGCTCAGATTTTTCGACCTACTAGTAATAATATCCGGCTCCACATTGTCACCAACTGTAACTACTAAAAAATCTTTTTTGTAGTCAATCTGGTCTCCACCCGGATGACGCCCTGCATAGAGCATGTCAATAAATAGTGGCCAATCCGATCTTAATTTAGCCATCCCTTCTCACCTCCAGATTTTTTACTTATTGATACCACAATGCCTCCAGGACCACATACTTCCAAAATACTGACTACTTCACGGAGCTGCAGTGGAATTGGATGATGTAACGGACAAGGACTATGGCCTGTTGAATAAAACTGTACTAACATGCTGGCACAGAAATCAGGGTCTCCTTCATAAAATGGATAAAGAACATCAATAGCTTTCTGCTCCATCTCATCAGTAATTTCTCCATCGATTTGAGCTGCTGTTGAAAGAAAGATAATTTGTTGGATAGCCAATAACTTGGCGGCCACCACGCGGTCAGATTGCATAGCATCACCTCTACCTTCAGAATTTCAAAAATACAATAGTACTACTACAATCTAAGTGTTGTAAGGCAAAAAGTCAATTTATTCCCTCTCAGAGCTTATTTTAAAAAACTGCCACACCTGACAGTTTCTTACAAATCGATAATCACTTATCAAATTATTTGGAAACCCGACGCAAAAATATAGCTTTTCTAATTTGCAGAATACTAAATTGCTCTCTTAAGTACCCCAGAATAGCTAACACTGCCACTGCTAGCAGCCCCAGCATCGACCATTCCGAACTACCACCAGTAGAAGGGGGGTCTGTTTTCACTTCATTGCTTACCGCATCAATCGACTCCGACTTTGCTGTTGCGTTTAATCCTAAATCTTCATCAGTAGATGTTGGAGCCGCTAACGCTACCCTATTATCCACAATTATATTTGTAATTGGTGAAATTAAATTCCTTATTGCAACTTGCTGATCACCAGCTATCTTAGCAGTAGATCCTTGCTCCGCGCCAAAATGCTGAACTACAAACACTGTAGTTTGCCCTTTATACATTCCTTCAGCTATTCCCACCCCTATATTCTTAAACTTAGGCTCTACTAAATTAACATAATGAGAAAAGCTATTTGTCCAAGCTGACATCAGCCTATCGACCGAAGTAAATCCTTTAGCCAAATTCTCTCCTGCCAAACTATGTTTGTAACCAGCATCAGCCATCCAATAGACCATCCGATGACCATCGGGATTAACATGATCAAAATAATTTCTGGTAGCCATATCTAACGCTTTATTTTTTGCAGAGATCATCAACCTATTATCAATAGTTAATGCATTAACTCCAGTCCTGCTTCTCAGCTGATTCGTCAAATTAACTATGGCTTCCTCTTGCCCAATTAATCCGCTATTACTAGCTAAAGCACCAGCAGGGCTAATTGCAACTACTGCCATACTTAAACCAAGCTCTACTAAAATTAGGGCTAAAGTTTTGACGTAAGACAACGGTTGTTTTGTTTTTTTATTTTTCACTACCAACAATTTTGATTTTTATTTTCATTTCATTGTATCACATTTCTCTAGTTTTGTCAAGTGCAAACACTGCTCTAGCCACAACTAAACCCGAGCCCAGAAGGGCTCGGGTGTTCTCTTCTAAGTTAAACGAAAAGTTATTTCTTCTGTAATTTAACAACTAATTCTGGGTAACGATAAACTAACCCAGTCATTAGTAACCCAAACAAGACAGCTAAAAGCAGTGCGATGCCCGCATCAGCACCAGCCGATACTAATTCTCCTAATACATCGCCTCCGCCTACTGGAGCATCACCGCCCTCCTGATCACCCAAAACTGTTTCATCATCATCTGGAGAATCATCTGGTGGAATAACTGGATTACTGCCACCACCTCCGCCACCGCCA
>JAHITC010000018.1 GCA_018817805.1 Patescibacteria group bacterium
AATGCCCAGGAGTGCGCTGATTTCTTTCTCGCTAACTACAATAGTAGATTTAATTTGCTCTCCTTTGCCAATCGACACAAGGCCTTCAGCAATAGTTGCTTCGGGAATGATTAATTGGATAAGAGCTATAGTTCTATCACTAGCTAGTTTAGCCAGATATGGATTGCTGCCTCTTTCGAATCTAAGTGATGCATCTGTGCTAATGCCAAGCAATTTTGATCCGCGCCGAATAATACTTGGATTAAAAACAGCCGACTCTATAACTACTTCTGTGGTTAAGTCGTTAACTGCACTTTCTTCCCCGCCCATAATGCCAGCTAGGGCTACTGGACGGTGGCTGTCTGCAATAACTAGAATATCTCGAGTTAGCTCTTTGCTTTCACCAGCCAGAGTCAACAATGTTTCTTCAGGGTTAGCTCTACGCACCACAACCCTTTTACTTTCAATTTTTTTAGCATCAAAAATATGAACTGGTTGACCAATTTCTAACATAACTAAATTAGAGATATCTACCAGATTATTAATTGGCCTGATGCCAGCACTAACTAATTTATCTTTCAACCAGTCTGGAGATTCTTTGACTTCTAAATTGCTTGCGTAACTAGCTAGATAATATGGACAAAGATCGTTGTCTTTAACCACAACTTCTATTTGATGTCGAATGGGTTTAGTAGTATCAGAGGTAAATTCTAGTTTAATTGGTAATGTCCAATCTTTACTAAGAACTGCAGAAATTTCTCTAGCCATACCAATATATGAAAGATAGTCTGGCCTATTAGATAAAACCTTTAAATCTAGAATTGTGTCATCGGAAAGTTGCAAAAACTCATTGGCAGGCCTCCCCACTGAAGCAGTTTTAGAAAGCACGAGTATACCTTCAGATTTTTCTTCTAAACCAAGTTCAGCGGCGCTACATATCATGCCGCTAGATTCCACCCCCCGAATAGTAGTTTTCTCTATTTTCCCAGCCGGCAAAACAGCGCCTACTAACGCTAATGGCACTTTCTGCCCTACTTCAATGTTAGAAGCCCCACAAACTACTTGCACTCTTTTGCCTAAACCAATATCTAAAAGTGGTAAACGTAGTTTATCTGCATCTGGATGTGGCTCGATAGCCAAAATCTCTGCCACGATGACTCCACTGTAATCAGCGGATTTGTTAGAAACGGTTTCGACTTCCGTAATATGTAAATTAATTAAATCTGCCAACTCCTGCGGGGTTTCTTTAAAATCGACTAGTTCTTTTAACCACTTATATGAAAAACGCATAAATCTATAATTTGTTCTTTAATTCATCCCAAGTTATTACTTCTGCCCAATTTGGGACTGGAGTTTCCAACATTTTGTCTCTGTCTTCAATTTTCCCACTGTAATGGTCTACACCTTCTTTCAGAACTATTGGATAGTACCCTCTCCAAGAAAGTTCTTGCAATGTAGATAAAACGCAACAATCAATAGTTAGGCCACACAAAACAGGCGTGGTCTCCCCAGGATTACCAATATTATCTTTTAGCCACTGACCAAACCCTTTTGTATCTTGATACGGCAAACCTGGAGATCTGGTAGCATCACCGATATTCTCCCTGGTCCAAATGGGCGAATTCATCGCCTTGATCCAAATTGATTTAACAATGTTTCTGGGAATGATTGATTCATATCCCCATTCACCTACGCGGCAACAATCACTTGTGTCACCTTGTCTGGGTTGGCGATAATCCGAGATTATCTCGTTAATTTCCATTCCCTTTTCTTGGAAATATGGGAATAAAGTGTCTGTTAAAAAATCCACTGATTCCCTTTTAACATAATGCAAGCCACCTTCTGAAGTGAAGTCATTTTGCAAATCTATCGCAATAAATGAGTATTTCTTGTTCATATATTTAAAACTGATTAGCGAAACGAGGGTCGCCATTTAAAAATAATCTGATGTCACTAATGTTGTATTTCAACATAGTTAATCTTTCGATGCCAACTCCAAAAGCAAACCCGCTATATATCTTAGGGTCTATGCCAACGTTACGAAGCACCTGCGGGCTAACCATGCCGCAACCCATCAGCTCTAACCATTTGCCATTAAACCAAACGTCTACTTCAAAACTGGGTTCAGTAAAAGGGAAAAAGCTGGGACGGAATCTAACTATTTTTTCATCCCCTAAAACTCTTTTTACAAAATAAGTTATAACTGCTTTTAAATTAGCTACCGAAAGGTTTTTATCTACCATCAGTCCCTCCATTTGCGAGAAAACTGCTGCATGCGTAGCATCTTCCGCTTCGTATCTAAACGTTCTCCCTGGAGAAATAATTCTAATAGGTGGCTTGTTGTCTAACATATATCTAATTTGCACTGGAGATGTGTGTGTTCTTAGCAACACGTTGTGTCTACTATCACTCCCCTGCTTAAGCCAAAAAGTATCCCATTCATCACGAGCAGGATGTTCGGCAGGAATATTTAATAAGTCAAAATTATATAACTCTAGTTCTGCTTCCGGCCCCTCTGCAATCTCAAAACCCAGTTCTGCTAAAACCTTAATGAGTTCACGCATTACGATGGTGATAGGACTAAGGTGGCCAACAGCTGGTTTTATGCCTGGCAAAGTAACGTCTCGATGCATCGACTCCGCCCGCTTAATTTCTAGTTCAGTTTGCTTCTCTCCTGCAAGTCGTTCAATCTCTACCTTAGCTTCATTAGCTAAAAACCCCACTTGCCGACGCTCATCTGGGTTAAGCTCACTGATCGATCTTAGAATTTCAGTTAAACGAGATTTGCGGCCAGTCGACTTAACTACCACTTCTGTCAGCGAAGCTAAATCCTTGGCCTTGGCAATGGATAATTTAACCGATTCTACAATTTGTTTAATTTCTGCTTCCAAATCTTTATTTCTTAAAATACATACTTAAAATAACAGCTATTATCAAAATTAATAAGCCATTCCACCAAGATAGTACATGGATTGTTTGCAGGGCAAAGAAAATAGTAATGGTGGTGCTAATAACTAGACTTTGTTGCAAAATAGTGTTCAATCCTTCAGTTATATCAAGTAGCCCTCGTTTTAATTGATAAAAATATAATGAAGGAATAATTAAACCACTAACCATAATGAAAAAACTAAAGAAGAAAAGGCCAAAAACTAACCTCGAAGAATTATAAGGGTCGAATTTCCAAATAATGATAGTAAAGGCTGCGGCCGCCACCGCTGCCGCCACTAGCATTCCCCAGATGCTTTTTGGCGCTTGTCCCATATAGATAATTATACCAGTAGCACAAAAAAACAGGTGACTTTGTAGCCACCCGTTAATAATTTTATGGTTTAGCTTTAAGAAGTTAACTTGGCTATTTCTTTGTCTCGTTTTTTAGTCATACAATATCCCTTAATTAAAATCACTGCACACATGCCAAAAAAAGAGATTAGAATAGCACCAGCGAATTCTGGTGGGGATGGATTATAGAGATACCGCCATCCAAACACTATTATCATAGTTACAACCGCCAGAACAACAGAGAAGCGAAGGAAAGATCGCATTGTCTTATCATCGATTTTTTTAGAAGCAATGAATACCTCTATCTCTTGCTCTGTTTCTGGAGACAATACCTTTTTAAGCCCAGTAGGACTTAACTCTGCTAATTCATCCAATAAGGCTGCCTCGATTAATTTACGACGAAGACATGCGAGGTTTTCGTCTGTCCAGTTCGGCATTGAGTCACCTCCTTATAGATCAGCAATGCGCCATAATTCAATAAATTCTTTTGGTTTAGTAATAGCCAAAAAGATTACGGCCAATATCTGTACGATAAGTGGCTTTGGTTTATCCATAAGATCACCTTAAACTAATGTTTTAATTTTAAAAGTACAGCTAACGACTAATCGAAGATTTGATTATATCAACGATTTCTGTAACCGCTTCAGCTAGCTTGCCATCTCGATTAATAATCTTGTAATCGAATAGATCTGCTTTTGCCATTTCATCTTTAGCAATGCTTAAGCGCGCAATAATATCTTCACTACTATCACCTCTCCCCTTCAGTCGCTGATGTAAAACATCTAAAGATTCTGGGGTCACAAAAAATACTTTAGCGATCAGGTAATGTTTTTTAAAATACTCGGCCCCTTGGACATCTACAACCCATAGTGGATACTTTCCACTATGGAAAATGGCACTTACATCACGGTTTTGACTACCATAATAATTATCACCAAATCTGGCCCATTCAAACATTTCATCCTTTTGAATCATTGTTTCGAAATGGTCCCTGGTAACAAAATGATAATCGATATCATCGACTTCACCTTTTCGTGGTGTTCGCGTAGTGGTGGTAATCACTTTTGTAATTGGCGCACTAGATTTAATAACTTCCATCGCAATGGAAGTTTTACCACTGGCAGATGGGCCGGTAATAATGAAAATTGGTTTATCTAAGTCCATAACAAATCTATTATACCTAGATTATAAAAAAACTGGCTATCAAAGATCATCAGCTAGAAAAATGTCGGCATATCTACCTTTTTTGTATAAGAAAAGAGCTGATAATCTGCCCATAAATAAATATTCGGCACTACCAGCTCTTTAACCCAGCTGGTATAAAATATTATCCAGTGGGTAAGGTATGTCCCGCGATCTAAAACATACGAATTCTCTGCCGTTCTTGTGGTTCTCCCGAAGGAGGTGACCATAACTGTTCAAAGGAACAAAAGTTTTTGGTTTTTGTTTTAAACGGTGGGCATGATCGCTTGCCCGATAGAACAGCGAGAGAAAGTGATTTACCACCGAAGGTGCTATGCCAATTGCTCTAACCGTTGCTACCCATATTTTTAATGTTCATCAAATTACTATATCTTAGTATAAATATAGGTCCGTGTCAATAGCGTTCGCCTCAAAATAACAAAAAGAAGCTCCAGTAAAGCATAGTTTATGTGGAAAAGCGTTCTATTTTTACTAATTTATCCCCAACTTATCCCCACAGTTACTCACTATTCAATAACAAGATCCGAATGATGGAAACCAGAGATAGAACCCATTACTGTTTTGCCATAATCTTGTATTTGTAGGCGCTGGTCTAATACCCAGATCTCCTTGGTCTTGGGGTACAGTCCGGCTAATGTAGACCTGAAATCTATAATCGCCTTTGGTAAGGCATATCCGCCGAAAGACTGATCAAACCTATCGCCCGCTAAAAGCTGTGCGGTTTTGCTTAATCTGTCAAAAGATAGTTTTACAAACATAACTCGATCTAAATTAGAGATGGCTGGCAAGAATCGCTCGAGGTTATAATAACCAATAACCAAGGCATAGCTATTTAAACTGTTTAATTTATCGCTTAGCATATCGACATTACCCATGACATCTCGGCTTAATAGATTGGTGCCCACCATTTTAGGCTGATATTCATTAAAGAAATTAGTTACCATTTTAGCGTTAGGCATTAGGATAAGCAGTTTACCTGGCTCTTTCTCTACCCAGTTCTTTAAGTAACTGGAAGTTTGTCGTTCGTAATCTAAAGTCTTGTTACGAGTAGAATAATCTTTAACCCATACAATCTCTTTTGTTTGTTCCGTTGGCACGTTAATAGTTTCAACTTTTACATTTTCGCCTAAAATACTGGAAATAAAGTTGGCGCTACCACCAACTAACAAAGCATTGCCGACAATAGCGACTTTGAATTTTTTTAGTTGATCTTGCCAAATATTAGTCGGTGGGGTTTTAATAATACGAACTAATATATGCCCACCATATCCATCAACAAATACTTTATAAGCTGCGTTAGGATTAATTAGTAGATTAAGATGCTCTATAAGCTCTTGATTGTGTTTTAGTTGTCTATGTAGCACTTCAGGCAAAGAAACAACGAGGCTTTGGATACCAGCCTGATACTCTTCAAGAAAGCTAATTACATGCTTAAGGTTATCTTTTAACAAGGCACCATTTTGAGTGGTGAAATGGTTAACATCTAACTCCAGTGTGTCTTGCTTCCCTTCTTGTGGTTCTTGCCAAACCATTCCAAGAAGAGATGTGGTTGCTACTAACTGGGAGCCTAAACTATTTAGAGTTTTAAAAAGCTGATCAGAAAACTTATTGTCGTCAACATAATCGTGAACAAAATTCCGCCTGCTAGACACTACTGCGTTAAGATATGCGTGGCTAATTACTTTGGCACTTTTTTCTATTCGCCATTCATCAAATTTAATCCATTCAGGCAGAAGAATTGTAGTATCGACTGGTAAGTTATTAGCTAATAACTCTTCTAGCCCATCGTAGCTGGTAACAATTTGGTTAGGTAGAGTAGATGAGGTAGGTGCGTTAAGAAGAGATAACTTTTGGTCGAATAAATAGAATTCATCTCTAGTTAAATGCAACTTGGCAGGATCAAACTCGCCCTCAATTTGTAGGGAGATAAGAATTTTAATGGCTAACTTTAACTCCGATTCATCTAAGACAGACTTGCTAATTAAAAACTCGAATCTGTCTTTGTCTAACTGCATGGCAACGGGATAATATGTCCTAAGACTTAAACCTTCCCAGTCGGTGCTTCGAAACATCTCTGGACTAACCACCAGCACAGACTGAGTCAGTTGCTTAAGTAAAGCAATGTTGACAGGTAGCTGCTGTACATTGGGAGATAGTTCGTAAGCAGAGAATCCGGTTGCCCAAGCTTTTGCATTAATAGCAGTTGGTAGTGGATTATTAGCTAAATCCGGTGGCAGAGCTTTGGTTGGAAGGATTTGATGTACTTTTTCAGATATTACCCCTTGATTAAAGATAAATGACCATTCCCAACGAGATTTATCTACTAAAGTTTTAATTTGTTTTTGTAGCTCGGAAGAAAAACTTTGAAATTGTTCGACAAACAATTGGCAAAGTTCCGCAGTAGCCAGCACATCACCGAGTGCTCGATGACTTGGTCGGTTAGTAAAGTTATATTGATGAGACAGATATTCTAAGCTATAAAACTTAAGTTTGGGAAGTAGTGTATGTGCTAGATCTAGAGTGTCTAACCCTTTACCTGGGAAGATAATACCCTGACTTTTAAGAAAATCTAGATCGAAACTAATGTTGTGCCCAATAATAGCACTGTCACCTACAAACTCTAATAGGCTAGATTTTATCTCTGATAGATCAGGAGCAGTTTCAAGCTCTTTAGCGGTGATGCCGGTGATCTCGCCTGAAGTTGCATTTAAAGCACTCTCATTAGGTCTAACTAGAGTCTGAAACTCCCCCACTACCTGGAAGTTCTTCAAACGAACAGCAGCAATCTCAATAATACTATCGTGCTTATTATCTAGACCGGTGGTCTCGATATCTAAAATAATGAATTCGTCCAATTTGGGTTTACCTTTCTAGATTTGCATTATACCCCATTGTACCCCAGTAGCAGATTTATGATTTAGTTAAGGTAACTTCTAGCATTTTAGGACTAAAATTAATTACTTCTGTGCCTTCTGGTACTTCGAACATCTCTTTGGTTAGATCAATTTTGTTCAGCCCACTGAGGGCGCCTCGTAAGTCTAAATCTAAGGCCACATTCGCTCTAGTCAGTTTAGCTAGCTTATCCGGCACTCCAGATAAAATTACCGACACTGTAGCAGGTGCCACCAGAGTAACCGCAAACCCTTCAGTAATATTAATATATTTAGGTATTAAAATTAGCTCTCGATTGTTAACAGCCGTGCTAATTTTAATAGAAACTTCAATTAGATTTGGCTCTAATAGCTCGATACCTATAGGCAACTCGACCGCTACCTTGTCTTTAAAGCTATCATATTTGTCGTTCAAATTTATACGGGTAGTAACTAAACTGTCGATGTTAGCTATTTTTTCGTTGCTACCTTTAACGGTAAGGGCTTGGGGGCTAAACTCAATAGATGAAAGCCAGTACCCATCTGGAAGCGACCCACTAAATGTAGGCCTAAGGCCAACAGCCTTAAAACTAGCGCCAGAGTTAATCTCTATTGAAACCGTAACTTGCTTGGGAGAAAAATCTACATTCGCTAGTTTCTGGCCGGTAGCAGTTTGCAGCTCTGGTTCTCCGGTGGCAACGAATGAATTGGATTGTCCATTAAATTCGATCGGAACCAAAGCATACACTATATTGTTAATAATGTTTTCTGGCCCAGAAACTAAAACGCTACTAGGAGACAGCGAAATATTTCCAGTAGCATATCCAGAAGCAACGAAACCAGTTGTTTGTGGTTTTAGATCTACTGCACGCGAAACTCTTGGCACAATATTAATTTCGAAAAGCTTGGGGTAAAAATTAATGATTTTTATCTCTGGCGAACTGGCGGTTACTGCTGGCATAACCATATGTTCTCCGAGCGTCGAAAAGCCGTTGACATCTAAGACAGCGCTAATAGTACTTGCATCTTTTAATTTGCTCCCTGATACAGATTTCATTTCTGCTGATACTTTAATAGTGGTTAGATTGTCAGCGATAGCAAAACTAGATTCCAGCCCTGTAATAGTTATTGGTACATCTAGAGTTACTGTTTTAGCATTTAAGACAAAAACAACCAACCATAATAAAACTGCAGCTGTTAATATCCACAGGAGCTCTGTTAACCAGAATTTTTTCATAAATTATTTAGAAAGAAAAATATTTTTGAGCACCCTATCTAAGCTACCGGGAGCTAACTTCGAGTAAACATTTTCACCATGCAAAAGTGATAAGTTGTTATCCTCCTTGTTGGTGATAATAACTAAAGCGTCAAAACTACTAGCCACTTGTTTAATGGTTGGATTACTTAAACTAAACAACAAACGTTTGCTAGATAGTGGGGTTAGATTCGCCCCTATGGCGAGGATCATGCCATTATCTATAACCATAGCACCTCTTGAAAGACGAGAACGATGCAAGAAAACTTCTAGCACTAAATCTTTATTAAAAGGTGCGTTCATTGTCAAGCCAGTTTCAGCTAAACGCTGCAACGACTTAGATGTTTTAATTATAAGCATCGAAGCAGTGTGTGATTTAACTAATGCGCCTACTACGTGTGATAGATCCTTCGCAAAACCAGACAGTTCGCGTTGATCTAATGGTTGAATCTTGTGCCAAACCCGCCGGCTAATAAACAAATCTTCTACAATTTGCTTAACATCTTGTTGATAGATATTAATCGAAGCGATTAAGAAGATTACTAGCAGAACAAATAACAAATAGAATACTGCCAAGAATCCTAGAAAGTTGCTGACAAGTAATAAGACAGCAAACAAAATTAATTTGGGGACAATGCGGACTAAGGCAGTGTTTTTAATTGTAAAACCCAGCCAAGCTAAAATAGCCATTAGCACAACTAACTCTATAGCCACCGGTAAACTTAGCTGTAGAGCTAAATAATCGACATATAGTTTAATTTGTTCTAAAAAAAGATGATAACCGCTAACAAAATAGTGTTCAATTAACTGTGCATTCATAAACCAAAACAATAGATTACTCGTTTATTATAACCGAAAAATAATTAATAAGAAAAAGAGCGGCATTTAAATGCCGCTCGGGAATAATTGCGTACCTCCTTGTCATGCAGGATTTGTTTTAGACCCATTGATCTAAATATGCCTGCGTGATTACAAACTGTTTGGGCATGACTCGTACCTTCTCAATCCCCCCTGCGGGCCAGAAATAAACCGGCGGTTATGGGCAATGATAACTTTCTAACAATGGCATCCAAAGTTGTTCATTTGGCCATGTATAAACCGATTGAGTTTTCTGAGCTTTTGCCTCTATAGTTGGTTATAGTGCAGTGAATAAAATTACTCACTATTGCTTTCCGTGATGGTCTATCTTTGTTTCCGCAAGAAACATATCGTTTGCATACAAACAATAGCTGAACTTGTTTCCATCAAAGACATAGCAAGATCTTAACCCAGCACCATAACATTTAGCACGAAAATAAAAAGAAAGGAGCAAATGCGATAAGGCTTCATCGCAATTTGATTGTAATAAATTCATCGCTAATGTCAAACAAATATAATAAAGCCACCTTATAGGTGGCTTTAGACATTATCTGTCAGTTAGTGAGCATCCGGCTTTCCGGCAAAAATGGAAGACACACGATATTCGCGTCGACAGTGTGTTTATCCACAGTCGTGATCAGAATGCTGCCGTTTTTTTCCTTTGTACATGCTGGCGGAACTATCCGGACAGCAATGTTTGCTTCTTTCGGGGTGATTGGATCTCCACATCTCACCAGCACGATTGGCATGACAGGTAAGATATCTTTCTCATCAGCCAGAAAGTAGAGCACACAGAGAAACAGCACTTCTGTCACTCCCGCAATCCGAGCTCGTTGCCAACTATGGACAAATTTCTCATGATCGTAAAAATTCTGCCCAAAGGGCGCAGCAAACTGATAATTACTCCATGATTTTTTTCTAGGGATTAAAAAAGGGAAACATAAAGATATTTCTCCTTTTGCACTTCTCAGTGAGATTAGATCACTATCTAGCAGTGATTTAACCATCACCCCTTTCTTCCCAAGAAATTCGATAAGCTCAACAGCAGAGACACCATCAGGTACACCAACTATTTTGCTATGTAATGAATCGTTTCTGACCAATCTGGAGCCATTGCCCAGATTCTTTAGCCAAGGTGTTGTTTGAGGAAAACGCTTTGTGAAATCAAGCCAAAGTTTGGCTTGAGGTCTTGCGCTACCCCGAGCATGTGTTACTGACATTGAATCTCCTTACTATCAGTGTTTGTTAATCGTTTGATTATTGTAAAGGGGTAAAAAAGATATCCCCCATTCGATATCTCCTTAAGATATTCATATAGTATCAATGAAATTTAGTATTAGTCAAGAATAAGTGGCTACCAGAGTTGTAAATAAAAAATACCCTGACAAGATTCGGGGTATTTTGTGTTCTAAATATGTCCCATCTTACGGCCCTACTCTAACCATGCATCTGTCATTGCTTGCATATTGCCATCTATTTCAGAGGTAGCTGGATTCTCTTCTGTAATTTCTAGAAGAGCTAGAAACCAATGGTTGGGTCCGCATCGGTTTTTGTGTCACTCTGGCTTATTTGTCTCGAACGCAGTCAAAAAGAACCAGGATCTTTGTGATATAATAGTATTGGTTACATAACCTGATAGCATCGTTCGACATGAAGTTAGTGATTAAAGAACAAGCGATTGTTTTACGTAAAAAAGGATACTCCCTCAAAGAGATAGCGGAAAAATTATCGGTGGCTAAAAGCACTGTTTCTCTGTGGACAAGAGATATTAAGATGTCTAAATCTGCCTTAAAAAGATTGGAATCTAAGGTTAAAAAAGCCGTGATAATTTCTGCTCAAAGACATATCGCAGTTACTAATGCTGAAAGAGAGTATTTCTTTAGAAAAGCTGCAAAGCTATTAGACAAGAACTTAGACACTATTTCGAAAGATGAAGCTAAATTATATACGGCTTTACTCTATTGGTGCGAAGGTACCAAATCTACTGATAATTTAATTAAATTTGCCAATTCAGATCCGAAATTGGTCAAATTCTTTCTTACGGTATTTAGACGAGGATTTGATCTTCAATTGAAGAAATTTAGAGCCATGATGCATCTGCATGAATACCACATCGAGAACAGACAGATTAAGTTTTGGGCAAAAATTACAGGGATTCCGACTAAGCAATTCTATCGTTCATATCAAAAACCGCATACTGGCAAAAGAATAAAACCAGATTATCCTGGCTGTATAACGATAAACTATTATGATAAAATTGTTGCGAGAGAGATTTTTGGACTAATTAAGGCATTTGGGCAAATTGAGAAATAAAGGGGTGTAGTTTAGTGGTAAAACAGATCTCTCCAAAAGATCCGTCGGGGGTTCGAGTCCCTCCACCCCTGCCAACTTAAGGTAAGCTTGACTGAGAGCTAGTTTTCTGGTACTTTGAAATTAATTAACAATTAGAAGAAGGCAGGTGATTTCAAAATGATATCAGCTAATGAATGGCATTTAATGTTCAGAAACGGTTTTTTATGCGCACTTGGTTACCACTTTATTTATTTTTTTATGATAAACCCAGTGCGGTGTTATCTCATTCGTTCCGGAAGATTTCATCTCGAGAAGAAACAGCTCTTTGGTGGTATGCAAGTGTTTGTGAGTTCAATGGTGATTGTGCTGATATGTATAGCCCTTCAATCGTTACCGGCGCTCATATCTGAGCCTTTCAATGCTCCTCGGGAACTCATAGCTCAAGAAGGCAATAAAGTTACCTTAAAAAATGCTAGGGGAATTATACGGGATTATTATCTTGTAGAGCCCGCAAAGATAACCACGGATGTTTCAAAGCCAAATGGAGCGATATATTACAGTCCATTAGCAGGTTTCACCTATAACCGAAATCTTGGCGTCGTATCTGTGATAGCTGTTGATGAACTGGGGAACATATTTCTATCAGAGGCTATGAATGGCAAACGATACATAATATTGCCAGAAGGTTATCAAGGGGAAACAAAACATGCCATGGATGCTTTTGAAGAAATTGGGTTCAGAGGTCAACAATATTGGGAATGGAGACCTGGAGGAGATGTTAGAGAAGGTAAGTTAATCACTTACAAACCCAATGATCCACCTATATGGCGAAATAAAAATATTTGAGAAATCAAATTTCTCAACAAGCTCAGTTCATTAGGACTGGGTTTTTTCTTACCTTAAACCCACACAAAAAGTTCTAACATCATCCACTAGCCCCTGCCAATTTAAGATAAGCTTGACTAGGAGCTAGTTTTTTAGAATATGCGATAATATATTTATGGATTTTAAAATAAGAAAAGTAAAACTAGAGGAAATAGACAAAGTCTCCGCAGTAACTGCTGAGGCGTATACGCACCCCTATGATATTGAAGAAAAGGTAACATCAGGATTTATGAAAAATCCTGAACTAGGAAAAGCTGTTGAGTCTGGGAAGATTAATATTTTAGTAGCATTAGTTGGCAATAGAATAGTCGGTGCTGTTAGATATGCAATTCAAGACAAGGTGGCTCATTTAAGCAAACTGGCTGTTTTGAAAGATTATCGTAATAAAGGCATTGCTGCAGAATTAGTAAACAAGGTTGAGTTTGAAGCAAAAAACTTAGGAGCGACAAAAGTTACTCTAGATTTTATGCAGGAAAAGAATCTCCAATCTTATTATGAGAAACTGGAGTACAAGATTACAGAAATTAAAGAACATGGTAAGCACCATGATGTTTTTGCTGAGAAAACTCTCTAGAATCTTCTAAAAAGGTTCTAACGTCATCCACTAGTCCAGAGGCATGTTTTGCGATGATATACTAGATTTATGGAGGCACGGAAGAAGAGTTCAAATGCAAGCTGGCTGCTAATAATCATCTCGATAATTATTGCTTTTTTACTATCCAGATATCAACCTTTCCATGCTTTTCTTTTAGGTTTAGGCGATTGGAGTTATGTTGGTATATTCCTTACTGGTATCTTATTTGTTTTTACCTTCACAGCGGCCACTGCTATTATCATCTTTAATACGCTTGGTGAGGTTATGTCCCCCTGGTCAATAGGGCTAATAGCTGGACTTGGGGCAGCGTTGGGAGATTATCTAATATTCATGTTTGTAAGAAAACATGTCTCCAAGCATACCAAACGTTTGATCGAGTCCCCTTCTAATTCTTTTTTGGGGAAATTATTTAAAAATTCATATTTTCGCTGGGTGCTTCCTGTGGTTGGCGGAATTATAGTGGCACTGCCTTTTCCTGATGAAATTGGAATAGCATTACTCGGTATTTCAAAAATTAAAATTCGTCAATTTGTAATACTAGCCTTTGTCTTACATGCTGTTATTATTACTCTTGTAGCCATGACAGGACGAATAATTTAAGCAGTAACTTACTTTTTTCTTTTTCCAGTGTGGACAATAGCTTCATAGGCGTATAGAGCATTAAGCGCTTTCTGCTTAGTACTACCTTTGATTGTGCTAATGGATCAATCTTTTTTAACCGGATGCCAGAACCCACTTATTTTTCTTAGCTTTATCTTGCCTAACGTATCTTTTTGGTATGGCATTGTTCCCTCCTTCCCTCACTCTCAGTTTAGTATCCTTTAGCCGTAAATGAAAGGACCCCTGGTATGGGTAGTTGAAGCATACCAGGGGGAAAGGAAACGATCGCAGATTGGAAATCAGTTAGATTGTATCAGAGATGTGTGGCTATGGAAAGATAACCTCCATTGAAGATTATTCTTCTTTTTAGTGCTAATATGTTTATGGTAGACTAAGATTGTTTGTTCATTTCCCCCGGTATCTTAGGGTTCAGGGTTCATATTGCTCCTTCCCTGCCTCGGATACCGGGCCTTTTTTCATTAAGCTGATAGAGCGGCACAGCATTGTCTAACAGTACAGTTTCTGGTAGCTTTAGAACAGATAGATATCTTTGAATATTCCCAGTGTATTACAGGCTTGAGGTTTGGTTCTGCAAGACTAATCTCTCCCCGTGTGCACTGGGATATTTTTCTTAAACAAACTATATGAGAGTAGTTTTAATAAGCTATATCGGGTATACGCAGATACGAAAAGCAGCTCTTGATGGAGCTGCTTTTTCTTAACAGTATGTATTAAGCTTACATAGCGTTAGATTTTTTTCCATTAAATGAATACATCTTAGCATGATCGCTATAATTAGCTATTTGCTGATGGAAACTGCCTAAGTAATCAGTGATGGTTGGATCAAAACCATATACCACTGTGCCACCGCCAGCAGATACCCAAGGTTCTATGTATGACCATGACCAAGTAGCTATGGTGTTAGCATTGCCATTGAGGTAGCTGAAGATAGCCTGGTTGTTTGCCTCGTAGATAGCTACCGGGTAGAATATCCAAGCACCATCCATGGTGATACCCATACTAAATCTGTAGTTGCCTTGAGGCAAAGAAGAAGTAGATCCACCTTCCCACAGCTTGGGAACGCTATCTAATGCGCCTCCATTAGCTTTATCGAAGAAAATCTCCGTAAAGGCTACTCTGCTTCCATTGTTATCAATATGGGTATAGTTTGGTTCATAGAACTCAAAATCCTGATTATTGCGAAAGATTGTATCTGGAACCTGGTAAATCATTTCTTTGAATCCAGTTTGGATATTGTAACGATAGACAATGTCTTCTCCCATCGGGAACGCCCCATTGTATTCTGTCCATGTCATATATCTTCCGTCATCGGAAATATCTGGGTATGTGTGAGCGCGAGTGCTGTTATACACTAGCTCTCCATCATCGAAGATCTTTAACTCACCAGTTTGTCTATCAAAGGCTGCACGAGCATAGAAGTAGACATTCTTCGTGCTGGATGCACCAATGTAGTTCCAAGCTATTGGTGAGCTGCTCATGTTATCCAATGTTTCTACCTGACCGGTATGGATGTTGATTCTGCGTGGAGTGCTTTCAATGATTAAAGGTGGCATCTTCTGCATGTCGACGTAGTAATCATCTACATTGATAAAATAGCAATAATCACCAGCCAAGTATGTCGCAGTAGCATCGCCACTATATATCATCTCTGGTTGGGCACTTAATCCGTCACTGTAATAGAGTGGACCCCAGGTATAGTCATCCCAAGGAGAGACATTAGTAACAAATACATAAGGTACTTTTCTCTTAGGTACAATCGGATCTACCTCACCGGGTGTGACATCTATAGGTTCAAACTGTTGGATGGTAAGTGGATCACCAACAGACTGGGTTGTAACATCGCCTGCTCTAAGTGAGAACCGTGGGGTTTCACCGGGAGGTATGGCTAGGCTAGGCCACATTCTAGTAGCATTGGTAGCTAGCCCCTCTGCAGCAGCTGATCCACTACCACCTATAAATGCAGCTCCACTGGGACTGCTTAAATTACCCCTAGCTGCATAAACAATAACTACTAACAAAGCTATGGCCAGCACAGCTATGGCCGTGGTCTTAGTATCTCCATTATTCTTCATAAGCTTCTTCCTTTAAACTATATATCTCTTCTTCATTACGCCATATATTTGGGTTAGAGTCAAACAGATAAAATATTTTTATAGTGCCAGACAATACTATTTAGATTCAGAACAAGTCTGAGTTATTGGAGGTATAATACTTTTGTTGTTTTTTGTTCAAGTTATGATAGTATTGAGAATCACATATTATTAATCAGTATTTTTGTTATGAATATTTGGTTGTATATAGTTATCGCTATTATAGTTTTCATTATTCTCATCTCTATTAAACAGATTAATCAGTATCAGAGGGGAGTGAGATTTACCTTAGGTAAGTATATGGGCTTAATGCAGCCGGGGTGGAGACTGGTTTGGCCAATTTTTCAGTTCCACAAAAAGGTAGATGTTAGAGTTAAAGCAGTAGACGTGCCAGACCAAGAAGCTATTACAAAAGATAATATCTCTGTCAGAGTTAACGCAGTAATTTATTACAAAGTAAGCCACGCCGATAAAGCAATTTTGGAAGTAGAGAATTTTTACTACGCTATCTCGCAGTTAGCCCAAACTACCATGCGTAATGCTATTGGGCAGGTAGATCTAGATCAACTTTTATCGCAAAGGGATCAAGTTTCTGACAGTATCCGAGACATTATTGACGCAGCCACCGACCCCTGGGGCATTAAAGTAAATAATGTAGAGTTAAAAGACATCACTCTGCCGGAAGAGATGAAGAGAGTGATTGGCAAACAAGCTGAGGCAGAAAGAGAGAAAAGAGCCATTATTATTAAAGCTGAAGGTGAACTAATTGCTGCGGATAAGATGTCTAAGGCAGCTACAATTTTGTCTAGCGCAGAAGGAGCTCTTCACCTAAGAACTTTGTAATCTATCAACGATATTAGCTCAGACCAATCTAATACAATCGTTTTTGCTACCCCACTAGAAGTGCTAAGAGCTTTCGAAGGATTCAGTAAATCTTCAGCATCTTTAAAAGTAGAGCCTAAAGAATCTGCTGAAAACCAGAATCGACCTGAATATCCGAAAAATAATGTAGAATAGAAACGATGATTTACTCTAGTTTTTGGGAACAAGTTATTCACTGGTTGTCTGGGACAGGAATACGCGTAGGAATTATTATTCTAGTAGCTTTTGTCGCGCGCTATGTTTTTGTAAATCTTTTTAACAATATATTGCAAAAATGGATTTCGGCCAGGGTAACCGGCAGAGCCAGCATCGGACACCAAAAGAGAGCCATCACACTCGGACGGGTCATGGCAAAAACCGCAGATATAATTATCTTTAGTTTAGCCCTACTCACAGTGCTCTTAGAGTTAGGCATTAATGTTACGCCCGTCTTAACTGGGGCAGGTATTTTGGGACTGGCAATTGGTTTTGGTGCTCAAGACATGATTAAGAACATCTTTCATGGCTTGTTTATTCTAATAGAAGATCAGTATTCGGAAGGAGATATAGTATCCGTTGGCGGAAAAACTGGCACAGTTGAAGCATTCGACTTACGCAGAACAGTGCTCCGAGATTTAAGCGGTACACAACATCATATTCCTAATGGTGAAATTTCTACAGCAAGTAATATGACTAAAGGCTGGTCTAATCTTAATTGGGATTTTGGCGTGGCTTATAAAACAGATTTCGGGAAACTAAGAGAAGCCATCAATGATGCTAGTATCAAATTAAAAGAAAGATACAAAGAAGATGTTCTAGAGGTTCCTGTTCTGGTGGGCATAGAAGAATTTGCAGACTCGGCGATTACGGTAAAGATATTGGGCAAAGTAATGCCAGGTAAACAGTGGGAAATTATGAGAGCTTACCGTGAAATACTAAAGATTGAGCTCGATAAGGCTGG
>JAHITC010000019.1 GCA_018817805.1 Patescibacteria group bacterium
AGTGATAGAACTATAGCTCTTATCCAATTAATCATTCCCGAAGCAACTATTGCTGAAGGCCTTGTGTCGATTGGCAAAGGAGAGCAAATTAAATCTACTATTGTAGTTAGCGAGAAAGAAATCAGCGCACTCCTGGGCATTAAAGTTACTAAATCACAAATTGTTAAAATTCTGCATCATCTAGGTTTTGAAGTTAAGGAAACTGGTCAGGAATTAAAAATTACACCACCTCCTTGGCGTTTAGATGTTAAAGAGTTAGCAGATATTGCTGAAGAAATAATTCGCATTCTAGGCGTCGATAGAATCGAACCGACTATGCCGTGTGTTTTAATGCCAACACCCAAAGCTAATTTATTGGTAGAACAAACCAATGCCCTTAAAGACTATCTAATTCAATGTGGGTTTATAGAAACACCTAGTCATAATTTTATTAACGAAGATAGAGCTAACTTATTAGGATTAACGCTATCTCCTGGTCTTAAGCTAGTTAACCCCCTAAACAGTAACTGGACTTATCTTAGTTCTCATTTATGGCCAAACTTGTTGCAATTTGTTTCCAGCCACTCTTTAAGCCAGTTTAAATTCTTCGAAATTAATCAAACTACGCACGCTCTTGAAGACGGAGACTTGCCAAGAGAAACTTTATCCCTAGCTATGGTTGTTTACTGTGGAGAAGAATCATATCGAATAGTGCGTGGGGTAGTTGAAGAAATTGTTGGATCGATTCCAGAGCTTAAGCTATTGGCAGTCCCAACCTCTGGAACAGACCCATATATAAATATTCTACGTATTGTAATCGGGAAAGAAGTTGTTGGTAGTATCGAAGAGGTTAGTTCAATATTAGCTAATAAACTAAATGTGCCAGTCGGCACTATTATTGCCGAGTTAAATCTAGACGAGCTATTTAAAGCGGTAAAAATTCTAGATAAAAGCTTCCAACCGTTTAGTATTTACCCCACTTCATCGTTTGATCTATCAGTCGAACTTTCTGCGCTGGTATCTGTGGGCAGTGTTATCCAAGAAATACATGATTGTTCATCTATTATTAAGCAAGTAGAAGTTTTTGATGTTTATAACTTAGATATCGACAGACGTAGTGTGGGTATTCGAATTATTATGCAAGCAGACGATAGAACGCTTACTTCTGAAGAAATTAAAACACTCGAAAGTCGAGTAACTAACTTAATTACCACCAAATACCGAGGCAAAATACGCTAATTTATACCTTGTTTTTGTTACCATCCCGAGATATAATCGAATTGTTCTATATAGCGATCGTTTCTGTATAATAGAGCAGTTAGTTTAATGCCAATTATTACTTTTAGTTAAATTTAATTCCATTATTTCTGATGCCGAAGAAACCTGATCCAAAGAAAAAATCTACTATTGCCAAAAGCAAACCTGACACTAAGGGTGGTTATGGCGCCAAAGATATCCAAGTATTGGAGGGTCTTAAGCCAGTGCGCAAACGTCCAGGTATGTACATTGGTTCTACTGGCATTACTGGCCTCCATCATTTAATTTGGGAAATTTTCGACAACTCTATCGACGAAGCCATGGCCGGACATGCCACCACTATTTCGATGGTTATTGCAAAAGACGGCACCGTTATGGTCGAAGACGATGGGCGTGGTATTCCAGTCGACACACACCCTGTTACAAAAAAACCTGCTCTCGAAACTATTATGACCACTCTTCATGCTGGTGGTAAATTTGGAAGTGGTGGTTACAAAGTATCCGGAGGTTTGCATGGTGTTGGTGCTTCGGTAGTTAACGCCCTATCTAGTTGGATGCGAGTAGAAGTTGGTCGTGACGGCAAGCTCTATAGCCAAGAATACAAAAAAGGCGAACCCATCACTCCGGTTAAAAAAGAAGGTACTAGTAGTTGGAAAGGCACAAGAGTGTTTTGGAGGGCAGACGAGGAGATTTTCGACAAAGTGTCGGTTGAGCTTTACGATTGGAAAACTATTACCGACCACTTGCGTCAACAGGCCTATTTGACCAAAGGCATTCGCATGAAAGTTTCTAACGAATTTTCAGACAAGAAAGAGGAATTTTATTTCGAAGGAGGTATTAAATCTTACGTCGAACATTTAAACGAAAAGAATACGGTCCTGCATGCTCCGCCATTCTATGTTGATAAAGAGAATGGCAATAATATTCGAGTCGAAATTTCACTGCAATACAACAACGATTTTTCCGAATTGTTATTCGCTTTTGCTAATAATATTTACAACCTCGAAGGTGGCTCGCATGTAGTGGGTTTCCGCACTGCATTAACTCGCACAATTAATAACTATGCTAAAAAGCATAATCTTGTTAAAGAAAATGGAGAAACTTTAACTGGTGATGATGTGCGAGAAGGACTAACCGCAGTTATTAGCGTTAAACTACCAGATCCACAATTTGAAGGACAGACTAAGGCTAAACTAGGCAATGCTGAAGTACGCACTGTGGTCGATTCTGTTTTCAGCAATTATTTCAGTAGCTATTTAGAAGAGCATCCAACCGATGCCCGCAGAATTATTAACAAAAGCTTACTCGCGGCTAAAGCCAGATTGGCGGCCAGAGCGGCCAGAGAAACAGTTCTTCGTAAGGGTGTACTTGAGGGCATGACACTCCCTGGTAAGTTATCGGATTGTTCCGAAAAAGATCCGTCCGTAAGTGAGCTCTACATTGTAGAGGGGGATAGCGCTGGTGGTAGTGCCAAGCAAGGTCGTGACCGTAGATTCCAAGCTATTCTTCCTCTTCGGGGCAAAATTCTGAACGTAGAACGAGCTCGTTTAGATAAAATGTTGCTTTCAGAAGAAATAAAATCGCTAATTATTGCTATAGGGGCTGGTATTGGAGATCAATTTGATGCTGCAAAGACCAGATACGAGCGAATCATTATTATGACAGATGCCGATGTAGATGGTGCCCATATTAGAACCTTGCTCATGACTTTCTTCTACCGGTATATGAAAGGACTTATAGACCGGGGCTTTTTATACATCGCCAGACCTCCGCTTTATCTAATTAAAAAAGGTAAGACCGAACACTATGCTTATACAGATGAAGAAAAAGATAAAATATTAGAGGAGATTAAAAAAGCTACCCTCGAATCTAAGAGCAAAGATAAAAAAGTAGAAGTTAAGGAGGTTGCCGAAGGCGAAGAGGTAGTAGAAGAAGTTTCCGTCGAGGGGGGAGTTAAAAAAATTGCAGAAATACAGCGCTACAAAGGTTTGGGTGAGATGAATCCTTCGCAACTATGGGCGACTACTATGGATCCACAAACTAGAACTATGTTCAAAGTTACCGTAGAAGATGCGGCCAAAGCTGACGAAATGTTTAAAATATTAATGGGTGACGAAGTAGCCCCACGTAAACACTTTATTCAAACTCATGCAAAATATGCAGAGAACTTAGACATTTAATTAGAGAGAATATCACTTAGGAGGTGAAAAGGTGAAGAATCCACTTGCTTGGATCAATATAGATTTACGAGCAATTGATCATAATATCAAGCAGATTCGGCGACTCCTAAAACCAGATATCAAAATTATTGCAATTGTAAAATCCAATGCCTATGGACATGGGATTTTTGAAGTGTCTCTACAGGCTATCAGAAGTGGGGCAAACATGCTAGGCGTAGTTAATAGCGATGAAGCTCTATATCTACGCAAGAAGGGCGTTATTAGGCCTATTGTTGTCATGGGCGGGGTGAGCAAAGAAGACATGGTTGATCTAACTAGAAATAAAATATCAATTGTAGTGCATAACAGAAAATCATTTTTAGATGCTAGTAGGGCATCTACTATTGCGCGTCAAAAACTGATGGTGCACCTCAAACTAGATACCGGTATTAACCGGTTAGGGTTTTCTATAGAAGAAGCCGTTTCAACAATTAAGAAAATTAATAAGCATCGCTATCTAAAATTAGAAGGCATATGGACGCATTTGGCTAGTGTGGAAGAGCTAAATAAAAGTTATACCAAAACCCAGCTTTTGCAGTTTGATAAACTATTATCTCGCTTAACTAAAGCAGGGATTAAGTTGGAAAAAATTCCATATCTTTCTGCCGGATCTTCTGCCGCGGCCATGTTAATGCCAGAAGCCCGTTACAACTCGGTGCGACTCGGCATCGCTATGTATGGCCTTTGGCCGTCGAGAGGAGTCGAAGCTTGGTCCAGGAAAGAATTTAAATCTAAAAAGATCAAGTTAAAACCTGCCTTGAAGTATCGGACTAAGTTAATTTCAGTTAAGCGAGTTTCCGTAGGAAGTTTTGTCGGTTATGGCTGTGGCTTCAAGGCTCCCAGGTCTATAGTTCTCGGAGTAGTGCCAGTAGGATATGCCGAAGGTATCCCTCGCCATTTAAGCAATATGGGATTCATGTTAATTAAAGGAGCAGTTATGCCAATAGTAGGCAGGGTATGTATGAACATGACTATTCTCGATGTTAGCAAAAGGCCTAAATCTAAACCAGGAGACGAAGTA
The DNA here is from genome assembly GCA_018817805.1 of Patescibacteria group bacterium. Lineage (GTDB taxonomy): Bacteria > Patescibacteriota > Kazan-3B-28 > Kazan-3B-28 > UBA10110 > JAHITC01. The sequence continues at coordinate 4,477 of JAHITC010000019.1, forward strand.
GTTATTATTGGTAAAAGTAAAAACAAGCAAATTACTGCTACAGATATTGGGGATTTGGCAGACACCATTAACTACGAAATAACCACCCGTATTCCAGAAAGTATACCCAGACTTTTTAATAAATAAATGATAGTTAAAGAGCCAAAATATATTTTTGTAACTGGAGGAGTTTTATCTGGCCTTGGTAAAGGGATTGCTGCTGCTTCTATTGGCAACATCTTAAAAGCCCGTGGCTACAAAATATTTCTGCAAAAGCTAGATCAGTACATCAACTACGATGCTGGCACCCTTAACCCTGGTGAACATGGCGAGTTGTTTGTAACGGACGATGGCGCCGAAACCGATTTAGATCTAGGCCATTACGAAAGATTTACCGACGAAAACTTTAGCCAAGAAAGCTCGATTATGACTGGCCGGGTATATAGCGAGGTGATTGCCAAAGAAAGACGAGGCGATTTCTTAGGCAAAACCGTACAGATTATTCCCCATGTTACTAATCAAGTAAAAGAAATGGTGCGGGCTGGTGGTAGTATTTCTAACGCAGATATTACAATTGTCGAAGTTGGAGGCACGGTAGGAGACTACGAAGGGATGTATTTCTTGGAGGCTATTCGGCAGCTAAAGGTTGAGGCTGGAGCTAATAACGTACTGTATGTCCATGTAGTGTTTCTGCCATGGTTGGAAGTAACCAAAGAAGTTAAAACTCGTCCTGCGCAATATAGCGTGCGAGACTTACAAGGTGTAGGCATTCAGCCCGACATTATCCTTTGTCGAAGTGACCACCCCATTCCACAATCTGGTCTCGATAGAATTGCTCTGGTTGCTAATATTCCATCTAACGGAGTTATCCCTTTGGAAACATCCCCAACGGTTTACAATGTGCCACTTACTCTCGAAAACCATGGAGTAGGTGACTTAATTGTGGATAAATTAAAACTTGATAACAAAGAAGCTGATCTAACAGAATGGAAGAATTTAGTGGTAAAAATTATGTCAGACAAACGGAAGATTACTGTCGGCTTAGTCGCTAAATACACAACCATGGAAGATACTTACTTAAGCGTGTTTGAAGCTATTAAGTCTGCAGGTTGGCACCATAACGTGGATGTCAAAATAAAGTGGATTAATGCTGAAGATCTAGAATCTAGAGGAGATGACATAAACGAAGCAATGCTCGATTGCGATGGCATTGTTATCCCCGGCGGATTTGGCGAACGTGGCATAGAAGGAAAAATAAAGGCAGCGCGTTATGCTAGAGAAAATAAAATTCCGTATTTGGGTTTATGTTTAGGTATGCAAATTGCGGTTATTGAGTTTGCAAGAAATGTATTAGGTTGGCGAGATGCTAATAGCACCGAATTTAACAAAGAGACCAAGCATCCGGTTATTCATATTATGGAATATCAGAAAAGCATTAAAGATAAAGGTGGCACTATGAGGCTTGGAGCATACCCTTGTGTTTTATCGCGCGGTACTCACACTTACGAAGCATATAAAGAGCCTAGTATCTCCGAACGACACCGCCATCGTTATGAATTTAATAATAAATATCGCAAGGAGTTCGATGCTAAGGGGATGACGTTAGTTGGTGTTTCACCTAATCGAGAACTTGTAGAAATTGTCGAACTAAAAGACCACCCATGGTTTGTGGCCACCCAGTATCATCCAGAATTTAAATCGCGCCCCACTAGGGCACATCCTTTATTCCGCGATTTTATTGATGCAGTTATTAAAACTGCCTCTCTCTTGTAATTATTGTTGTGCTACTTGTACAAAAGTAACATTGGAAAATTTAGCTCCAGCTGCGTTAGCTCTACGTTTCACAAACTTTACCTTACCAGCTTTCAGAGCGAAAAGGGTATGGTCTTTGCCTATGCCTACATTTTTTCCAGGGCGATATTTTTGACCTCTTTGGCGCAAGATAATCTGACCAATTTGAGCAAATTGATCTCCGTAGATCTTAACTCCGAGCATTTTTGGTTTAGAATCTCTTAGGTTTTTAGCGGTACCAGCCGCTTTAACATGTGCCATATCTTCTTTTCTTTATTCTAACAAGCGAAGTGAACCAGGAAGCTTAATTAGATTACGCATACTAATTTATCGCAAAACAGCCCAGGCGTCAACTACTCGCTTTGTCCTGGCATTAAGGGCAAAAAGGGGGGACAATCGATCGACCATTCATGTCCCCAATTTATGTAAAGGCTTCTTTGGCAAAATACGTGGTCGTGTATTAGCCTTAGAATGGGCTATCTTGTGTAGGTTGTCAATTCTATCATCCAGAATTGGAATTTTCTGATATAATCTAGCTGGTCCACATTATCGTATACAATGGTGTGGATTAGGTAGCTCTTAATGGGCTGCCTGTTTTTTTATTAAGTTTAATTATCTCAAAGGAGGAGTTCAATAATATTCCCTGATGGCAGAACAGCTGGGTCTCGGTGATCCCCAAGGAGTAAAAATGGGGTCTTTTTGAGCTATTTTTGGCTTTACGATTAGATCTAGAACTTATAAGGAGAAAATGAGACAAATTAGACAGTATAAAAGAGATTTAATGATGTTTTACTTGCTATAGACTTTTGAGAAGTATTGTGGTGTAATCTATACTTTTTCTAACTTGCCTGTTTGTTGATTCTTACGAAATTGAGTTCCATGAAGTTGAGGTTTGCCTTCTGAAACTCTAATTCTATCTTCTAAAAACATTACGTTCTCGGGATCAACTCCACTCTTTTCTTCAGATTTCATTAATTTAAGACAATGTTTTTGAAAAATTAGATCTTCATCGGCATGTTGTATTAAAAGCCATGCTTTGAAGGAAGCTTCTTTACTTACCTTGCTGATAGTTGGCCATCCAATATCTGCAACAATTTCTTTTAATCTATTAGTATTTCTTTTGTCTATCTCAGGATCCCATTTACTGTTATCTTTCTGGGTAGCAAAACGCATGTTCTGATCTTCTCTGGCCATTTGGATTATTTCCTTGGCTATTTTAGAAAATGATATATCCATAGCTCGACTCTGTAATAATATTACTTTTACAAAATTGTTTTAATTGATCTATCCTCTATCAATGGGATAAATTCTCTAGAAATGTTGCGCACTTTAACTTTCTTCTTACCTTTAAGCATAAGACAGACTAATCGATGAACTCCATCCAGTATCTCTAGCTTGCCATTTTGATTTTCCATTATATCTATGGGGCAGCTAATATCGGCATTTAAGACACGTTCTTTATGATCTGGATATGAATCAGTATCTCTTAGAACATCTCTAGGACATAAATTATATTTACTACCAGCATGATCCCAAAAAGGAAGATCCAATTGCCACTCTAACTTACAAACATCCATCTCTTCGATAGGTATGTCTAAACTCCACATTTTTTGATTGTCCCAATGGAAATCCATTCCTTCTTCTTGAATTTCTTTTGGTAAATCGTTATGATCTCTTCTCATAAGAAATTATATAATTATAGCCTTATCTCTTTTTCTAGCCAATCTATTTGATGGGTCTTCCTCTTCCAGAATATATCTTCCCAGATGTAATGAGAAGCTAATTTCTCCCATCCTTTATATCTTTTCTTGAAGAAATCTAATAATTTCTTATCAGAGACCAGCTTCTTGTTAAATATAAGTTTGGAGAATATCTTTTGTTCCCAAGGAGGAATTGTTTCTAATACATCACAGTGATAGAAATCTTCAAATAACAGATATTCAACTGAAGCAGGACCAATCCCATATAGTTCTAATGCTTGTTGTTTTAGTTCTTCTCGAGGTAGTTCTCTCATTTTAAACTCATCAAGTTCTCCTTTAAAAAACTGCGAACTGATTTTCTTAATGAACCTAGCCCTATAACCCAACTTTAAAGCTCTTAATGACTCTTCAGAGGCTTTATGGATATCTTCAGGTTGCCAGAATGTGCTGAGTACTCTTCCACCAAACTTTACCTTCTTGCCAAACTTATCGAATAGGTTCTCTAACATCTGTACTGAACGACGCACTACAGCATTCTGTAACATAATATATATAATCAATGTTTCATACAAAGAGTTAGCTGCTACAGGCTTCATCCCTTTCCATTAGTTTCGATTAAAACACATGATTGAGCGAATTTTGTTAGTTTCATAACTTCATTTTAACCTAACATCAATCAATAGCGGAATCACTGTGGTGGTGGTATCCTCAGTTCTTATTAACAAACACATTATTTCTCCTTCGTTCGGAGCTCCTAGCGCACTGTAATCAATAAGGGACAATTGAATCGCCACAACACCGGCACCTGATTTAATTGGATTCTGTGCAATTTGATATTGGCGGGTACCCATTTCTTTAGACACTTTGTCTTCATGTATGGGGTACGTATTTAGTTATTAAATTAGTATGCTTCTGAGCATAGATTACTGGTGCCATTTTTAATCTACTATGAATCCTTCTATGGTTGTAGTACTGC
>JAHITC010000020.1 GCA_018817805.1 Patescibacteria group bacterium
CGGTGTTTTTAAATACAACCGTTAGCGCCCCCATTTCTCCTCTATTAAGCTCGATATCACCCGAGCGGCTAATTAGCTCTACTTGGTAGTTTGATGTTTCTTCTTTCTTAACAGTTATATTCCAACTTAACGGTAAGTTGAGCCAACGAATATATTCTACTACCGGACTAAAATATTCCTTATATGTACCGGCTGATTTAGTTTTAATATTAAAAGAGATTCTACCAACTTCTCCAGGATAAACCACTGCTTGCTCTAAGGTAGCTGCTCTATTGCCTGAAATCCAACTATCGTCAGCTAATGAACTCAACCTATCTTTAGGCTGGGTAGCACCTAACCTAAATTGATTTTTGTTATCACCCACTCCAAACCAAGGAACGTTACCAGTGTTCTTAAGTTCAACCCATAGATTAGCGCTATCACCCGCGCTTAGAGTAAGATCAGGACTTTTACTAACTAAGTCCGCCTTATAAAGACTACTACTTAAGTTATTAAACTGAACAGTTACACTACCAAGCTCTGTGCCTAAAACTGCATCGATGAAAGTTAGTTGTTTTTCGCCCGGCAAATAGGAGCTTAAACGAAAACTAATTTTTCCTTCACTGTCGGTTGCTCCCAAGTCTACTAGTTCTGCGGTGGTATCAATATCATTAATTCTTACTGGTCCATTCTTTATTCTTAGCCGTACTGACCGTGAGATAGCTACACTGTTGCCTGCTTTAATAGTAATAGTTACCTGGCTACTGTCCGTGCCGTTAGCCAACAAACTATTTGTAGAAGTTGCAATATTAGCGGTTATAGCAACTGATTGGTTAATTGCATCTAACACCTTCCTTGCATCTACTAAACCACTGCCATATTCGAAAGTATTGCTACTGCCCAAAGTTGCAGCTTTTAAAAGACTCTCGATTTGCGGGGGAGTTAAGCTCGAATTCTTAGCCAACATTAAAGACACTAGCCCTGTAATGTGAGCGGCAGCGTAAGATGTGCCAGAATATCTAGCATAAGTATCGTTTTCTTCGTAATGAGCAGCCGGTATATTCACGCCTGGCGCCATAATATCTAAATTGCTGCCATAATTCGAAAAGGATGCCCTTATGCCGACATCGTCAACTGCCCCCACTGCAATGGAGCTCGGATAGTTTGCAGGATAAAGCAACCCATTCTGGCTATTATTACCGGCAGCTGCAACTACAGTTACTCCTTTGCTAATTGCATAATTTACTGCTGTCTCTAAATCACTATTTTCGATATAAGTACCAAAGCTCATGTTAATAACCCTGGCGCCATTATCGACTGCGTATCTAATTGCCGAAATTACATGGGTATATTCGCCGCCACCTAAAGAGTTTAGAGCTTTAAGCGCCATAATCTTAGCGTTCCAATTTATCCCAGCAATACCCTTATTGTTATTAGTGCTCGCGGCGATGATGCTAGCCACACTAGTGCCATGCCCATTATTGTCTAGAATATCGTTAGTGTTATGTATGAAGTTATACCCATTAATATCATCGACATAACCATTGCCATCGTCATCGATGCCATTGTTCGCCACTTCTCTCTGATTAACCCATAGTTTATTAACTAGATCCTCATGTCCTGCGTTAATACCAGTGTCTATTAAAGCGACCACAAAAGAGTTGCCTGTAGTTATATCCCAAGCTGACTCAACTTTTAATTGCTTGAGATTGTCTTGCTGAACAAACAAAGGATCATTAGCTGTTGCCTGAATTTGCAAGGGAGATTCCTCGGCTATTAATTTTGTTGGCATGCCAGTATTAGCTAGCTGAAACCCTGGCATAGGCAAAGAAGCAAACCATGTCACCAACAACCAAGCGCCGAAAAGCAAACTAATTTTTTGCATAAATAATTGATTACTTACCCAGCAGAACATCGCAGTGGTGGGCCCAGAAGGGATCGAACCTTCGTCCCCAGCTTAAAAGGCTGTTGCTCTACCATTGAGCTATGGGCCCAGGATAAATCTACAGGGTACTATCCAATTATATCTTATCCTGGCTTATAAATTGTTTAAAGAGACGCCAAAGAATTTTTCTAAACTAAAATCTGAGGTTACTACAGCTGGTGGCTTGATGTCGATAGGGAGATTGAATTGACTTAGATTTAGCTCAAATTTAAAGTTTGGTAGATCAGCTTCTGTATTATTAAGGCTAGTAATTTTTAACTTTACTGGACTAAAGTTCTTTTTAGTAATCCATAGATCAAAACTACTATCCTCGCCCAACCTAATGAAGTAGGGAATATCTATAGATATCCTATTATTAGTAGTTTTGGCTAAACCTTCAAGGAAAGTACGTAGACCAGGAGTATTAATCTTAGCTTTAAAGTGATAGGATGTAAAATTATTTATCACTTCCTCTGGAAGAATCTGGGTAACAGTGAATAGGTTAGCTTCGGTAACTAACTCACGAATTTTAACCATTTCACTGTCGCTGATCGGTTTATTGCTGCCTCCTAGGGTATTTTCACCAGTTAAACCGGATTTTTTAATCTTATACCACTTGTCATCAGCCGCTAATGAAAAAGGTAACCCTAGCGGCATGGAGATATCGGTAACCTTAAAGTAACTGTACTCAGACAGGCTGCGAAGCTCAGCCCCAATCCTAGTGCTTCCTTCTGCGCTTGTGCCACTAACGTTTAAATTGGCGCTGTATCTAAGATCGTCGGCACTAGTTAGATCTATTTGACCAACAGCATCAACACTGAGATCGTTCAAACCATTAAAGGCCACCGAGCGAGAGGCCCCAACCAAACTAAACTGTCCAGCAAAATTAACCTGTTTGATTTCGCTAGAAAACTTCATCATCGAAACCAAAATATTTTCAGGTTCTATCTGTTGCTGGCAACCCACTAAAACAAAGAGGCCTAGCAGTAACACAGTTAATAAAGTTAGAGAGATTCGCTTCATAGATACAACTTAAACGTGCTTCTATGATATTCCACGAGCCATAACAATGCAAAAGTAAGTATAATAGAAGTGGAGAAAAAATGTTAAAAACGATTACCTCTATACTCAAATCGAAACTGGTCGATTGGGAAAGCAGCAAAACCATCGGCGTAGTTTCAAATTGGGTAGTTGACCCTGTTCAGAAAAAAATTAGTGCTCTAATTGTTAACCCGCCAGGAATATTTAAAAAAACCTTAGTGGTAACTACCACTGATGTTGTTGAATACGGACCGGGCATGGTTGTAGTCCGTAATCAAAATACAATAGTCCCTGTCCAAGAAGTGGTTGGTTTAGATAAATTGGTTAAAAACAAACAGAGGATTATTGGCTGTGAGGTAGTTACTCAATCCGGTAAACGGCTGGGGGTAACAGAAGATCTGCTCTTCGAGACCACCGATTCGACTATTCAAAAAATATATATCCATCCTCGCATCTTAGATATATTAAAATCTCATGATTTAATTATTGGAGCTGATAAAATTGTAGAAATTAAACCTAAACGCATCATCGTGCGCGATGATGCGTTAGATGGATCCATAAAAGAATTTATTAGAAGTAATGCTATTAGCTAATACCTAATTACTACCCCAAACTTCTGCAGTTCTTGTCTGGCTGCTTTTTGATTCGGAAGAGTATTAATTTTTTGAAATTCTTTTTTTAGATTTGTAGAAGATAGCCGATGGACTAGGTGACCCCACTTCTTTAAGGCTTTGGCAGTTTCAGGAGCATATTTTAAACCTAAACTACATTTAAACCGTACTGCCCGAAGCACCCTTACTGGGTCTTCTTTAATGCGGAGCTCACCATCACCAATAAACCGCAGGATCTTATTTTTTAAATCTGCCACTCCATTCACAGGGTCATTAATCTTTCCTGTCTTAGGGTTAAAATATATTGCGTTAATTGTAAAATCACGGCGCTGGGCATCTAGCACTAGATCTTCGGTGAAAACAATTTTTCTGGGGGTTCTTTTAATGTGATCGAATTCTGCATCGTAGATATCTTGGCGAAAAGTTGTTACTTCATATTCACTGCCTTGCCATTTAAAAGACACCACTCCAAAATTTCGATTTACCTGAGTAGGAATAATTTTTTGTCGATGCAAAACAGCTACCACCTGATAAGGCAGGGCACTGGTAGCAATGTCGATATCATTTAGATCTTTTGAATCTTTCATTAATCGACTACGGGACTGGTTGCCAACCAAATAAGCCTTGGCTCCTTTGGTTTGCATCCAAACTACTGGTTCATAACGAATATCCACTCTTTTATTCTAGCCCAAATAATGCTTTCGCGTTATTGGTTGTAAAATGCATTGTTTCAGATAAGCTGCACTGTTTAATCTCTGCCACAGCTTTGGCAACTTCAATAACATGCATTGGTTCGTTCCTTTTGCCTCGGTAAACCTGTGGGGTTAAGTATGGTGCATCGGTTTCTATTAACAGGCGGTCTTCTGGGCATAGCTTAACTGCCGCTACTAAATTTTGATTGTTTGGATAAGTAACCATCCCATTAATACCAATGTAAAATTCGCGCTTAAGAAATTCTTGCAGGTAATTTGTGCTTGATGAAAAAGAATGTATAACACCAATGGGATGATTTTTTTCAGATAAATAAACTTCGTCTAATATTTCTAAAACATCGCCATAAGCATCGCGACAATGGATAACTACTGGTTTCTTTAATTTGAGTGCTAATTTTAATTGACCCACAAAAGCAGTCCGCTGAGCATCTCTAGTAGATAAATTCCGGAAATAGTCTAACCCAATCTCTCCAATGGCTACTACCTTCGAGTCGCGGGCTAAATTCTCTAATTCTAAACTTAGTTTGTCGTTAAACAATCTAGCATCATGAGGATGCAGACCAACAGTGGCAAAAATGTTGCCGTAGCGATGAGCCAAATTTAAACTTTCCCTGGAAGAGGGGAAATCGGTACCAACATTAATTAATTTTTCAACACCAGCTTCAAAACTACGCGCTATAACAGCTTCTAGGTCCTTATGATAAGGAGAAAAGTTTAAGTGACAATGGGTATCTACATAGCTCATGAGAAGAAGATTACCCAAACTACTAATAGAACTATTGCAACGCTAGCGACCACATTCTTCCAAAGCAACTTTTCTTTTAAGAAGATTACTGATAAAGCATACACCAAAATGGGGGACAAAATAATTACAAAAATTGTATCACTGATTCCGGATAGTTTATATGAAGTGTAAATTAAAGAGTTAACAGCTAGTGCTCCTGCGCCTAAAAATACAAAATATGGAAGTTGTTTAAGGGTGATCATGGGTATGCGACCTTTTTCCAAAATCCAAATAAAGAGCGCAGTAGTAATAACTCTAACTAGATACAGCGCAACTGGAGAATAAACCACTAATAATTGTTTAATAACCACTGCTTCTAAGCCGAACAGTAACGAGAATCCCAACACAGCTAAGATTGGCTTACCTAAAGATATATGGTGTTTCTTAATATGCGACCAAGCCAATAAGCCAGCTGCTATTATTACTGCCGAATAAAGCTGCCACGAGCGTTCGTCTGGATAGAATAAGCTAGCGATAAGAATTGTGACTAGGGGATTAAACAAAAAGAAGGGCTCAACATTAGCTAATTGCTCGTTTCGCAACCCGTAGTAATATAGATAGTTATAATTAGCGGCCAAAAATGTCATCAGCACGATGAGCACTAAGTAATGTGGTGTAAAAGCTGCATGCTCGATTTGCACTAGCCAAGGCGAGAACATGAGACCAAAGATAGTAACCCAAACAAATATCCACCACGCTAACATCCGTGGAGATATTTGTCTAAACACATTAAAGACCCGCTTAACGGTGATTCTGTCTACGGCATCGATAACGGCTGCAATGAATGGATAGATCATGTAGAAGTTTCTTCTTTAGGAAATAGGATTTCTGGTTTACCAATTGAACTTCCTGGCAACATGCCACCCCACTTTTGCAGAGTAGTTAAATCACAACTGTTTTCATTAATTGGTGTTGCACCAAGTTGAGTTAAAACACGATTGGCGGTGTCTGGCAAAAAAGGATATAACATTATTCCAATTTGCCTTAGCCCTTCGAGCAGGCGATATAATACCTTGGGTAGTTTAGCGTCTTCATTTTTAGCTAACACCCAGGGTTTCTCTTGGTCGACATATTGGTTCATAGTTTTAATCAGTTCTCCAATGATCTGAATTGAACGATTAAAATCTAGCTCATCCATAGATTGTCGTAGAGTTTGCCAAATCTTATCAACAGACCAAAGATCATCTGCTAAATCGGGTACCTGTGAGTTCTTATATTTCTCGACCATAGTTAAACTTCGAGACAATAAGTTGCCTAGATTATTAGCTAATTCGCTGTTATATATTTCGGCTAATCTACTCCATGAAAAATCGCCATCATCGGTAGCAGGAATTTCTTTTAACAAGTAGTATCTCAGCACATCGGTGCCATATTTTGCAACTATCTCTTCGGGAGCTACTACGTTGCCCAAGCTCTTGCTCATTTTTCTCCCTCCAGAACCAATGAACCCATGAATAAAGATTTTCTTAGGTAATGCCAACCCTGCAGACAAAAGCATTCCTGGCCAAATGGCGGTATGAAACCTGGAGATATCTTTGCCAAGCATATGTAAGTCCGCTGGCCACCAACTTTGAAACTCACCTTCATCTCTACCATACCCAATTGCGCTGATATAGTTTGATAGCGCGTCGCACCACACATACATTGTTTGAGAAGGATCATCTGGAACTGGTATACCCCAAGGCAATTTATCTGCCGGACGTGAAAAACTAATATCTGTTAGTCCTTTTTCAATTACATTTAAAATTTCTCTAGCCCTACCAACAGGAATAATTTTGAACTCGCCACTATGAATTGCATCTGCTATTTGACCAGCATATTTTGATAACCTAAAAAAGTAATTCTCCTCTTCAATAACTTCAGGAGGGGTTAGATGAATTGGACATTTCTCTTCTACTAAATCTTTTTCAGTAACAAATGCTTCACAACCAACACAGTAGAATCCGCGATATTCACTTTTATAGATATCTCCGCTTTCTACCAACTTTTGCCAAAGCGCCTTGGCGCCTGGCCAGTGCCGGACTTGGTCGCTAGTTCTAATAAAATCGTCGTTAGATAAGTTTAAAACTGTTTTAAGGCCCGAGAAGGCCTCCGAGTTCTGCTGGCTAAGCACTTCTGGGGTTACCCCTGCCTCAGCAGCAATTTGGGCGATTTTGCTGCCATGTTCGTCGGTACCAGTTAAAAAGAATACTGTATCACCAAACAACCGATGCCAACGAGCAACAGCATCTGCCTGCACCATCTCTAAAGCATGCCCGATATGAGGCTTGCTGTTAATATAAGGGAGGGAAGTAGTGATATAAAATTTACTCATAAAATTGCTCTGTTGGCGAAAAAATAACAACCCTATTATATATTTTCCAAGCATATATGCCAAAGATAACTAAGATTACTGTTCAGGTTAAACAACCAAGTCGAATGAATATTTTTGTTGATGATAAGTTCTTTACCGGCTTAGACCAACTCTACTGCATTCAATATGGCCTTAGAATGGGGCAAGAGGTTAGTGCCCAGTTTTGCGAAAAGATTTTAAAAATTGATCAAGCAGAAACCGTATATAAAAAAGCTTTAAAACTTTTAGCTATTCGACCACAAAGCACTTTTGAAATTAGACAAAAACTTCGCCAACGTGAGTTTGCTGCTAATCATATTGAACAAACCGTTAGTCGCTTAGAAAAAAATAATTTATTAAACGACGATGAGTTTGCTATTAGCTGGATTAAACATCGATTAGAAAATCGCTTACGTAGCACCCAGCATTTAATTAGCGAGCTTCGTCAAAAGGGAATAGCAAAACTCACTATTCAATCAGCAATAGAACAAACGAACATGGCTGACCAAGAGTTATTGATAGCCACAAAGTTATTACAAGCTAAGCTCAGGCAAACCAAACTACCCATTAACAAGGTTAAAGTTAGGGGGTATCTGTCTCGCAGAGGTTTTAGTTATGGCACAATTTTAGCTGCTGAAAAAATTCTAGCTAGCAATGCCGAGGATGCGGCCTAACCTCTCTTGGTCGAAACCAACTACTATTTCTTCAGTTTTATCAGCTAAAGTAATAATGCTAACAGGCACACCCATCTGGCCAGTTTTTTGAATCATCTCTTGGCCTAAGCTAGGGTCGGTGGATAAATTAATTTCTTGGTAAGAAACCTCATGGCGATCAAGCCAGTCTTTTAAAAGTTTGCAATAGACACAAACAGTAGTGGAATAAACCTTGTATTCTTTAACTTTATTCATTGGTAGTAGTTATTAATAACTTAGCACGAATTTGTTCTAGCATGTCGATTGTCATCTTAGAAATATTATAATCTGGTTGCCAACCCCATTCCGACCTTGCTGCCGAATCGTCGATAGATTTAGGCCAGGTGTTTGCAATAATTTGCCTACTATCTGGTAAACAATCGCACTCAAAGGCCGGTATGTGTTTTTTAATTTCGGTGGCTAACTCCGCAGGTGAAAAACTCATCGCAGCTAAATTGTAACAACGATGCTTTAATTGGCTTGCATCTGCTTGCATTAGATTAATGGTAGCTTTTAAACAATCGGGCATATACATCATCGGCAAAACTGTGTCGCTGCTAACAAAAGAAGTGTAGCAACCATTTTTAATGGCGTCGTAGAAAATAGCTACCGCCCAATCGGTGGTTCCACCACCTGGCATGGTTTGGTGGCTAATAATTCCTGGATATCTAATGCTACGCACATCCAAGTTATGAGTTTGATGATAATATTCGCAAAGTAGTTCTCCTGCCACTTTAGTTAAGCCATACATTGTCTTTGGTCGCATAATAGTTTCGTTGGGAGTATTTACGCTAGGGGTTTCAGGACCAAAGACTGCAATTGAACTAGGCCAAAAAACTTGTTTAACTTTATTCTCTACGGCACAATCTAAAACAGTTTTTAATCCGTTTAAGTTTACCTGCCACGCTAGATCGGGGTTCTTTTCTCCGGTAGCTGAAAGTAATGCCGCTAAATGATAAATTACATCAATCTGGTGTTCTTGAATAATATCATTCAAAGCTTGTTTGTTTGTAGCGTCGGCAAATAAAAATGGGCCCGTTAGTAGATGAGATGGGGGAGTAGTTTTATGCCCCACGGCAATAACATTTTCATTGCCATAAATTTCTCGCAGCCGAGGGACTAGCTCAGACCCAATTTGACCAGTGGCCCCAATTACCAAAATCTTTTGCATAGTTTTTAGTTATGTTTAACACCTACTAAATAATCGTAGATGGCTAAGGCCGACTTGGCGCCTTCGCCTGCAGAAATAATTGCTTGTTTAAATGGAATAGTTGTAACATCGCCGGCCGCAAAAACACCGGGCAAAGACGTATGGTTATAATCATCGATAATAATCTCACCTTTTTCATTACGCTCTACTAAATCTCCCAGAAAATCGGCCTTTACTTCATAACCAATTTCTATAAAAAGTCCATCTGTAATTATTTCTTCAGTGGTTTCGGTATCAAGATGCTTTACTGTTATATTCTCGACAAAATCGTGCCCATGAATAGATTCGACTACTGTGCTATAAATAATTTTTACATTACTAGCTAGCCTTAGACTATTAATTAAAACTGCTTCAGCGGTTAAGGTGTCCCTGCGAGCGACCAAATAGACTTGTTTGGCAATTTTAGAGAGTAGAAGCGCTGCATCTACTGCCGAGTTATTACCTCCCACCACCACCACGTTTTTACCAAAGAACAAAGGGGCATCACAAGTTGCACAGTAAGCAACACCCTTGCCTAGAAACTCCGCTTCATTAGGTATGCCTAATTTACGCGACACCCTACCCAAAGCAAGTAGAATTGATTTGGCGCTATACTCTTTACCTCTAGTGCTCTTAATCGTAAATCTAGATTCTGTTTTAATAATGCTTTCAATATCTGCATCTGCTATTTTGGCACCAAACTTTTCAGCTTGATTCCTGGCAGTTAGCATTAATTCGATACCAGAAATACTTTCTACTCCAGGATAGTTTTCAATATTTGAATTTAGCGCAGCTTGCCCGCCATAGTTCTTAGCCAAAACTAATGTTTTAATCGCCCTTCTGGATGCATACAAAGCAGCAGTTAAGCCAGCAGGGCCACCCCCCACTATAATTAAATCGTCCATTGGACATTTGATTCATGAATAACTTTTTTAGTATATCAGTTTCAATCTTATCTACAAAAATACAGCCCCTTTGAAGGGGCTGTATTTTATCTTTAGAGATTAGAGATCTTCTTCTGTGTCGTCTTCGACGACAGCATCAGTGTCATCATCCTCTTCTTCGTCAGAATCATCATCAGCGGACATGCCACCAACAACTTCGTCTTTGTCTTTCTCTTCAAATCCTGAGGAATCCATGTCCTCATCGTGATTGTAAAGATCCATACGAACCTCCAAAACGATTACTAATATAATAAGACTTATGTCTCCCTAAATTAGGGGTACATATAAGAAATTACCACAACCCCTTTTGCTGTCAATAGGGCACCGAAATAAATAAGATTAGAGCCATCTCACAGATCCGATATCATTATTTTTGGTAGCCTGTAGGGGAGTCGAACCCCTCTTTCCAGCTTGAAAAGCTAGCGTCCTAACCGATAGACGAACAGGCCTTATGGTGGGTCCAGAAGGACTCGAACCTTCAACCAACTGCTTAAGAGGCAGCTGCTCTACCATTGAGCTATGAACCCGTACTTTAGCATTTTATCAATATTATTAGATAGATGACGATATTTTATTAAATCTACTCGGTTCTGTCGATAAACTTATGGTACCCCCGGTAGGAATCGAACCTACATCTTAAGCTCCGGAAGCTCACGTTCTATCCATTGAACTACGAGGGCATAAATTAAAAATTAAACCTTTTTGGTTTTGCTAAACTATCAGATATTTATCAAAACACTTTTTATTATGCGTGTGGGGTGGCCGATGGGATTCGAACCCACAACCGCCTGGACCACAACCAGGTGCTCTACCATTGAGCTACGGCCACCATGCATGGCGTCCTCGACAGGATTCGAACCTGTGGTCTACTGCTTAGAAGGCAGTTGCTTTATCCACTAAGCTACGAGGACAGATAATGTTAACATTCTAAACCTTTTCTAATATACCTCAAAAACACCTCTGACCTAATTATATTCAGCCAGAGAACAAACTAATTTAGATTATGAGCTTATGCGTTTAAGTATGCTTTGTGAGTGCTTAGCATCGAACGCGTTTCAGGAGGGGACATGATAAAAAACTGTAAAAATCCGAGTTCTGAGATAGTTAGTTTTTTGAAAATCTTTTTAGAATTACGATCTACCTTAGCTTCTTCCCAGCTGGGTTGAATTTCGTGTAAAAGTTCATGAATTAATGTTACCACTCGATCGTTAATGTCTATGTGTTTGTTAATGAAAATCTTTAGGTCGTCTGGTAAAATATATCCTTTGGTTGCTCTAGCCAGCCCACCTGATTTTTGGCGACTAAAATCACTGGTGAGAATCACCCGATAGCCAGAATGAAGTAATACGGATTTTAGTTTACTAAACATATCTTTAGTTTTTGTTTTGTTTTGATAGCTTTGTCAGCTATTTCTCTATTATATCATAAAAAACTGTAGCTGTCAAGGATAATCTGACGCGCAAAAAACACGCCTTGGCGGCAATAAAACTATGGAGCGGGTAACGGGAATCGAACCCGTATCTTCAGCTTGGAAAGCTGACATAATAGCCTTTATACTATACCCGCATCAGATGCTCCGGTGTAGGTAATAACATAGCTATTATACATAACAAAAGCATCCTTCCCCAACAGGAAAAGATGCCTTTATATAGTTCAATTTATATCGAAAAAGATATTACTTGATGTTTGCTCTTAGGGCTTTTCCAGCCTTAAAACGAGGAACCTTAGAAGCTGGAATCCGGATAGGATTACCAGTTTGCGGGTTTACTCCATTACGAGCAGCTCGCTTACTGACTGTGAAAGTCCCGAAACCGGTAATGGTTACGTTCTTACCGGACGCTAAATGGCTTTTGACTGTGTTAACAAACACGTCAATCGCTTGCGTAGCGGTACTCTTCGAAATGTTTGCCTTGCGGGCAATCAGATCAATGATTTCGGATTTATTCATTTTACCTCCCAGTTAAATATTGCACCTGCATTGTAAAATACCTTGGTTCGGTTGTCAAATGCCAGTCAGCTTATCTAAATATCCCTGCAAAATTAAGACCGCCGCGGCCTGGTCGATGTCTTCTTTTGTTAGTTTATTACCAATAGCCAGCAATCCTTCTTTTGCCATCCGGCTGCTTAGCCTTTCGTCGGCATATTCGACTGGTATTTGAGTTATTCTTTCCAACTTCTCTGCCCATTTTTGGGTATAACTCGCTTGGTCGCCTAAGACGCCCTGCATAGTCCGAGGCAACCCGATTACAATCTTTTCAATTTTTTCGTGTTGAATAATTTCTGTAATTGTTGGGAGTGTTTTTTTATCATTTATTATCGTCGACAGCCCCACTACAACTCTTTCTTGTGTGTCTCCAAGCGCCAACCCAATCCGTCGTTTACCTAAATCGATACCTAGGATTTTCATTGGCCTATGTATGAAGTGTTAATTTTAATATTGCTTTCTAAGAGAGGGAGTTTCTTAACCCAAAATGGCCACAATACTATTTTGTGAGAAACGATGTCTGTTAGGCTAGTAATTAATCTACTAACACTTTCCTCTGACCTATTAGCAATACTGCCTACTAGTTCTGCCTCATCAATTTTAGAAGCCACCAAACCATCTATTTCGACCGTGTAATCGATAATGTGTGAAAGGAAGTCTGCGTTGTCGAGCGTAACTTTTGGATTTTTTAATGTCTGTGGGGTAAGCTCTTTACCAATTGGCACCACTGCAGTAGTAGAGTTTTGAATAATGCTTGCCAACCTTCCTTTGAGTGGAAGCAAAGTCCAACTCCTAACTTGCACTCTTAGATCGAATGCTTCTCTTTTATCACCCACTCCATTTGAAGGCACGCTATCTATAATGTCGTTTTGAATAAGAGCAGTAATTAGTTCTTCGTCTTTTTTAACTTGTTTTTGTAATTCAATAGCAATGTCTGAAAAAACATTTTTACTAATCGATTCTCTCGCAGATTTAATATCATCTTCGGAAATAATTTTAACTTCATCGTCGGTACCACCAACAAAAGGTTCATCATTTTGACCATAGACTAATTCGACCAAGAAGTTGTTTAGGCCGGGTATAGTTAGCTTGGTCCCGGCTGGCAAGTTACCAACACTTCCACCACTATCGGCCGCTACTCTAACCCTAGAACGTCCTGGCATCAAAGATCCGTTGCTAGCCGCTCTAGCTGGTGCAATTAAAATCTCTTTGTCGATACGAAAAACCTGCCCATCAGGACTTACAAATCTAGTTTGAGCCACCAGGCCTTGAATTACTTTTGTGCGGTTATATATTACAATTTCTCCGCTAGCGGGATTACCATAGTTCTTTACCCCAGTAGCAGGGAAGGTTTGAATAATTTCTTTAGGCACCTCAATAAATCTACCTTTAAATACATTTTGACCAGCTGCTTCTGGATCTTGAGCATCAGCCAACACTAGTTTGAATTTATGATTAAATGGTTCAGACTTTATTTCTAAAGAAACGGTGGCCCTAGGCAGGACAAAATAGAATACGCCACCTAGAATAATTAAGGCCAATAAGATAAATAGAAAAGAAGGATTGGTTTTGCCCCCAAATATCTTTAATCTAGGCCTACTTTCTTCGATATCAGCATCAGTGGCAACAATAGAAGGGGAGTCCACCTTAATAACTGTCTCTTTGGTGCGCCTAAATTCAGGAAACTTTGGTTTATATTTAATTTTTACACGCTTGTTTGTAATTGGTATTGGTGGAAGCTTAGTGGGCTGCACATTACCTTGGTTATCATTGCTCGCAACTACTGGTGCCACACTAGCGTTTTCTTCTTCTGAGCTAGAGCGAAGAACAATCCCAACTTTTTCTGCCAGCGCTCTGCCGGCTTGATCTAAGGTCGAAATGGATAAGTTTTTCCCCATACTTTCGGCATTCGACTTAAGAATCTTCAAGTTTACACTGCCATGAAACAAAGCAGAACTCTTTGGGATAACTAAAACTACTTCGTCGCCCATGACGTTTGCCATTTTATCAATAGCTGTGGCCAAGTCGGCAGTAACGTCTAAATATATTATTTTTTTATTCATAATTAACTTTGCATGCTTACAACTAGCCGACGTATTATTGCACTAACCATGTTCTCGTCAGTATCAGTTTCAAGAGTTAGGTTTATCAGCCCCAAAAGTACCGCGTCAGCACTATCAATGGATATCTTCTCGGAACAACCTATCTTCTTTAGATTGTCTAACTTCATTAAAGCAGCATATGGTTTTTTTGAGAAAGGTAAATTAGTTGTCCATTCTTTAGTCATAAGGGCATTTTTAATTTCCGGGATCAAACTACCTCCACCAGTTACAAAAATTCGATTCGGCAAAATATCTAAATGACCAAACTCTTCCAAAGTAGCAGTAATACCCTTAACCCACGTAAGAGACACTTGTTTGAATTTTTCCGATAGCTGCTTGGTAATTTTTTTACTTAATTTGCCGGAGGTGTAATCGTGCTTAATGCGAGCAGCTTTTTCGCTGGGATATTTAAGATCAGTTATTGTTTGGTCGAAAGCTCGACTACCAAAAGCAAAATTTTGCATACCCATCACGCTCCCACCACTAACAACTACAACATCCGTATTTTCACTACCGACATCTATCATGATGGCCTCCTCCTCATTCTCGGACAGTAATTTTGCAACGGCATATGGGCCCGCTACTACACTAATTAAATCTAGGTCTAATTCGTCGGCGATTGCTTGCAATGCCCCTAAATGTACTAGCGGCGCAAAGGCGTTAAAAATACTGATCGTTACAGTGTTGCCCTGGAAACCTAAAGGATTCTCTACTTTATATCCATCAATTTGAGTATCGATGAGACCAGTACTAATTAACTTAATATCTACCTGATTGCTGGTTTCATTTTCTTCTGTCGAAACAATTCTAGCTTGCTCATATGCTTTCCATTGCACTTTATATGCAATATTTTTAATTTCAGTGGCATCTAAGTGGGCTTCTGGTCGAGATCTATGGTAATGCACTGTGGTAACTAAACTACGAACCAAGTCTCCTGGCAAACTCATAATTAGATTTTGTGGATGCACTTCTAAATCAGCAGTGGCTAAATCAATAGCTAGTTTAATAGTTTTACTAACTTCGGGAATATTAATAACCATGCCACCTCGCATGCTTCCAGCAACATGCACCGCGGTGCCTTTACCTAATATCTCTGCATTATTCTCGTTTCGTTTAAAAACTATGCATTTTACAAATTCGGTGCCAGTATCTACTGCCAAAAAATATTCACTAATATCTTCTGATTTACGTTTCGCTCTAAAAAATCCCATAATTAATCGATAGTGGCCTTAATTCGCCGAACACCGGCAGAACTGCTTTGCTCTTTAACTATTTTAAATTTACCAATTTCTCCTGTCTTGGTTACATGCGGCCCACCACAGATTTCCTTAGAAACAACTTCGCTATTATCTGGACTGAGGATAGTATACATTTCTACTTCGTCTGGATATTTCTCTTTAAAGAAAGCGACTGCGCCGGACGCTAAAGCGTCTGTTAATTTAATTGTTTCATGTTTAACCGGTAAATTCGACTCAATTTGTTTATTAACCCAATCCTCGACTAAAGTTTTCTCTTCAGGAGATAGCGCTCTTGGGAAAGTAAAATCAAATCTTAGTCTTTCTACGCTTAGATCTGAACCTGCCTGCTTTATTTCATTACCTAGAAATTTTATTAAGGCAGCGTGCAATAAATGAGCCGCCGTATGAAAACGAGTAATCTTTTGACGATCAGCACTACTAACAGTTGCCCCAGAAGAAAGCCCATGCCCACCAAACTTGCTTTTTACTCCCGCTCTTGAGATATCCTGATGCTGTTGGAACTTTTTATTAAATTCGTCTTCATTCACTGATGTTTCTTCTTTAATAAAGTCTAACGGCAACCCGTAGGTTGCAAATAAGTTAAAAGCATCTTCTCCACTACTCTTATTGCCATGTGATGCCAGCAATTTATCTAATTCTTTTTTGCCTTCGACCATAGTTTTAAGGAATTTATCCTTTTCCAGGTTAGCTAGCTGTAAGATCATATCCTTTTCAGTTAAAAGCTCTGGATAAAAATCTCCATACTTGGTAATAATTACTTCTAGTAGTTCATCAAAAGCTGGTAAAACTCGCAATTTGTCTAAATGTAAGATTGCTCGCCTAAGCAACCGTCTTAATATGTAGCCCTGCTCTTTATTGCTGGGTCTAACATGATCAGATAGCAAAAACACACTCCCTCTTAAATGATCGGCAATAATTTTCATTGACCTGTTAATTTCAGCACCTACTTCTGGGACATGTTTGTGAATAGCTTCAATAATTGGCAAGAAAGCATCTGTTTCGTACATATTTCCTGCTTCTTCGGTTACTGCTGTTAGTAATCTTTCGAGCCCCATACCAGTATCGATGCCAAGGCCAGAAGAGAGGGGAGTAAGTTCTTTCTCCACTGAACAATAGTATTCATTAAAAACGATATTCCAAACCTCTACTCCATCAATGTAAAATTCAACTGTTGGGCCACACGGACCTTCACCTCCAGTAGGCCCCCAAAAATTATCTTCTCCTTGAGCAGATATGTCGGTTAAACCAATTAAGGTTGCTAGAATTTCTTGAGCAGTCATATCGGCGCGAGTGCCGACTCTACTGCCGTCGTAATAAGTAGCCGACAGGCGACTTGCTTGTATGCCCATATGATTGGGGCTAGTTAAAAATTCCCAAGCCCACTGGATTGCTTCATCTTTGCTAACAGATCCATTAAAGGCAAAGTTTCCAAACATTTCAAAGAAGGTTAGATGTGAATCGTCGCCCACCTCATCAATATCTGAAGTTCTAAAACATTTTTGAATACTAATTGCTCTATCACCATACGGTGATGGCTCACCTGTAAAATATGGTTTAAACTGTTGCATGCCAGCTACAGTTAGGAGTACGGATGCATCGTGCATAGGAATTAACGAAGCAGAAGGCACTAAGCGATGCCCTTTGGCCTTAAAAAAGTCGACGAACTTTTCTCTAATTTCCGAGTAAGTCATTTATATTACCTTAAACTAGTTTTTCTTTATCTTATATATAGTATATTTCTTTTTGGACTGAAAAAATAGCTCTCTAGTACCAAAAAAGCCTTTGCCAAATGGCGCAGACTTTTCAGGAATAAATTGAAATAATTTATTTACTTCTTTTTGCGACGAGTCACTTTCCTTTTCTTTGGCGCAGCCTTCTTCTTTCTCTTAGGTGCAGCCTTTCTCTTCTTTGGCGCAGCCTTCTTTCTCTTAGGTGCAGCCTTTCTCTTCTTAGCTACAGCCCTTTTTTTCTTGGGCGCAGCTTTCTTTTTCTTTGGCGCAGCCTTCTTTCTCTTAGTAGCTTTCTTCACTACTTTCTTGCGTCTTTTGACGGCCATGTCCTACCCTCCGTGGTTAATATTATATTTAATTTGACAATTGTTTTTATAAAAATAAAACAAAAGAAATTAACAGCTACATTATAAATACTTAGTTAACAAAAAACA
This sequence comes from Patescibacteria group bacterium, assembly GCA_018817805.1. Classification (GTDB taxonomy): domain Bacteria; phylum Patescibacteriota; class Kazan-3B-28; order Kazan-3B-28; family UBA10110; genus JAHITC01. Next base: position 17,719 of record JAHITC010000020.1, read on the forward strand.
AGATAAAATAAAAAAACTAACACTTTTTATAATTATTAAGCATTAGTTTTAAATTTAATTTAGAAGAAATAAATTATATTGCAGAAATAATTTATTCAGCGGGAGTTTCTTTGTCTTCAGATTCTTCTGTCTCAGACTTCTCTTCGGTCGCCTCCACTGAAGCAACTGCCTCGGCTTCCGAAACTTCTTCAACTGCTTCTTCTTCGGCGGCAGGCTCAGTAACTACCATCACCGATTCTTCGCCATCATTTAGAATTTCGACACCACTTGGCACGCTAATGTCTTTAACAGTAATTGAATCGTTTAAATTAATTAATTGAGAAATATCAACTTCAATTTCTCGTGGCAAATCTTTAGGCAAACATTCGACTTCTATTTCATCTTTGTTTGTAATTAATATTCCATCTAAATCTTTAACAGCCAACGACTCGCCAATGAATTTTAATGGAATTGTTGTTCGTAACTTTTCATCACTCTTTACTTGGTAGAAATCTATATGCAGATATTTTTCGCTTACATGATCGAATTGAACATCTTTAATTAAAACTGAGTAGGGAGAAGGGTCACCTCCTACTTGTAAATCGATAATAGTTGATTCGCTACCACCAGCACGATAAAGCTTATCAAAATCTGCAAATGGTACAGCAATATTCACTACTGGAACCCCGCGACCATACAAAACAGCGGGGATTAAGTTGTTAGCTCTAACATCCCTAGGTATTGCCCCTTTTGCTCTTGTTTCTGCCGTTAACTCCATCAGATTTACGCCTTACCTTATAACCTAGTCAATATACTTAAAAAACCTTGCGGGGGCAAGGTTCTTTATTTTGAAGAGAAAAATAGGCTTAATGGGTAAGGAATTTGCTTAGATCACCCTTAGAATTAAATAGGGCACTGTGTACCTCGAGAACATCATCATGGGTAACCTTTTTAAAGATTTTATCGCTTTCGTCTTTATTTAGCTCTCTACGGCTCATTCCTTGAGGCATGACTACGTCCGAACTAGTGATAATGCCCTCTGGGGAGGCGATAGCAATACTAGCAAACACCGGAATATTACACTTATGACAGCGTAGATGCAAAAACGTCATAGTGTCGAGTTGACCCAGGTAATGGATATCCTCAAAAGCATAACCGGAAGAACAGTTCGGACAACGCATAATGTCTTGTAAGCTCTGCACTAATCGCTCAAATTGCTGATCGTTCATTTTGGTGTTTGTTTTAAGGTTATTACTCTATCATAACCTACAGAACACTTTTTGTCAAGATGATTTATTCCGAGCCAAGCGAATAGCAGTCCTAGCCACTAAAATCATCAGAATAGCCACTATTGGCAACGCCAACAGCTTAGCCATTGAGCCAGACAATAAAGAAATAAGGCCAAATAAAGCCACGAATGTAAGAATAATTGTAGTCGCCCATGGATGATGAACCCCAGCAGCGATTAGTCGATGATGTAGATGCTCTCTGTCTGGAGAGAAAGGATGTTTTCCCGCCCGAAGGCGCCTAATAACAGCCCAAAGCAGATCTAAAAGAGGGAAACCTAATACTAAAACTGCAGTGGCTAACTTAGCTCCGTTAATTATAGCTAATGCTCCAAGAAGAAACCCTAAAACATAACTACCAGAGTCACCCATGAAGATCTTGGCTGGATACCAGTTCCAACGCAAAAATCCAAGCATAGTGCCAAATAAAATTACTGCCATTAAAGCCATCTCTGGTTGATGCACCATTGGCAGCCAACTCAAGAAAAATAGCACCATCGCGCCAATAATACTGGTGCCAGAAGCTAGCCCATCTAATCCATCTAACAAATTCATAGCATTAGTTATCACCATTAACCAAGCACCACTTAAAATTAAGTCCCAAGCAGGAGAGAAGATGATGCTACCCCCTAGGGGATTGTTAATTTGGCCGATATGAATACCGAATTTCAAAGCTACTGCTACTGCAAGCAATTGAATAAGTATTTTTTGCCACGGCTTAAGACTAATTAAATCGTCTAATAGCCCCATCAAAAAAATGATACTTAAGGCAATTAGCAGGCCAATGCGCGGCTGATCTAAGGGCACAAACAGTAGAAAGCTGGTTATAAAGGTGATAAATATAGCCACTCCGCCTAATCTGGCCACTGGATAAGTGTGTAACTGATGATTAGTTAGTTTCGAGAATAACTTGTAATGAGTAGAAAAATATTTTACTGCCCAAGTTAAAAGATATCCTAATAAAAAAGACAGGAGTAATGGTTGCCAGAACATCTGCCATGGAATGGGGGAGAGATTAAACACCTTGATTTTGACTTAATTGTATAATGCGATCGAAATTATCTTCTAGAGCAGCTACATTGCGTTTAGTGGTGGAGCATTTTAAGCATTTGTGGTTTAAATAGAATTCGCCATGCTGATACTCAACTCCAGTTGGAGCCATTAGCCCTTTGCAATTATTAGCTCTATCTCCAGGCACATCTTTATCTACATGTTTACTGTGCAAACAAAAAGGACAGTGATTGGTATAACCATCGCCAACTACCTTTTGACCACAACTATCGCAGGCAAAATCTTCTTTATTGCGAATAAAATTCTTTCTGTCCATTGGTTTTGACGATGTAACCATTATTAGTAAAAATCACCTCAATTGTATCATCAAGATCAGTACGATAGATGTTGGCCCCTACACTAAGAATCCTCGTTAAAGCTTCCTTAGTCGGATGCCCATAACCATTTTCGCCAACCGAAATAGCAGCTACTGCTGGCGACACCAGTTGTAAAAAACCGTCAGATGAAGACGACTTACTCCCATGATGTCCTACCTTTAATATATCGGATCTTAGTGTATTCCCATAGATATTACTTATTGTTGCTTCTGTGGTTGAGCTGGCATCGGCCGTCAACAATAACTGATGTTGTTGGTATATTAATCTCGCAACAATGGCCGAGTCGTTAATATTAGCAGCCGTGTCGTCGGAATTTAAAGGATAGAGCGTATCCCATTGCACGTCACCAAAATTGTAGTCAGAGCTAGCACTAGCGTAATCTACTCTGTAATGGCCACCCGCAAGCTCATCGCTCCATGCCCGACCAATGGCAGTATCTTTCTCTGTTAATAGCGATAGTACGCGTTTTACTTTTAATCTTTTTAGCTTCAATAAATCAACCAGGCCTGTAATGTGGTCGGTTTCTGGATGAGTAGCCACTACCAAATCGAGTTGCCGTTGCCAAATTGGTAAATAGCGATCGATTAATTTAATAACTGCGTCATCAGGACCACCGTCCACTAAAATGGTTTGCCTATTTGGTGTTCGGATTAAAATAGAATCTCCTTGGCCGACATTTAAAAAATAAACATGGAGCTTGCCATCAAAAAATGAAGTGGCTTGCCAAATTAAAAAATTACCTAGACTAAGTGTGGCTACCAGCCAGAGAATTAACTTTTTCCGATCGAACATGTTTTTTATATATTACAAAAATTAAAAGAACTAAGTAGTAAGCTATTGGCCAGCCCCAATTTATCTTCGCCAGCTCCAGAGAAGCTAGAGGCAAACGCGACAAAGTTTGAGTAATAAAAATTGCGATGGCTAATGGTGCCCAAACCATTATGCCAACCATCCACCCTAAAGTTAGGTTTATAGCGCCAGCGACCAAAGCCAAAAACCCCAAGCTCATAGTTAGCGGGATAAGTGGCAAAACTAAAAGATTAGCAATTGGGGCAATTAAAGAAACCTGTTGAAAATTATAAGCTATAATTGGAAACGCCATTATTAGGGCTGATAAAGTGGTACCCAAATATTCATTAACCCACCAAAAACGTTTAGATAAAAACGAACCTAACATCGGAGATAGATAAAGAATACCGACAGTCGACAAAAACGATAGTTGAAAACCAATATCATAAATAATGATTTTAGGATTGAACCATGCCATAACTGTGGCGGCAAACAGCAGGGCAACCGTAACATTTGGTGATCGCCCCACTACTCCAGACAACATTAAAACTCCGGCCATTACTGCTGCCCTAACCACTGACGGAGACGCACCTGTCATTAACACAAACGCTATAATCCCAAGCACAGCGAAACTGAATCGAAAGCGCAAAGGCAGAAATCTCAACCAATTAAGCAACACGCCTGCAATTAATGTAATGTTAAAACCCGACAGCGCTACAATGTGAGTTAAGCCAGTGCGATTAAAGTCTTCCAAAACACTCTTTGGCATAGAAGAGCTATCGCCAAATAATAACCCTGCTAAAAAGGCGGCTGCTGGTTGGGGGATGCCACGCTCAATAATATTGATACATCTATTTTTAAAGTGATACAGCGCAGATAAAAAGGTGCTAGCTTTAAATTCGCTAATCACCTTAATACCAGGATAATCGATAGTGGCATAAATACCAAAACGCGAAAGATACTTTGCATAACTTGTAGTATTGTCGGTTAGCTTGAGCCGGCCACTAACTTCTATTTCATTGCCGTATTGATAACCAGGATATTTGCGAGTGGTAATGAGCAGTTTGCCAGAAACTGGCTGACTGCTTTCTATCACCTCGTCTACTCTAACAGTGAACTTGCTTAATTCACTGGCGGCTTTGGGGTCGTCAATAATAACTCCCCGCAAAGTTATCTCACCCGCGTTATAAAAGCTAATATCCGAATTTTCAATTTGGCTATATAGATTAAACCGCAAAATTCCAGAACTAATGGCCACCAAAAACAAAGCTATTATTACAACTAATCCGCTACGTTTGTAAAAGACTAAAGCAATGCTTAGCAGGCCAACCATTAGCCATAGCCAAACAACCCAATGTATATGAAATAGAAAAGCACCCAAGCTAAGACCAGCTACCATGCCCAATAGCCCCAGACAAACTAAATAAAAAATTGTCCATTGACCCCGCATACTGGAGAAGGTTAGAATCTATTTTACCAACTCGGGCATAGCATTAGGTTGAAATTGTTTTAGCCATCCCAGCTTCTGCCACTTAGTTAGTTCATCTAGATATGGAGACTCCTCGGGAAGGGGATTAACCAGAAGTATCTCTATGTTTTTATCAAGGATTATATTTAAACCTATAGCAAAAGCTATCTCTGCAAATACGCCTGCTCCTATGTACCCAGGAATATTTTTCTTTTCAAGATTTAAAACAAAAACAATATTACATTCTGACATTCTAGAATAATGATCAGTGTGGGTTTGTTTATACTGGCCTATATCATTCTCGTCTATGCTTTGGATTGTACGTATTACAGAATAACCCATATTCTCAAGTTGGATTTTCCATTCTTGGGCTTCTTGATAGAAAGCAGCGCTAGCACAGATGACAACTTTTTTCATATATTTATCTTACCAGTTTCAGTTATTAATCTAACACACAAAAAGACTCGCCCCTCATGCAAGGGCTTCTCTTAACTGTCTTAATAAACCTACAGCAGATAACGAAGCTTATTCTGATTGTGCTCTGTCAGAGTTTTGGCGTAATGAGTAATGCCTTCGAAATCAGTTAGGTAATAATAGTAGTCGCTATCGGGAGGGTTCATCGCCGCTTTAATTGAAGCAAGTCCTGGATTGCAGATTGGGCCGGGTGGAAGCCCAGCATGCAACCTGGTATTGTAAGGCGAGTCTATGGCCAGATCAGATTTGGTAATAGCATCTTTCCAGTTGCCAGTGATATAACGGACAGTTGCATCTACATCGAGTCTCATGCCTGCATCCAATCGGTTGTATAAAACGGCTGCGACTTGCTCGCGATCGATTTGAGTTTTGGCTTCACGTTCTATTAATGAAGCAATAATTAGAATGTTGTAAAAATTGCGATCTCCCAAAGTGGGGGAGATATCTGATTTGTACTTGGTTTCAAAATTGTTTAGCATCATTCGAACTGCAGAAACAACATCGCCTTTTAATAAGCGGTATGTATCGGGAAACAAAAACCCTTCTAGTGAGCTAGTGGTAGGTTTTGATTTCATAAACCCATAATCGGGGGGGAAATTTTCGGCGGTTGTTTGAAACTCAGACTTAGTGGCAATGCCTTTCTCAGCCAATAGAGTAGCAATTTGGTCTAAGGTATATCCTTCAGGAATAGTTACTGTTGCGTTAGCCGTGTTACCGTTCGCAACTAAATTAGCAATTCTTGGTGCACTAAAGTTTGGCGAAATTTCATAAGCTCCTGGTTGCACAATTACTTTGCCGGTTAATTTAAGATAAAATTTAAACCCTCCTACCGATTTAATCAATCCTTCTTCCTGCAGATGTTTGGCGATTGAAGTAATACTTTCACCCGATTGAATAGTAAATTGCTTACTCTTATTGCCTCCTACTGGGGCTAGTGTTAAGAAATAAATAAGCCAAACTAACGCCACGAGGCATCCAGCGACCCCCGCTGTAATTATCCAGAATCTTTTGTTCATTAATTAAACTGCCTGGTTAACTAGTAACCTAGATCCGCTTTTAATGGCGATCTAATAATTCTTTTAAACCGATCATAACAAGAAGTAGTGGCCAATAGGCAATTAAGCCACTGTCTACAAACCCCAAGTTAATCATTAATAGTATTAACCCTACTACCAACAACAAGACGGTGTAGAACCAATCTTTAAACATGTGCCCACAACAACCACCACCACAATCTTTTTCCTTCATTTTTCGACCCTCCTTATATAAATTAAATATATTCTAACCTAGTAATTTTAACGCTTCTTTCACCTTATCATTCAACGGCAGATTGGCTGGCACTTTACCGATTACTTTTCTGATTTCATACATATTATAACCTAAACTTGTCATTGCGCTGATAACATCTTCCGAATCGCTTATGCCACCATCTAAATCAACAGCTCCAATTTTGCTACGAAGCTCTAAAATCAATCGTTGTGCTGTTTTAAGGCCCACTCCACTAATAGCCGTAAAGATAGCGCTGTCGCCATGACTAATAGCAGTCCTAAGTTCACTGGTTTTAGATGAGCTTAAAATAGCTATTGCAATTTTAGGGCCTATCCCCGAAACACTAATTAATAGAGTAAAGAGCCCCAGATCTTCGTTGGCAAGAAAACCGTAAAGAGTTTGGCTATCTTCTTTCACCACCAGGTGAGTCATTAGCTTAATCGATTGCCCCAACAACGTATCGGCCAATAACTCGTTGGTAACAAATACTCTATATCCTAACCCGCCCACATTAACTATTAGCGAACTATTGTCTTTTGCAATAATATTACCCTCGATACAAGCAATCATACCCTTATTTTAACATCCGATTACTAGTTTGATGGCTAAAAGCCGTACAAACTGCTATCGCCAACGCATCCGAGATATCGTCTGGCCCAGGGAGAGTCTCGAGTTTGAGAATAGATTTAATCATCTTTAAAACCTGCTGTTTATCAGCACTGCCATAGCCGGTAAGCGATTGTTTTACCTGCAGCGGCGTATGTTCGACAATTGATAGCGGATAACTAGCCAAAACGCTTAAAATAGCTCCTCTGGCTTCTGCCACCTTCATAGCAGTCGATGTATTGCGAGCAAAGAACAAGCTTTCGATACCAACCACTGTTGGTTGATACTCTTCGACCAATTCTTTAATCGATTTAACAATTACAGCTAACCTTTGTGTGTGAAGTTCAGATTTGTGTGTTTTAATTTGTCCGCAATTAATAAAACTAACTTTATTGCCATTAATTTTAACTATTCCAAAGCCGACGATAGCAAGACCGGGGTCGATACCTAGAACTGTAGTTTCCATATGATTTAAGAAATTTGAGACAAAACATTGTCTGGCACCTCTAAAGCGCTATAGACATTAACAACATCGTCGTGCTCTTCAATAGCATCCAGAAAGTTTAAGATTTTTTTGGCTGACGTGACATCGATAACCACTGTTTTATTCTTCGCCACCAACTCTACGTCAGCGGATTTAACATTGCGACCATTGCTCCCTAGCTTAGATTTGACCATATCTAACTCTTTTGGAGCAGTATAAATTACGAATGTTTCACCAAGATCCTCTAGGTCTAGTGCACCTGCCTCAATAATGGCTAGTTCATCCGCCTCACTATCGTTACTTTTATCTAATTGCAAAACGCCTTTAGCCTCAAATTGCCAAGCTGCGGGTGTACCAAAAGTAGCTCCGCTTTTATTAAAGATGCTGCGTATTTCTGCAACAGTTCTATTTTTATTATCTGTTAAAACTTCTATGACCACCCCAACATTGCCAGGTGCCAACCCCTCATAAGTTATTTCTTCTATAATAACAGCGTCTTTACCTGTGCCACTCCCTTTGGCAATGGCTTTTTCGATATTAATATTTGGCATATTTGCTTCTCGGGCTTTTTGAATAGCTAGTTTTAAGCGGAAGTTCATTCCTGGATCATCACCCCCTCTAGCCGCTACTTGAATAAATCGGGCTAGCTTGCTAAAAGCAGCGCTTCTTTTAACATCCTGGGCGCCTTTTTTGCGCTTAATTGTTGACCACTTAGAATGACCGGACATATTATTGTAAGATTATTTACAGGCACAGTATAACAAATCGTTGGAAGGGGGCGAAGGTGCTATATACTACAATTATGGAAACTTTCTTAAATGAACTAAATGCTGCGCAGAAAGAAGCCGTTACTGCGGGGGATGGACCAGTATTGATTTTAGCTGGGGCAGGTAGTGGCAAGACCAAAACTTTAACCGCACGCATTGTTTATCTTATTAAAGAAAAGCAGGTACGACCAAAAGAGATCTTGGCAGTTACCTTCACTAATAAAGCAGCTGGCGAGATTAAGACCCGCATTAAGCAACTTCTTCGTCTTCGATCTGAAGCAGGTTTTAATATTGGGACATTCCATTCTCTTTGTACTCGTATCCTCCGAGCAGAAGCTGAGCATTTAGACAGAACTCGTTCCTTTAGTATCTTGGATACTGATGAACAGCTCACCGCTGTCAAACAAGTAATGCACACTCTTAGTATTGATACCCAACGGTATGCTCCTGGTGCTATTCTAAATTTCATTTCTTCTGCTAAAAACGAATTGATTGAAGCGGACGAATATCAGAGAACTGCTCATGGTAATTTCCCCAATTTAGTAGCTAAGGTTTATCCGCTCTACCAAAAGACTTTACTAAAGAATAACAGCTACGACTTTGACGACTTATTACTTGAAACTGTGAAGCTGTTTGGCCAAGCCCCAGCAGTTTTAGAAAAGTACCAGAAACTATTTAAATACATTTTAGTAGACGAGTACCAAGACACTAACTCTGCGCAATATCAACTAACTAATTTATTATCTAAATCTCACCGTAACTTATTTGTAGTCGGCGACGATTGGCAGTCGATCTATTCTTGGCGAGGGGCTAATTACCGTAATATTCTTGAGTTTAACGAGGACTACCCCAAAGCTAAGGTAATTAAACTCGAAGAAAATTATCGCTCTACTCAAACCATCTTGGATGCAGGTGAAGCTGTTATTAAAGCTAACCGATTCAGAAGCGACAAGAAACTATGGACTAAAAAAGGAGAAGGGGAGTTAGTCGCTATCTGTCCAGTAATTAACGAGCTCTACGAAGGTAGTTTTATCGCCAGAGAAATTATGCATAAACAGGCAAATGAAAAGATTAGCTTAAACAACTTTGTTGTGTTGTATCGCACTAATGCACAATCTAGGGCATTAGAAGAATCATTCATACGACAAAATCTACCTTATCGCATTGTGGGCGGCACTCGTTTCTACGATCGTAGAGAAATTAAAGATATCTTGGCATATTTAAAAGTTATAGCCAACCCAAACGACGAACTTAGTTTAAAAAGAATTATTAATGTTCCCGCTCGCGGTATTGGCGCCAAAACATGGGAAATTATTCAGAAGTTTTCAGAAGAACAAGACAAACCAACCAGCTTAGTGCTCAACTTAATGCCAGTGAGTGAAAAAGTTAAAAAAACTCTAGTCAAACTTAACGCAACTTTTACTAAAGCTAGGGGTTGGCAAAAAAACTTAAGTAGTTTATTCGATTTTGTATTAAGCGAAACTGGTTATCTCACTTTCCTAAACGACCGTACCATCGAAGGAGAAACTCGAATCGAAAACGTCAAAGAATTAAAAAGCGTTATCGAAAAAAACGACGCTCTCGAAATTGGGATTGCTCTAACAACCTTTTTAGAAGAAGTGAGTTTAATCCAAGACTTAGATAACTATGAAGCCAGCGAAGAAGCAGTTACTTTGATGACAATGCATGCTGCTAAAGGGCTTGAGTTTAATTATGTTTTTATTGCTGGTATGGAAGAAAATGTTTTTCCTCATTCTAGGAGCATCCTCGACGAAACAGAGTTAGAAGAAGAGCGACGGCTGTGCTACGTCGGCATCACCCGAGCTAAACACAGAATCTATTTGGTGTACGCCCAACAACGAACTTTATATGGCAATACTAGTTACAATTTGCCATCTAGGTTTATTGAAGAAATTCCAGAACATCTTACAGAAGAACTTCATTATGCTTCGGGGCCTAGCTCGCCGATGCGCAACGAAAAGACTCGACCCAAATTAAAATTACAAGCTGGCGACAAAATAGAACACACTCATTTTGGTAAGGGAGTAGTAATCGAACTCAACCAGGATGAGGTAGTAGCTAGTTTTCACACATTAGGTATTAAAAGATTATCTGCAAGTTTAGCCCCTATCAAAAAAATATAATTTAAACTATAGCTTTGGAATTTAAAAAGCGCACACTTATTTTAACGGTAATTTTCTTGGCACCCTTGCTCGCTGGTTTGATTTATTTACTCACTACCTACAAACATATCGATGCCCAGGTTAAAACTATTTCCTTGTCGGTTAATGGCCTCAGCACTGAATACACCACAACTGCTCAAACAGTTGGTGAGTTTATAGCCCCACTTTATCCAGACAGAGACAAGATCGTTTCAGTTTTCCCTAGTGAATCTCAGCCACTAACTAGTGGTGATATTATCTTTTTGCAACTTAAACCAACTGCAGTTAATCGGGCGGTAGCCAGCAATTTAAAAACTGCTATTGAAAAAAGTAGTGAGCCAGAACCTAAGTCACCGGTTTATCAAGGGACTGCAACTTGGTATGCTTTTGGAGAGGGGATGAATGCCGCTAGTACTCAATTCCCTAAAGGTACTCGCCTTAGAGTTATGGCAGTAAATTCCAATAAAATTGTGGATGTTGTTATTAACGATTATGGTCCAGAAAAATGGACCGGAGTGGCTCTCGACTTAAACAAACCAGCTTTTATGAAATTAGCTCCGCTAGGTGCTGGGAAAATTAAAATTAAATATTTCATTATTTAAATGGATCTCACCAATCTTTCAACATTGCAACGAGTAATGCGTGAATACCATGTATTTGCCCAGAAAAAATTAGGGCAGAATTTTTTGATAGACAAGCAAGTGCTCGACACCATCATTGAAGCATCATCTCTTAAAAACACTGAAGATGTTTTGGAAATTGGACCCGGCCTAGGAACCCTTACGCGAGCTCTAGCAGGAAAAGCTAAAGAAGTTATAACTGTCGAAAAAGATATTCATTTAATTAAAATATTTCGCGCTCTTAATTCCGACCTGGCTAATATTAAGGCTATCGAAGGTAACGCACTTTTTCTAGACAAACCATTTTTCGATCGCTATTTTAAAAAATCATACAAACTAATCGCCAACCTGCCTTACTACATTACCTCGGCTATTATCCGCTTCTTCCTACAAAGCCCTAGGCAACCCAGCTTAATGATCCTAATGGTGCAAAAAGAAGTGGCCGAGCGAATTATTGCCTTGCCGCCTGCTGCTAACATTCTAAGTGTAGCGGTTCAATTCTATGGCCAACCAGAAATAGTTGCCGAAGTGCCAAATACTTCGTTTTGGCCATCACCTACAGTAGATTCCGCTATCTTGAAAATTGTACCCTATAGTCGTAAACCTTATAAAGTAACCAATGAAAAAGAATTTTTTAAAATTATAAAAGCCGGATTTAGCGAAAGACGAAAGCAATTACATAATTCGCTAGGGAATAGTTTGCAATTACCAGACAAAATGGTTAAGAAAGCGTTAATTGATAGTAAAATTGATAGTAGTAGACGTGCACAAACATTAAGCATTGAAGAATGGGTCACACTCTATCAGAATCTAAAAAGATTATAAAGTATCCTCGCAAACGAAGACGACATATCTTAGATTATTTTTCTGCGTCTAAGGAAGGTATAATCACTGGTGCAGCTGATAACGATCCGGCTGGTATTGCTACATTTGCTCAAGTGGGAGCTACCACTGGTTTTTCTTTAATTTGGTTACTTGCCTTAATCACCCCTCTAATAATTGCCGTAGAAGAGATGAGCGCTAGGATCGGCGTAGTGACAAAAAAAGGGCTAAACACTGTTATTAGAAATAACTATGGCGCTAAGCTGGCTATTACTGCTGGATTAATTGTATTTCTATGCAACATGGTTACCATTGGAGCTAATATAGTGGCTGTATCTGAAATCATTGGAGCATTAACCCACATTAACTGGGCCTGGTTGGTCTTGCCTATAACTATCCTTATCTCTACATTCTTAATTAAAAATAGTTACTCTTCAATCAGTAAGTATTTAATAATTGTGACAATCGCTTTGTTGTTCTATGTCGCGGCTGCTTTCTTTATCCGCATAGACACCCATGCCTTGGTTACTCAACTCTGGCCTATACAAATGACTGGTTCGACTATATTTCTCATAGCTGCAGTCGCACTGTTGGGTACCACCATCTCACCTTATTTAATCTTTTGGCAAACTACTGAAGAAGTAGAAAACAAAACTAGTATAAAAGATTTAAGAAAAACACATAGTGGGGTAGCATTAGGCTTCATCTATGCTAACTTAATTGCCCTGGTCATTATTCTACTAGCAGCCTCTGTTTTTAATGGCAATACACTTATTGAGACAACTACAGAAGCAGCTACAATGCTACAGCCCTTAGCTGGAGACTGGGCCTTCTTGTTATTCTCTTTCGGAATTGTTGGCTCTGGGTTAATTGGTATCCCAGTTTTAGCAGCTTCTACTGCCTATGTGGGAGCGGAGGCATTTAGTTGGCCAGAAGGTTTAAGCAAAAAAATAAAGAAAGCCAAAGGATTCTACAGCATCATGATTGGCGCCATCTTAATGGGTGGCTTGTTGGCATTAACTCATGTCCCACCTATGATTATGCTACTCTACACTCAAGTATTAAATGGTCTACTTACTCCCATCCTGATAATACTTCTAATGATGATTAGTAATAACAAGAAGATTATGGGGAAGCATACCAATAGGTTTTGGAGTAATGCTTTAGGCATATTGTCTTTGGTGGTGATGATAGGGTTTGATGTGTTGTTATTAATAAAACTCTTTTAACTATGGGCACCTTGTACGTTGTTGCAACTCCAATTGGAAATTTAAAAGATATTACCCTTAGAGCTATTGAAGTATTGCAACAAGTAAGTGTTATTGCTTGCGAAGATTCCCGGATAACAGGGAAGTTGTTAGCAGAACACCATATTAAAACTCCGCTGACAACCTACCATCAACACAGCAGTGCACATAAAATACAAGAGATTACAGGAAGATTAAAAGAGGGAGAGAACATAGCTCTTGTCACCGACGCCGGCACTCCAGGCATCCAAGACCCAGGCGGAAAACTGGTGGCAGAAGCACTAGAAGCCGGGATAAACATAGAAGCCGTGCCTGGCCCATCTGCTATCACCGCCGCTTTAAGTATTGCAGGTGTTAATAGTGATGCCTTTTGTTTCTTAGGTTTTCTGCCTAAGAAGAAAGGTCGGCAAACTTTAATGAAACATATTAAAGAATTAGACATTCCATTGGTTATTTACGAATCACCTATGCGTGTTATTAAAACCATTACAGAGCTAGAAGCCACACTAGATAACTGCCAAATTATTGCCATGCGAGAGCTAACTAAAAAATTCGCCGAGATTAAAAGAGGCACCGCCAAAGAGTTAATTAAACATTTTTCACATAAAAAACCTAAGGGAGAATTTGTCATCATAGTATTACCGGGCATATACTAAAAGTAGTAATGGACAAAGCAAAGTTAAATAAGAAGTTTCTTAAACTTAAGTCGATGATTAGTCGACGTAAGCCATTTATTATTAAGATGCCGGAAGAAAGAGACGACAGCATTCACTGGTTGTTTTGGCTATTATTAATTTTAGTGTTACTTTTCTTAATTAGTACGATTGTTATAAGCTGGTCTAGTTCTTCAGGGCTACTTTCATACATGAATCAATAAAAAAACCGCATTCAGTTTTTAATTGAATGCGGCACGATTAACCTCTATTGTTTTTTAGCAGTTACCTGCTCTACCCATGCTGGGTAACTGCCCCTGACTGCCCTTAAGTAAGCAAAACATTGTTTTTTATGTTTTGCTTGGAGTAGGCAATATCTGCCGACGATGGAGACGAGACCGCCATCGTTGGTCACGCTGCTTCCAAAGAACGCGACAAAGTATGGGCCTTTTTTGCCACCTTGCGGGGGGTCTACAACCTTCCTCGAGGGATACAGCGACCTGAACGCTGAGTGGATAGCGGCATCTCGGCGCAAAGACCCATGAACCTCTATCTCGTGCTTAGAAGGATAGTATCCCTCATCTACACACCACCCCGACTCCCAGAGCTTCACCAACCATTTGGTTGTTGTGGTAATCGGCAATCATCATCACCTCCAGCCCTCTTGTCTGAGTAATTTTAATTTGCAAAATCACCCTCAAAATAGCATGGTTTACAGGAGGTGTCAAGCTAAAAGTATTGACTGGGGGCAGTTTTTTTGATATAATAGAAAATAACAAAAAACAAACTTTAATTATGAAATCATTATTCAGATATTTAGACATCACCACACTTGGACTAGCCGCACTCGCTAGCCTATTTGTATACCAGGTATACGCGGCAGAATTCAATGAAATTAGTGAACTACCTTATCACTATCGTGTTGTTAACCAAAGCCCAAACCCATCATACGAACTGGGAAGCACTGGATCTTTGCGCTTAACAATCCAAAACACTGGTAGGGCTAATTGGCCCATTAACCAAGTTTATTTAAGTAGTGTTTTATTTAACGGAATCAAAAATACTGAGAGTCAATTCATAACCTCAAATTGGGTAGATAATTACAGGATTGCTCCAATGGCTAGTTCGCCATCTATTATTCGACCCCGAGAAAAAGTAAACTTTATCATCCCTCTTAAGTCTATTAAAAGACCCGGGGTTTTCCAGGAGAGTTTTAAACCAGCGTTAGAGCACTTAGGATTTATGGATGGAGATCGGATCGATTGGTTAGTAGGAACTGGAGGCAGCGCTATCCAATACCAGAACGCTGCTGGTGAAGATAAAGAAATTAAGATCTGGCTAGATGATCAAAGATTGTGGGCAATTGAGAATGGGGTAGTAATTATGTCTGCTCCAGTTTCGACTGGCATGGGGGGTGTTTACGCCACTCCCATAGGAACCTACACCACATACAATCACATAGATAGAGCCTACTCTAGTGCATATAAGTTATATATGGATAACTGGATGGCTTTAAAGAGCACTAAATATGGTCTTAAAGGTTACGGCATACATGCGTTGCCTCATGTTAACGTTAATCCAAATAACCCTAAATTTAAAGGTAAAGATGGCCAGCTAGTAGGGGGTAGGTTATATGTAGATGGTAGATGGTACGAAGGATACAGCCATATAGGTAAAAAAATGTCGCACGGTTGTGTTAGATTAGGGCTTTCAACATCAAAAACTCTATTCGACTGGACAGAAGATGGCACTAAAGTAGAAGTTATTTAACTTATTACTCTGTAGTCCGAATAATTTTCTCGATACGATCGGAGATTTTAGGGTTGGTCTTTAGGAATTCTTTAACAGATTCCTTGCCTTGGCCAATCTTTTCACCGTCGTATTCATACCAAGAGCCGGCTTTATTAATAATGCCGCGGTGTACTGCGAGATCGATAATTTCTCCACTGCGAGAGATGCCTTCATTAAACATGAGATCGAACTCAGCTTGACGGAATGGGGGAGCAACCTTGTTTTTGACCACCTTAACGCGCACTCTGTTGCCCACATTAACATCTCCAACTTTAAGTGCCTCAATGCGACGAATGTCCAAACGAATAGAAGCATAAAATTTAAGCGCATTACCACCTGTGGTAGTTTCAGGATTGCCAAACATGATACCGATTTTCATACGCAATTGATTAATAAAGATAACGGTAGTGTGAGATTTGCTGACACACGAGGTAATTTTACGAAGTGCTTGGCTCATTAAGCGTGCTTGCAAACCCATGTGAGAATCACCCATTTCGCCCTCTAGCTCTGCTCTAGGCACCAGAGCAGCTACCGAGTCAATAACTACTATCCCCACCGAATTAGACCTTACTAGCGCTTCAGCAATATCTAAAGCCTGTTCGCCTGTGTCTGGTTGAGAGATAAGCAAATTCTTAGTATCTACCCCAATACGTTTGGCATAATCTGGATCTAAGGCGTGCTCTGCATCAATAAAAGCTGCCACTTCGCCCCGCTTTTGGGCCTGCGCAATAATATGTAGAGCTAATGTGGTTTTGCCTGATGACTCTGGACCAAAAACTTCAATTACGCGACCTCTAGGTACGCCACCTACCCCCAGCGCCAAATCTAGAGTTAATGAACCAGTGGGGATTACTTCCACATCGGCATGTTTAGCGGCGCCTAATTTCATTACAGCACCTTTGCCGTATTTCTTCTCCAGATCAATTAAAGTATCTTCTAAAACATTCTCGATTGTTTTCGTTACAGTTTTTGTAGAGCCCATTTTTCTTTAAAATAAATAATAAAGCGTCTGCCTTTTTAATTTAACACACCCTATCGATAATTGATGAACTGGAGAGGAATAGCAATTTCCTGATTATTTTTTAACAAATCCATTACTGTTTGGAGCTCGTCTTTACTTTTAGAGCTTACCCTAATAGTTTCGCCTTGAATAACGGTTTTTACTTTGGGTAATTTTTCTCGAATGAATTTATTAATTTGTTTAGCTTTTTCACTATCAACACCTTCAACGAATTTTATAGTGATGCGCATCTTACCCCCAGAAGCTGGCTCGGACTTTTCTTCGCCTAAAACGCCAAGAGATAACCCCCGCCTAATAAACTTGGATTTTATAATTTCCATCACTGCTTTGAATTTATAATCATCGGCAGTGGTAATAACCATTTGCTCCTTTTCGTTTACAATTTCTACCGGCACATCTTTAAAATCGTAACGAGTCGTTATTTCCTTACGAACTTGGTCTAAAGCATTAGTCAGCTCCTGACGATCTATCTCCGAAACAATATCGAACGAGAAGTCTGCCATAGTTAGTAATCCTTTCCTTCTTCGTAACCCTCATCATCGCCATCGTCTAGGTCAGCTTTAGCCATTAGAATTTCACGAGGCTTAGCTCCTTCGCCAGGACCAACCACGCCGCGAGCTTCTAGTAAATCTAGGAGGCGAGCAGCTCTAGCATAACCAACGCGGAATTTACGCTGCAAATATGAAGCTGATGCTTTGCCAGTCCTAACAACTAGCTCGGTAGCTTCTTCTAGTAAATCATCTCCATGGCCGTCGACTTCAGATTGCTTAGAGTTTTTAACTTCAGCGATTAATTCATCTACATAAACCGGGTTTGACTGTTTCTTAACAAAATCGGTAACGGCCTGAATTTCTTTGTCAGTGACATAAGCACCTTGAATACGCCTAGGCTTACTAGCATCTGAAGGCAGAAACAACATATCTCCGTTGCCCAGCAGCTTGTCTGCGCCAACTGTATCTAAAATTGTTCGCGAATCTGTGCCAGAAGTAACAGCGAAAGCCAGGCGGGAAGGGAAGTTAGCTTTGATTAAACCAGTGATAACATCGACTGATGGTCTCTGGGTAGCAAGCACTAAATGAATTCCTACTGCACGAGACATCTGGGCTAAACGACAAATGTAAGATTCAACCTCTCTTGCTGAAACTGCCATGAGATCTGCTAACTCATCAATAACCAACACGATGTATGGCATTTTAGAATCTGGATTAGCAGTATTAAAAGCACTAATAAACCGAACCTTGTGATCGGAGAATAGCTTGTAACGCCGTTCCATTTCTACCACTAACCATTTGAGCGAACTAATGGTTTTGTATGGGTCAACTAAAACTGGTGCAAGTAAATGCGGAATGTCATTGTAGGCGGTAAACTCTACTCTTTTAGGGTCGACTAAAATTAAACGTAAATCTGATGGCGAATTTTGGTAAATTAAACTAATGAGAATGGAGTTAAGGAATACGCTCTTACCCATACCAGTAGCACCAGCAATTAATAGATGTGGCATTTTCACCAGGTCGGCAGCCATATGATTACCTGCGACATCTCGCCCTAACGGCATTCGCAAATTAGTCTGCAAAGCGTTATATACGTCTGATTCCATTACTTCTCTAAGTCGGACCAATGATGTTTTACGATTAGGCACTTCTACCCCCACCAAAGATCTACCGGGTATAGGTGCTTCGATTCTAATGGGGTGCGCAGCTAATGCTAATGATAGGTCATTAGCTAAATTACTGATTCGAGATAGTCTAATACCCGCAGCTGGTTTTAAAGTGTACTGCGTTACTGTTGGACCAACA
Organism: Patescibacteria group bacterium; assembly: GCA_018817805.1. GTDB lineage: Bacteria > Patescibacteriota > Kazan-3B-28 > Kazan-3B-28 > UBA10110 > JAHITC01. The sequence continues at coordinate 36,341 of JAHITC010000020.1, forward strand.
TTCACTTCCGACATTTCTACTTCGATGCCAAAATCTTCTAGCGATTCTTGAATAATGCTAACGTTCTGACGAATATTACCACTATCTACTTTGGTAACAGAATTATTTAGAAGGTCGAGTGGTGGGGGAGCAAAGTCACCACTACGAAGCTGCAAGGGCACAAATTCATTACTCTTAAGATCTTTTTTAATAAATTTGCCAGTGCTCTTAACTGCTTCTTTGGGGTTTTGGGCTCTTCCGTCTCTATCCTCTTCTTCTTCATCCTCATCATCGTCTTCTTCGACTGCATTGTGGTTATTAACTCCTCGCACCACAACTTTTGGTAGCTTTGGAAAAGTTGGAACCTGAACTCTC
>JAHITC010000021.1 GCA_018817805.1 Patescibacteria group bacterium
ACGCTTATACCCAGTTTGTCTACCTACAATTAAGAAATAATCTTCTGGGTTTGGATCGATCGCGAATCTTTCGCTATCTACTGGGGGGTAAATTACCACTGCATCAGCTTCGTAGTATTTCTTAATACGAGTTGCAATGTGATGAGAGTTAGCGATAAACTTATCCACTCTATCTGCTGCTACCCTATCCCAAAGGCGTAGATGATGAATAAATTTCGGCATAACGTATTGCACAATTGGGTTAAACAACCCGTATTCGGGATGCCGTAAATAATAATGATAATGGCTCCAATAATACCGTGTTGGGGTATGGCAATAACAAATATGCAAGGTTTCAGGTTTTGTAATTATCCCTTTGGCTTCGGCGCTCGAACTGCTAATAACTAGGTCGTAGGCGTCTAGATTAAGCTGCTCCATAGCTTTTGGCCTAAGAGTTGGCCATAATTGATGCTTTGTACCCAGCGGCATTGTTTGCAGAAAGCTGGTGTAAACTTTGCGTTTTGCAAGTTCAGGAAATTGTTTGCGTTTAAATACCGAAGCAAAGATATCTGCGTCTGGGAAAATATCTGCAAATTCTAAAACTACTCTCTCGGCTCCTCCCCGACTAGTCAGCCAATCGGCTACGATAGCTACTTTTAAATCTTCAAATTTCATTAGTAAGCTCCTCCCCTTTTGATAACTACCCAAAAAGTTCGTAGAATAATTTGAATGTCTAAAAGCAACGACCAATGTTCGATGTAATACATATCTAACTTCATATATTCATCGAAAGAAGTTTCATTACGACCAGACACTTGCCACATACCAGTAATACCTGGTTTCACTAATAACCTACGCGACTGAAGTTGGTCATATTTTTCTACCTCATCAGATAGTGGTGGCCTTGGACCCACCAAGCTCATTTCACCTTTTAACACATTAAACAGCTGGGGAAGTTCGTCGATACTAGTTTTACGAATAAATCGACCTAATTTGGTAACTCTAGGATCCTTTTTAACTTTAAATAGCAGGCCGGCACCTTCGTTGCTGGTAGTTTTTAGCTCTTCGCGCAAAGCCGTGGCTGCTGCTCCGCCATATTTATCCCCGGTTGAAAGGTGAGTGTGCATCGAACGAAATTTATATAAATTGAAATCTTTGCCGAACTGACCTGGACGTTTCTGGATATATAAAGCTGGGCCAGGAGAGGTTATACGGACTAGAATGGCTATTAATAGAAGGAGGGGGGATAATACAACGATGCCGACGGCTACGAGTAAAAAATCGAATAGACGCTTGATAATTCTGCCCCAACCATCGAGTGGTGTCGGTTTAATTTCAATTAAAGGATATCCAGCAATGGGATCTATGGCAGCATTAACTGCATATAACCCAACTAGACTAGGCATATAACAGAAACGAATATCGTGCCTCTCACAAAAATTGATTAAATCTAGGTTTAATCTCATTGGCAAATCGGTAGTTAGAATAACCACATCGGCTTGCAGTTTTTTCATTTCAGCTTTCAGTTCACCACTTGCGATTTGATCTGGATGTAAAACAAAAACCTCGGTCGTTCTTTTGCGATAAAAATCAGTAATTTGTTTACTAGCAGTGTTATTCCCAATAACTACAATACGTTCGCGCAAAATACCTAACCGCACCAATAAACGCTTAACCAACATTAGAACTAATCTACCACCAAACACTAGCGCAATTGTTAAAAACCAAGCATAGCCAGCGATTAGACGTGAAAAGAAAGTTTCCTTAAATATGAACAGTGCCACAATGAATAATGCCAAGCTCACAGACACTGCCACTAATACTTTGGCAAAAATTCGCCATAAATTTATATCTAAATTGCGGCTGGCATACATGCCAGTTAGAGCGAACACTGCTATCCACCCAACCGCCAGCAGTAAGATTAGTTGTATATATTCGGAAAAAGGTAGAATATAGCTAAATTCTGGGGCTAAAAAATTGTTTAAACGCAACCAATAAGCCACCAAAAAAGCAGCTACGACCATTAGAAAGTCGAGTGGCAACTGTAAAAATATAAACCAGAGGCGAAACTTTTTCACTAATAAACTCTTTTAGCCTTATTTCCTTTATTATAGCCGAAAATTGACTTCTTAGGTTAATAAAGTTGCCATGATAAAGAGGGGTTGACCGGATCGGTTGTCTATGATATAATGACTTAATAGCTAGAAAGCTACAAATAAAAACTAAAACAAAAACCAGATGTTAAAGCGCTTTTTCTCTCGTTTGCGTTCGCCTAAGAAAAATAATTCCAAACGCAACTCGAATAAAAAAACCACCTACTTTTGGCAGTCGCGTAAAGGTAAAATTGGCATTGGCATCTCCGCCGTGATTTTGTTAGTCTCGGTTATTTTGTTTAGTAGCCAAATAGACAACTTGCTTCGCCTTTGGGGTATTAAAGCACAGAACGCACAAGGTCAAGTAACAATTCAGGTTGACCCATTGCCGCCTCATCCAGGTGTTGTTTACCCCAACCAAGCACCGCCAGATAATATTGCTGAATATGATATTACTATATACCCCAACCAAGAGGGTTACTGGGGTACTGAAGTATTCTGGATTCAGATCGACGAACTATATGTTCATTTAATAAACGGAGATGAAGTTAAGTCCTACATAGTTAACGGTGAGGAATATGCTGCCTATGGTGGAAATCCCCCTCCCGATGGATTAAACATATTAGAAGGACTACCTCCAATAAGGTTTTTAGATGATACCCCATCGGCGCCAATCCGCTTAACGATAGTTACACAGATAACCACAGAGCCATTAGATGTAACTAAAGATGCAAACTTTGTAATAATGCCTACTGGATTTTATGGCGCAACACCTCCCACTGAACCAGGAGTGTTTCCTCCTGTTTATGGCGAATTTACTTACTTTACATTAATACTAGATGCCGAAGGGCCTCCAGAAGTTGGAGATTTTAGTGTAACTATTATTGATCCAGTAAGCAAAGAACATGTTGTAGACGCTGGTGACCCTGCTCAATATGTGATTGAAATAGCCCCAATCGGTAATTTTAGTGGAACGGTCGCGCTTAGCCGTGCACCTGCTGACCCATTCTTCAATGAACCGGAAGCAGTATCTTTAGTTAATTTGACCCCGTCTGTAGTGGTGTTATCTCCTGGTAATCCGGTTACTGCGATACTCTCTGTCGACACTATTAGCACATTAGACCATCAAGTAATAATTGATTTTATAATTTACGGTGATGGCGTCGACCAATACGGTAACATATCTCAACATTCCGATAATGGCAAACTAACCATCGACCCACTTTTTGATTTTGAGATTGTTGCTACCCTCACAGGATCTTCTGCTAATCTAGGAGACAATAGAGCAGTCCCTGGCGGTAGCATTACATATGATGTTATTGTTACTAGAATAAACGGATTTGTTGGCGACATAGAAGTGCCAGACACTTGGTCCACAGATCCACTTTTAACCGACAAAATAGATTCGGTAACTTTCGGAAATGGTGGTACTTTTCAATATGATGCATTAGACCCAAGCACCGACATGACAGACATGGTTATTGTCCTCAAAGACGACGCACCAGCCGGCGATATAATGGTGGTCATGATTCTAGAGGGTAAAGGAGATATTAATAACGATGGAGATACTGACGATCCACTGGAAACAAAGTTGGCTAATATAGATTTTTATATTATCAGCTTTAATGTAACGGTTACTCCTAGAAATGATGACGGTTACGTTGGTGTAGTCCCAGCCGGAGAAGTTAGTCTAGATGTGCAATACGACGTTATTATTAGCATGGAAAACAATAGTTATTGGCAAGATGCGGATATAGATACTAGTTTCGAATTAACTGCAAATTTAGGAAGCTTTGTAGGTATACAAAATTATTGGTTTGACAGTACTATTGTAGAAATGGCTGCCGTTGCCGCACCCACTTGGCAGACAGTTCTGCATATCAATACTAACGTAAGTATTGCTCCCCCAGAAATCGTCTTTACAGTTACTGCTACAGCTGTTGGCCCAATCTACTTAGCAGATTACATTACAAAGTTCTCTCGTGAAGGAGATGGCACACTTCTAATTACCGGGGAAGACTTCTTCTTTATTACTTTAGACTATAAAGATTCAACAGCTCATCAAAGGGACAGAGCAGTGCCTGATGGAACAATTACATACGATGTTACTTTGCATCGTCTAGGGACTTGGGCTGAAGCAGTTACTTTAACTAATGACATAGCGAACACTTTCCCAACACAAATCGAATATGCAAGATTTGAGAATGGTACTGAAACATTCCCTTTTGCTAATCTTTTCGAACCAACAGAAACTACTACATTAGAAATTAAGATACGCGATGGACTTACAGAAGCGCAGGTTATTGATATTGTAGACTTTGAAGTTGTCGGAACTTATTACGCTCCCCTCCCAATCGATAACATTGTTCGAACTGCAACTGAAACATTTAGTATTATAGATTTCAGCATTGTGGTTGAGCTAACAGATCTGACAGTCGAATATCATTATGATGATGACGTCCCAACATACGTGCTTTATCCTAATGCTGGTCCGACAAGCAGAATATATGAAGTTACAATTCATCCAATCAATAACCTAAGCGGTAGAGTTACACTTAGTTTTACCCCGGACACTACTTTAGCCGTACCAACATGGAATGATGTTGTAGGAACGGTTACGTGGGATAGCCCAGACCCCGACGCATCTGAAAGCACCCACGTTATAAATGGAGCTGATGTTGTTACCTACATTAATATGAATATTCTAGATTTTATAGATGAACCTGTTGGAGGTTTAAGAAATCTAGACTTTACAATCACCGGCGTGGACAAAGAAGATACATTACTATCATATCCTGGCAAACAATTGGTTGACGATTCATTCCTTACACGCAACGATATTGGTAGATTACAAATCCTAGGTACGCCTATCGCCCCCGATTATAATGTCGACATAATTTACAAAGATTCAACTAGCGACCCTGATCCAGACCCACTTGGTATATTCGATGACACTGCTGTTCCATACGGCATAATTACTTACACTGTTAGAATCACCCGTTTTGGTGGTTGGACTGGTCAAGTAGATGTAAATATTACTGGCTTAAATCCTGTAGTTGTTGAAACTACCACTTTTAATGGAATCTTCAATAGTGGCACATCATCAGAAGATCATGACTTAACTATTTATATCAGAGACACTTCCCCGGCATCTACTGTGGCATTTATAGCAAACGCTTTGGGTAATGTCGGTGGAGTTGATGTTCCGAAAACTGCTGCTGCTTCATTCAGAGTGCTAGATTACACCATTACAGTTGGCCCACAAAGCGTTGATCCAATAGTAGAACCATACAGTGGAGAAGTTACATACAATGTAACTGCTACACCTGCAAATGGATATATGGGTCTAATTGGTCTGCTATCTAACTTAGTTGCTAATAATGGTATTACTGGTATCTCATTTGATAAAGATACTTTAGATGCTAGCTCAGGCAACCCTGACTCTACCATAATGCGCTTAACGCTAACTAATATTCTTGCACAAGTTAGAAACTTTAAAGTTTTTGGTACAGATGCAATTAAATTAGATCGCAATGGAGTTGCTTTGGAAAATGACGGCGATGGTGTACTTGTGGTCGAAGCTCCCTCTATCGACCCCACCTTCTCCCTAGCTATTACTTGGCCAACTGCTATTCCGCCAGCTCTTCCAGAATATCATGCTAATCCTGGTGAAAATGGTAATTTCTATACTGTAAGAATTACTCCTAACGATGGATTCGGTATGGATCCACTAGGAGATAGGGTTGCTCTAACCCATACTATTCCTGTTGGCCCTACTAACCCGGTAACTGGAGTTGAATTCATTAGCCAAATTACAGGACTACCCATTACCGAAGCTGTTTTCTACGATAGCAATCCTCAAGACATATGGTTATATATTGAAACCTTAGCTGGCACCTCCGATGTTCCTCCAATCTTCTTCGACGTTGTTGGTAGAAGCATCGATTACAATCCTCAAACAGAGGATGATTCAGCCGTATTATTTATCGACAACTGGCCTAACTATCGCCTATCCCTCTTGCCTCCCGCGCAATCTGTAGTGGCTGGGGCGGATGCTAGTTATAGAATCCTTGTCGATCGTGATCCTAGTTACACCGATGACATAAACCTCATCTTAAGCGCTTATAGTGGCACACTTTGGGATGCCTTGTTAACCGGTGATGAATATCACTTTGAAGATAGCGCTGGGAATGATAGAGGCCCAACCATAACAGTGGCTAACGGAGAGGCAAACCCTTGGATCGTACTTAGAACAGACCCTAGCCTGCTCGTTGGCATTGATAACGAAACCTTCGAAATTTCTGGTAGTGGCGGTAGTGCTCCTGGGCCACACACAGCACTTGGCACCCTAACAATTACAATCCCATTACGCCCAACATTTACTGTTGCACTTTATGGTGACAATGTCGGCGACTTACCTGTACATAACGTTCTAGTTAACGATAGTGCTACCTATACAGTAGAAGTAACACCTGTCGATGAGTTTATTGGACGAGTATATCTAAGCCATAACTTAACTGATAGTTATATAGACCAGAATAATACAGGTTTCGCTGGTAATATCGATTACATTGACTTTACAGCCCTTAATAACACAGTACCTCAAACCATCATATTAACGGTTGATTCTACCCCTGCTTCTTCAAGCGATCATAATCCAATTCTCTTCGTAGTCGATGGGCAATCTACTGCTTATGGTGGAATTGGTCCAATCTACTCTAACGAAGGTACATTCAATATTATTACTATTCCTGACTTCTACCTTGAGATAGCTCCTAATACTCAGATGGCTCTGAGAGGAGAAACGGCCTTTTACACCTTGAAGCTCGTTCGCTTAAATGGGTTTAGTGAAGTAGTCGACCTAACCAAAGAATTTGATATTGCTCTAATTAACACATTAGTTATTAGAAATATTAATGGTAACAGTGTGGATAGGTTTGAAGCTTCTTCTGCGCCAGAACAAACACTAGACATCGAAGTAACCAGCTTCAATGACGCCGATGCGGTAGACACTATCTTCACCATTAAAGGCAGGGATGCTAGTGGTGGTATCCTCGACGAAAAATCAGCATCTGCTACCTTACAAATTACTAATTTCGAAATTCAAATTAGAGGAGACAATAGCAGAAGCGTAATAAGAGGACAAGATTTTGTTTATACTATCGACTTACGTCGTGAGAATGGATTCGATAGAGGTATAGTTCTTACCTACGATATAGATAACGCATTTATGGTAGACTTCGACAGCGATCCAGAATTCCCTGGTGGTAGTAACACTTACACCTTCCCTGCTAACACAGCTAATCAATTTACTACTCTAACGTTTAGCACAGATATAAATGCCAATTTAGAGACAGTACCGTTCGATGTTATTGGTACAGATAGCGTTGACATTGGCTTTAGTGGCCAAACCAGAGAAGACCATGGAGATCTAACTATCTTAGATAATAATCCAGGAACCCCTAATTTCACCCTTGTTGTCACACCTCCTAGCCAAACGGTAGAACCTGGTGGTAGCACATCTTATACCATTACAATTACTAAAATTAATGGCTTCAACGAAGTTATTAGGATACACACTGACTTATGGACAGATAACCCTGATGAGATTCTACAAGTACTGTTGTTTTCAGACCCATTAGGGATTCCTGGAGAAACCAAATTAACTGTATGGACCAAAGATACCGCAAGAAGCAGCACAGACCCTATTACCTTCACCGTCTTTGGAACTGCTGACACAATTGAGCGCAGCGATTCTGCAGACCTTATTATCTACAAGGCTCCTACAGGTGGTGGTGGAACAGTTATCCCTCCAATACCTCCTACTCCTCCTCCAGTTGTGCCTCCAGTTGTTCCTCCAGTTGTTGTTCCGCCTGTAGAAGAACCAGAGGTACCAGAAACATTGCCTTCTACCGGACCTGACATCTGGATATGGCTGATAGCTCTGGTCCTGCTCTCTTCGATAGGATTCCAAGAGCTAGGCAACAAGCGACCTAATAAATAACATAGATTATTAAAAACCTCTCCAGCATCGGAGAGGTTTTTAGTACTGTTTGCGAACTATAAGCCGAGTTCTGTACTGATATAAATACCAGCGATGACCATCTATCTAGGCTCTATATTGCTATAGAACTCATGCGTTGGGACTAAACTTATCCGCTCTTAACTTAATGCGTTAATAAGTACTAGTCCACCCCAACTTGCACCGAACAGGGTTTACCAGAACACTTCGCTCACACGAAGGCCTAGCAGATAGTAAGAAGAAACAAATTATCAGATTTTAACCTGACTTTCTGCGCATACCACTTACACTCTGCAACTTTTCACCTTTTTTCTTCCTTAGCTTACGCTACGAAAGAATAGTATTGTCTCTGTGGCACTTTCCCTCGAGTTACCCCGGGTTCCCGTTAGGAACTGTTCAAGTTAAGAAAGGTGCTCGGACTTTCCTCTGCTTGGCTCTCGCCAAACAGCGATCATCCATTCGCAAACAGTAAGGTGATTATACGCCAAAACTACCTTTTTGTCTACTGCATTGTCACAAGAATATATCTTATCTTCATTCTTAATTTTTGACTAACAAGCTATAATATTATTATGAATAACTTTGTTAAACCATTTATTATCGCAATTGCTGGAGGTACTGGCTCTGGTAAAACTTTTATAGCTAAAAAACTGCAGGCAATCGATCCAAAAAACATTGCCCTACTTTCGCACGACCGTTATTACCGCGATCGTTCTGATGTGCCTGTAGATCAGCGCGAACTCCTTAACTACGACGAACCAGCCGCGTTAGATAACGATCTACTTCTAGAACACATCGAAGCTCTTAAGGATGGTAAAGCAATCGAAATTCCCCAATACGATTTTGCTACTCACACTCGGCTGAAAGAAACTACTAAAGTTTTACCTACCCCAGTAATTATTGTGGAAGGTATTTTAATTTTGGCTAAACATAAAATACGAGAGATGTTCGACCTAACTGTATTCATCGAAGTAGAACCGGATATACGTTTAGCTCGCAGGTTAGAGCGCGATGTAGGCACGCGTGAACGAACCTTCCAAGAATCAATAAATCAATATATGGCATCGGCCCAACCTATGCACGATAAATATGTCGAACCAGGCAAAGATTATGCAGACATTATAATTAACAATAACCACACCTTAGAAGAGTTGGATGTAGGCATCCAGGTGCTCGAAGCAAGAATTAAAGAAGTTCTTGGTCGTTGCCAATAGTTGTATAATTCATAAATGGGCGGTTAGCTCAGTTGGTTAGAGCGCATCCTTGACGTGGATGAGGTCACCGGTTCGAATCCAGTACCGCCCACCAGTCTCTTCCACAATTTTTCACTTACCAAAGCTAGTTTATAGACAAAAACTGGTTTTTGTTATACAGTTTACCAAGTACTTCAGCACCTTTAAATCAGCTGCAAGCGAGGTGAAAAGATGAGAATTAAGATAACAAGGGTCCCCCGAAGCATCGTCGGTAGCATCAGCGCTAAGAATGTAAGGTTGCTCGTGGGGATTGAGGTTGACACACTAGAGTTAGACGATACCAACGTAGCAATAGTTTCCATACCGGCTATTATCACGTGTTTTTCTGAAAAACACTGGATAGCGGCTCGGGACGAATTTGCAGACCGTGGAATCAAAAATAATCAGCTAGTCTTACTGCCCGACGAATATGAGGCAGTAATCTAGCCCACCTTCAAAACAACCACCACCCTCTATGGGTGGTTTTAAATAATATCTTTTTCTTGAATTGATTGGAATTTGCCAGAAGATAACTCTTTTAATTGCAGTTTGCCAATTCTGACACGTTTTAACTCAACAACTCTGTAGCCCAAGATATCGGCAATTCTACGAATTTGACGCTTTCTCCCCTCTTTTAAAACTAGATTCATGCGCCAAGTCTTTGATTTTACTTTTTTAAATTTGGACAGTTGCATTGGCAAAGTCAGATAGTTGTCTAACTTAAACCTCTTAATAAATTTTTTAACATTACTCGGATCATTGCCTTCGATAATTACCTCATATTCTTTTTCGTGTTCGTAACGAGGATGGGTTAATTTGTTGGCTAGATTGCCGTCATTGCTAACTATCATTAGGCCTTCGCTGTCTTTGTCTAATCTGCCTACCGGGTAAAGCCGCCCTAACTTTTTGGGAAAGAAGTCTGCAACGGTTTTATCGGCATGTTTATCAGCATTAGTGGAAGTAACCCCTCTGGGTTTATAAAAAGCAAGGATCAGCTTGGTCTCTGGTTTAATAGTTTTACCCAGATGCTCGACCTTGTCTTTTTGGGGGTCGATACCAGCTCCTAACTCCTTCACTACCCTGCCATTAACCTTAATTTTGCCCTGAATAATCAAATCATCAGCTCCCCTACGGCTGGCAATGCCACATTCGGCCAAGAATTTGTTTAACCTTACTTTAGTCATAAATTCAATATACCAGTATCCAAGATGGAAATCCCGCAGAAAATTGCATACAATAGATCTATGGTTAAAAAAATAAGGGATCAAAAAACAGATAAGAAAAGTGGGTTAGCTAAAATTCGTCATTCGGCTAGCCACCTCTTGGCTGAAGCGGTTTTGAATTTATATCCAAAAACTAAACTAGGGTTTGGCCCGGCCACTGAAGATGGCTTTTATTACGACTTCGAATTTGTAAAACCAATCACCGATACCGATCTACCAAGAATCGAGAAGGAGATGCAAAAACTAATCAATCAAGGATTAACTTTTAAGAAGTCCAATGAATCAGTTGGTGATGCAATTAAATGGACCAAGAAGAACGACCAACCCTACAAAGAAATTCTTATTCAAGATTTAAAAACAGAGAAAAAGATAAAACAAGTTTCTTTTTACACTTCTGGTAATTTTACAGATTTATGTGAAGGTCCACACGTTAAAAGCTCGAAAGAAATATGTGCCTTCAAACTTCTAAGTTTGGCTGGTGCTTATTGGCGTGGAGACGAACGCAATCCACAACTTACCCGTATCTATGGCACAGCTTTCGCCACCAAAGCAGAGCTAGACGAATACCTTCTAATGCTAGAAGAGGATAAAAAGCGCGATCATCGCAAGTTAGGTAAAGAGCTGGGTATCTTTACTTTTGACGACGATATCGGGCCTGGATTACCTCTGTGGCTACCTAATGGTACCGTTATTATTGAACTACTAGAACAATTAGCAAAGAAACTGGAAGCAGAGGGCGGTTACAAGCGAGTTAAGACTCCCAGCATTGCAAAAGAATCGCTCTATCTTAAAAGCGGACATCTCCCATATTACGAAGATGCAATGTTCCCTAAGATGGAGTTAGAAGGTACGAGATACTATCTTAAGGCAATGAACTGTCCTCATCATCACAAGATATTCGATAGTGAGCCTAGAAGTTACCGCGACTTACCTCTTCGTTTAGCAGAATTCGGTACTTGTTATCGGTATGAAAAATCTGGTGAATTGTTTGGCTTAATGCGCTCAAGAATGCTATCGATGAACGATGCACATATCTATTGCACCAAAGAACAGTTTGAAGTAGAGTTCCAAGCTGTTAATGAGATGTATCTAAAATACTTTAAACTACTTGGCATAGATAAATATGTAATGCGTTTTTCAACTCATGATCCCAAAAAGTTAGGAGGCAAATATGTTGACGAACCAAAATTATGGAAAGTTACCGAAGATATGGTACGTCAAGCATTGAGAAAAGCTAAGATTCCATATGTAGAAGTTGCAGATGAGGCTGCTTTTTATGGTCCTAAAATAGATGTGCAGGTTTGGAGTGCAATTGGACGGGAATTTTCGCTTGCCACTAATCAGGTAGATTTCTCGATGCCAAAAAGATTTAACCTGGCTTATGTTAACGCTAAAGGAGAGACGGAAACTCCAATTTGTATCCACCGCTCACCACTCGGTACTCATGAGAGAACTATTGGGTTTTTGCTAGAACACTATGCTGGTATCTTCCCTTTTTGGTTGGCACCTGTGCAAATAGCTATCTTACCTATTACCGAAAAACAACATAGCTACGCTAAGAAAATCTTGGCTGAGCTGCAAAATAACGGATTCAGAGTTAGTTTAGACGACAGAAATGAATCTTTAGGCAGAAAAATTCGAGATGCCGAACTACAAAAAGTATCTTACATGTTAGTTATTGGGGAAAAAGAAGCCACTGCCAAAACTCTTTCTATTCGTGAGCTTGTTTCTAATAAACAGTTCTCTAAGTCGCTGCCGCAGGCAATTAAATTTTTCTTAGATTTACCATCTCCATTAAGATAAGTTATGATCAAGCGAATAAAAGAACAAAACGATTTGGATCTGCATGCTAAAGGACGGGATATTAAATTACGAAAGAAAAATCGCCCAACCGATAATCGTAAAAGTGTTCAACTAATTGCCAAACTAGCAATTAGCCCTAGAAAGAAGTGAAAACTAAGCCCAAAGTTATTGTCATAGTGGGTCCTACTTCCTCTGGTAAGACAGAGTTGTCTTTAAAATTAGCTAAAAAGTTTAATGGGGTAATTATCTCGGCCGATTCGCGCCAAATTTATAAAGAAATGGACATAGCTACTGCTAAAACTACTAGGGATCAACAACAAGGCATTCCCCACTATATGATAGATATTATTCAACCGAATGAAGAGTTTAGTCTAATGTTCTATCAAAATACGGTTTATAACTTACTAAACAAAATTACTAAGAGTAATCTCAGAAATAAACAAGCAACGATACCGTTTATTGTAGGAGGCACCGGCTTATACGTACAAGCGATTGTCGAAGGATACAAAATCCCTCATGCCGAGCCAAATCAACAACTACGTGAGAAATTAAATAATTTATCGCTGGAAAAATTAATTATCAAACTAAAAAAATTTGATCCTAAAACAACCGTAGATTTAAAGAATAAACGTCGGGTAATTAGAGCCATAGAAATTCTTTCTACACTTGGCAGTACTAGCAAAATTAAAAGACAAGCTCCTGCTTTTGATTTTTTACAAATTGGCATTAAGTTACCACGAGAGACCTTATATCAAAGAATAGAGAAAAAAGTTGAAGAGATGTACAAACATGGCTTGGTTAAAGAAACAAAGAAGCTGTTATCCGCTGGGTACGATTTTTCGGAACCTGCTTTCTCAGCGCTAGGCTACAAACATATTCGCGATTACATCAAAAATAAAATAACCTTAAAAGCTGCTTTGGAATTAATGAAAAAGGACACCAAGCATTTTGCTAAACGCCAACTCACTTGGTTTAAGAAAAACAAAAAAATCCACTGGATAGAGAGTTATCCAGAAGCTGAATCTCTTATCCAAAACTTCCTCAAATAATCTTACCTGTTCTATCGTTTAGTAATAGGGAATGTGTGGATATATCCAGTGCTAGAATAAACACCTCGCATAAGGTTCGATTTTACTCTCAAGAGGTCTCTTAAGGTGCGCAGGGCCTCTCTGCCAGCACGCACTTTGCTTTCGGGGCTGTTGTACCATTCTATGCCCACTTCTTTGAATTTATACCCTAAATGTGCCGCTATAGTTAAGGCCTCGAAATCAAAACCCCATTTTTCTAACTGAACATTAGCAAAAATATTTTGACCAGCATTACGTTCGAACAGTTTAAAGCCACATTGTGTATCCCACACCCCTGGCACAGCTAGCAAACGTATTAATAAGTTACTGGCTCTACTCAATATTATTCTGTGTCTAGCTTGTGGGATATGAACTTTACCTCCGGGGCAATGTCGTGAACCAATTACCACAGGAAATTCTTCAACATATTGTAGCAGCTTGCTAACTTGCTCTATGGGAGTAGCGTTATCTGCATCTGTAAACAGAATGTACTGGCCTTGGGCGTTTAAAACTCCTTGCTTAACAACTGCTCCTTTGCCTCGGTTTATAGTATTCGTTATTAAACGAATGTGTGGCCATCCTTCGGAGATGATCTGAATAATACTGCGAGTAGTATCCGAACTACCGTCATCTACTACTATTACCTCATACGGATAATTTTGACTATTCAAAAATTGCTTGACACTAACCAAGGTTTTGCCAATCCGACGCTCTTCGTTATATGTCGGGATAACTACCGACAGGAAAATAGAGTTATTTTTTTCTGTCATAAAATACCCAATATTGATACGCTGCAAAATTCCAAACTAAGACTATAACTGCTGAAGCCATTTTAGCTAAATTATATTGCCAAGTAAAAGTCAGATCTGGCCAAAGAAAAATAATGGCCTTGGTGCCAAAATGTAATATTAAATTAGATAATCCCAATCCTACTAAACTAATTACAAAAAACAATGAGAATTGTGTTAAATAAATTGGCTTTCTGTCTTGGAATGTCCAATATTTATTTAATAAATAACTATTAATTACTGCGACCGAAAAAGAAATGCTATTAGACCAAAGCAGGGACAGAGGTGTTAGCTGTATCAACAAATTTAAAATAGCGAAATCTATTAGCGTGTTTGTTGCTCCTACAGTCAAAAATTTTAATATTTTTTTCATTATAATTTCTTGGCTAATATTACAATGCTACCACCGAATGGAAAACGGATGAATTGAAGACACCCCGCCTCTAAATTACTTAATCGCTCTAAAAAATTATTTAAAAATTGAGGCAATTGAGGATAAATCGATGAAGATGATTTTTGCAAGAAAATTCTTTGTAAAACTAACAATGGAAAAACTAATATGAAAATATAAGAACTAAAAACAATTTTAAAACCACTTTGACGTAGTAATTTTAATAAACTACGTAAATTATATCTACGATAATGGCCTAGCTGTTTATCTCGATTGCTAAATAGCCACTGATAAGCTGGCACCGAGATAAACAAATGTCCATCACTAGTTAAAACCCTATGCCACTCCCTAATAGCCGTTTCATCGTCAGATATATGCTCCAAAACATCAAAAGCAGTTAATAAGTTATATGCTCCACTTTGAACTGATAAATCACTTGCATCGTCTTTAATAACTTCACCATATTGCTTAGCGAAGTCTAGCGCTGTTTGGTTGGTATCTATGCCGATAACTTCACCAAAACTTTTTAGCCAAACCATGTTACTGCCTGTCCCACAACCTACATCTAAAATTTTATTATCTTCCCGCTTCAAAAATCTTCTAAGTATAGATTGGAAAATAAAACGGCGGCTCACGTGCCACCAGTAATCACTCTCTGCTTTCTGCATTTGAATAATCTCTGACTCCTGCATAGCTCTAAATTAAAGTAAAGGTAAATACCCCTCCAACGTAATTCCCCACATTAGTAACATTATATATCCTCACGGTGGGCAACATTGTAAACCCACCTAAGCCTTGCTGGCCGCTGCCGCCTGCAGTCAAAGCCGTAACTGCAGACCCCATGTATTCCCCTGTCTCTCCCGTAATACCAGTAGTGGCGGCATCAAATAGCCCTGTGGGAGCATTTGTAATCCAATACATATTACTAGCCGCAATAGTTTCTAAATCAAGGTTGGTCAGCAATGAAGTAACCTCAACCGAACAAGTCCAGCCACTGCTATCGCCCCCTGTAGTCCCTCTATTATCTCTAATTGTGATATGTTCTACTCCAACTGAGAAGGTATATTCATGGTAAGCACTACTCCCTATCTCCCAACTGTCCAAGTACACAGCAGTGGGGGTAGAAATAGTTAGTGAAAAAGCACCAGCTGTAGTCAAGCTAGGATAGCTCTTGCCGGCAGCTAAAGGAATAGCCTCAGCTAATGTCTGGTCATACAGTTGGAAATAATAGGTGGTATTAGCCGCAGATAATGTATCAGGTTCAATGCAGTATTCAAACTCCACTGTAGTGCTGGCTGGATGATCAGAGTTGCTAGGGCTGTCTGAATTAGCCTCATTGTGTATGCCTTTATCAGTAGAGCTGGAACCACTTAACACTACTGAACTTAAAACATCATTATCTGCCCCTCCTCCATCATAGTACTGGTAAGCAGCCTTATCCACCCCTGTATCTATCGGATCAACATCTACCCATGTTTCCTGATCGGTAGAGACTCGCAGCTTCTTACGACTATTATTTTCAGCTGCTCCCCCAATCTCCTGAATATTAATTCTCAATTTGATAGGTATATTCTTCCCCATCTCTATTTGAGGTGGAACGGTATTTTCAGCAGCATAAGCGGTACCAGGAGCTTCATCCTCTTCATCAGCATACCAGCGCCAATTGCCCATCCGCGGCCAGTAAGCTGTCGATCTCTTGGCAAAAATAACCTCAATATGTGGCGGTTCGTGGTTATCCGTACTAAAATCTGTAAAATCCACAGTATGAGTGTGGCTGCCACTAGATGCTGCCGTACCACTACCAGTGCCTAACACATTGTTGGGGCCGCTCGAGGTAAAACCTGTAGCATCAACGTGAGTATGGGTTAAGGCTCCTCCTCCCACAGCATCATAACTAGTGTTGCCTCTCAAGTACTTACCATTAAAAGCCCCCCCTCCATTGGATACTACTGTCCATCCACTGGCAGGGGTATCGTCAAAGAAGCCTATCATCCCAACTGTAGGTATTCCAGCAGAATCCTTAGAAGCCAGTATTACATCTATGTACGGAGGTATATTATTTACAGCTGGAGAAGTGACACCACCAGATAAAGTATGGGTGTGGCCAGTTTGGCCAGCAGTACTCAGTATGCCGTTATCACCAATCTCTGCTTGAGGGCTGTTACTAATTACAGCAGTAATATCATGAGTATGGGTGTTAGACCCACTTGTAGTAGTAGCGTCTGTGCTAGCTCGGAGAAATTTCTGATTATAATTCCCTCCACCACCGGAAATGCTAGTCCAGCCATCTGGCGGGGTATCGTCAAAAATGGCTATGGCTCCAGAAGGGATAGAATCTGGCACACCACCGGTTGTATACTCAATCACCTTGATCTGGCGGTAAGGTGGTAGATTATCCTCATCACTAACAGTCTCATTCCCTCCGTGAACATGATTAGTAGGAGCTAGCCCAATCCCGCCTCTAGCAGCTGTTTCGCTGGTAGTGGCATAGACCGTTACGTCAGTTGTATGATTGTGATCAACCGCCCCTCCAGTCCCCCCATAGCCAGTAGTAGTATCAATCCCTTTCAGAAATTTATTGTAGAAATCTTCACCTCCTCCATCAGATACAATAGTCCAGCCATCTGGCGCGTCTTCTCCTGTCCAAAACAAATGTAGGTTAGCAACAGCTGCCTTAGCTTCTTTAATAATAGTTTCTGATGGAGTTAAATCCACATAGATTGCAGACAAGCCAAATAAAAACAACACAGTCAACAAGTAGCTTGCAAAAGACAGTTTTTTTCTTAGTTTAACCATCATATTAACTATCTAAATTATTTCTTCTTTCTTGGTTTTCTGCTTTGTTTGGAAGTTTTTTTTACTGCCTGCTCCCTTTTGAGCCTAGGCACTAATAACTCCTGACCTACTCTTAATCTATACGGCCAACGCAGACGATTAATCAGAATTGCCTCTTTAACGCTAATGCCCGCAAAATCTGCCACATCCTTAAGTTTATCCCCCTTTTCAAAGATAACTGGTTCAAGATCCTTTTCTTTTTGTAATTTTAACTCTTCGTCTACTTGTGCTTTTTCCTCTTTAGTCATTTTGCCCTGAGGGATAAGCAAGATATCTCCTTCATGCAAATCGTATGGCCACTTAAGCAAATTAAATTTAGCAATTTTTTTCGGAGGCACATCATAAAGGCCAGCGATAATAGTTAAGGTTTCCCCTTGTTTTACTTTGTGTTTTTTGGTCTTCTCGTTTAGTCGCTTTTGGATAATAAGCCACTTCCACAAATTACGGAGGAAGAAGAGGATGAATATAATGAGTAGAATCCATAGGAGTAAGATCCAAGGAATGACCCAAAAAACATATCGTACATCGATGTACTCGTCCTTTACGTATTCGCCTTTAAAATCTTTATCGCCATAATGAATTCGAAAATCTGCCGTATAGCGACCAAAGAATGGTGGTTTACTTTGCCACGGTATACGCGCTCTGATGCTAGTCCCTCGCAAAATTAGTCCTACCTGCGATCTGCTTTGGGTGCCAAGACTACCGAACAATCCTTTTAAGGTAATGTCTACTTCTGGAGTAAGTTGAACATTGCCTTTGTTGATTAAAGTCATACCAAAATACAAAACTCCCTGCTGGTATGAATGATTTAAGTCCTTAACTTCTAATTTGCGAATAATATCGCCAGGCACTGTTAAGTACATGCGAGCACCAACCCGAGTAATAATTTTTAACTGTCCACCTTTTGAGTCAGCGACAGATTTTGCCTCTTTCTCCCAAACTACTACTCCACCAGGGTGGCTCCCAACATCGGCATTTTCTGGCACTGTTACAGTTAAATCAAGAAAGGTGCGCGCTTTGGGCGCCAGAACAACTTCTGTTTTCTCTAGCTTAGCCCAAGACCCAAGGTCCTTATTGTCTGATACTCCGCTAACAAAAGTATAGCCACCATCCGAAGTAACTGCACCATCTAACACAGCCACATTCATAGTCACTGTTTTATTGGTGCTGTTAATAATTTCGACTTTGTCTTTAATGGTGGTGCCAGGCTCTGCTTCATAAACAAACCACGACCGAATGCCAGGATGTTCGGCAGTACGAGCAGGAAACACGCTAACTCCTGCTCCCTCAAACGACGAAGCTAAGCCTGGCATCATTACCAGACCGAGCCCTACTAATATAAGAAATAAACGAAAAAATTTAGATATCATTGCCTGCGGCTATTAATTACAGTATAGCATTATTAAATAATTACTTAAGCAATGTATTATTTTTTTTAATAAAAATCATCGCTAAATTGTCGCCGTACGCCAATTCCCACTGTTCGCTATGTCGAATATAATAATCCTTAAACGTCCGACTTTTATATACCAGCGCGAAATTGATATCATACTTTTCTAAGATATCTGTAGTTTGCTGGTCGTTTTGGCCTAGCAATAAATAATCTTTAAAAATATTTTGCTCTGGAGTAGTCCAAATTGCCATTCGACCATCGATAAATACTCTTTTAGTTGGTAATTTCCAAATTAAATATCCTCCCCAGTTATATTCATTAAACATATTGCCTTGAATAGGATGCTGTTTTAAATATTCGACTGCCCCATAAGGATACTTCCCCGTCTGCCCAAATAGTTTATCGTTGCTATCTAATTTAATGATTGAACGATATCCAGAAAAAACAGTTGCAACCGCTACTAACCCTAATGCTATTAGCATAATATTAGACCGCAGGTAACTAACCATGCCTTTCGGCATCAATGCATTAATCATTTCAGAGAAAAGAGGTAATGCCGTTAAGGAAAATAGCGGTAAATGCCTCCAACTACTGAGGGATATAAA
The DNA here is from genome assembly GCA_018817805.1 of Patescibacteria group bacterium. GTDB lineage: Bacteria > Patescibacteriota > Kazan-3B-28 > Kazan-3B-28 > UBA10110 > JAHITC01. The sequence goes on from JAHITC010000021.1 coordinate 19,432, forward strand.
AAAGAAAACTAGCGCGATTACTACCTTAGTTTTATCTACTTTGCGCCAAGAAAATATTAGAAGAACAACAATTAGTATGGCAAAAACTAAAAGATTGTAACCAGCGCTCTGTGCTAGATCTACTTGTGTCCATTCGCTAATGCCACGCTTCACTAAATCGTTAGACAAAGTATGAAAAAGCTCTTCATAAACTCGCCAGGTATATGGGTTGACCAAAGTAACAACGCCAGACAAGCATCCAACAACAGCTAATTTAATCAAATGACTTTTGGATAGCACAATGTCGGCGATAAATCGTTGACGGCTAATGAGTTTGCATAGCTCAATAAACCAAAATAATGCGATAAGGAATAGACCAGCCGCAAAACCACCGTGCAAATTAACCCAGATTAGAAATACTGGGATTAACCAAAAAATTAAATTGCTCTGGGGCCGACTTCGCCAACGAAACAACAACCACATAGTTAGCGCTATTCCTAGCAAAGTAATCATTTGTGGCCTGATACCGAAAACAGGCATAGCAACTAAAGCAGCTATTAACGTAGTTAAGAGCGAAGTAGTCCAGGGAATTGAGCTAACCCGAGCGGCAATTAGATATGCCCCGTAAACTATCATGGCAAAAATAAACGACAGCCAGACAAAACCTAAATAGTGGCTACCTAAATACAAACCAATATCGGTTAACCACTCGTGAGATATCCATGGATATCCAGACATAGTGTACGAATAATAATCTCCTTGCGGTGCACCATATTTCAAAATATCTTGACCATTGCGCAAATGCCACCCTAGGTCTGGGTCATTATGAGCACGACTAACTACAGCAATAGTTAGAATTGATAGCAGTATAATGGCTATCCAGTCTCGATAATTTAATTGCTTCAAACGCTGTAATTGAATTTTCATGATTGCACCATAATATTCTTTATCTTGCTTACCAGTTCTCTTACTGCTGGATCGGTTAAATCATAGTAGCTTAATGCCCCTGTGTCATGATCAAGAACGATCGCCTGAAAAGGATAACCGGTTTTATCCCAATTCTCCTGAATAACCACCATTCGACTGTCCAGTGGTGAAACAACAATATCGTCTTCTAAGGTTAATCGATGGTTTGTACTTCTAAACCATTGTTTATTATCTGGGTTATAGAATCCCCAATAAATTTTGGCATAAATATCGAACTTGGGAAAATAGTATTGAAACTGTGGAAAACCCCAATGCACAAAAGGTTGGTTAATGCCAATAATAGTGCTCTGAGAATTAAACTCACGATTAATGGTTGATGTTAAAGAACCCCATAATAGATTGGACTGATAGATCGAGTGGTGAACTGGTTTATTTAAATTGTGCCTATCTTGAGGTTGCAAATAGATAAACACATTCCACGCCAAGCAGATCATTACTGTCACAATAATTAACTTGGTAAGTAGCTTTTTGTCAGCTTGCCATAATTTTGGCAAAATTGTGGATATAAATTCTAAGAATTCTAAGAGAGCTTTAGCCACTAATATAACAATGGCGGGAAAAATAATTAGCAAATATCCGGGCAAGTTGAAAATTACTATTAAATAAAATAACAAACTGGGGATAATCCACATGGACCAAAACAACAAATTAAGAAAACTGATTTTCCCCACCTTAATCTTTTCTGGCACCAACCAAGAGAGTAACCAAAAGATGGTCAGAAGCCCAGATAAGCCAAGACCAATTTGCAGGTTGTTAAAAATCATTTGCCAGTGAGATTTTAGACCATTTATGCCTTTGACAAAGATAGAAAAACTATAAACCCCTGATTGAGTAAATAATAAGGTGGACAAAGAATGAAAAAAGCTTTTAATGCCACCGCTTAAAATAACCTCGGGGATTAACCACAACACAACTACGCCTAGAAATACAGAGACGTTAGCTAGCAGTAATTTGAGGCTACGTTGTCGTAAAATCGCCAGGAGCCAAAGCGGGAGCAGAAAGATAGCAATCGTAGGTCGAAAACCAGCCCCCAAAGCCAGGATAATACTAGACATGAGACTGGTGTGGGCTGGTTTTTTTGAATACATTACATCATAGATGTAATAACCAAACCAAGCGGCAAAAAAGGCATCAACAATATAAGTGAGGGCGACCTGGCCATGAAACCACACCAGAGGTGAGCTAACAAATAACAACGTGGCTATCCAAGCTACTTTGCCCCCATAAATCTTTTTAGCTAGTCGCCAGATAGCCCAAGTAGCTAATAGAGAGAATAGAATGCTGACTAATACCAAGGCTAAGTTGGCATCTCCCACTACCCAGTTAAATAGCTTGCCTAATAGTATATACAGTGGATAACCAGGTGGCTGTGGCTGATGCAAGCTGATATCATACTTCTCGAATGCTAAAGCGTATAACGCTGAGTCGGTACTATAAAGATATTGACTGCGACCTATGTAGCGAGTAATTGCAACCACTAACAACACTACACCTAACCAGTATGCATTAGAATACTTAGCAAAAGATTGATAGATATCTATCTGTCTAAATCGATGTAGCCTGCGCCTGAATAATTTAAATTTGTTCCCCACCGTTTCATTATAAACAAAAAACATCTCTTACTCGAGATGTTTTTATTTAGATACTTTTTAAAAAATTAAGCTAGAGTGTAAGTCATGGTGGCTGTATATGTACCAGCAGGCTCATCACCATCAACACGTAGATTCAAGAAACCATTATCATATCTAAACACACCGGATGCTTGAGTTGATCCATTAAACAAAGTTGAACCAGCACCGCCAAGATTACCGGTGCCACCACCTACTGCGACTCGATTAAGGTCACCATTTTCGACATTAGCGATAGTTCCAGCATTAGCGAACATATTAATATCATCAGCCATTAAATTACCATCAAGGAAATTATTGGCGGCTGCGGTAACGTCCCATACATTGTTGTTACCTCGATAATCTTTGACCGCAACTGAATCAATCTCTGTATCTCCAGTAATGTTATTGCCAACACCAAAAGCCTGAGAGGCGAAATTAATAGCAACAGGGGCATTCATAATATAGAAATCACCCGCTGTAATATTAAAGGAAAGATTAGTTATATCAGAAGTTTGAGCCCTAACAAAGCTAAAGCTGTTAACTAGCATCAGACCTAAAACCAAGAGGGTCACTGCCCCGAAAAGCCGTTGTCTGACCTGATTTTCTATCCTATAGAGGATTGCTTTTTCCATATGTTTTGGGTTTAAATCACCTTATTACTCCATTATAGCACACTTTTCTAACCTTGTAAATACTTTTTTATGAGGTAACACTACAACAAACCGACGACTATATTCGCCTGCCGTTTGCTTTATCTATGCCAAATTGTAACTGTAAGTTCCCCCATCTAATTGTAAGTATAGCTTATTCGCTCTAACTATTTCAGAATAGGGTAAATAATATCATACGTCAATAACTACTAGTAAAATACTAGTAAAACTTTTAACAATTATTACCCAGAGCTGCAACAGTTGGATGTTGTATACTAAAAACAGCTTGCTTACTACAACAAAATCAATGATTAACCAACAAATTAACAGAACAGTAAAGGGTTTACATTTAGCGATAGTGTGGCTAATTGGCATTACTTTAGCATTAGTGCCACTTTTGTTTTCTGCTCAATCTGTTTTTGCGGGCATGATCTTTGCTAAGACTATGCTGTTCTGGGGTATTGTTACTTTGCTAGTAGTTTTGTATTGTGTCTTAATATATCTCGACCAGAACTATACACCCAAACTAAGCACTGTAGGGTGGTTGTTTATAGGGCTAATACTAGTTCTTCTGCTATCAACTATTACATCTGTTCAGCCGTACACCAGCTTTTGGGGCACTGTCGACAGAGCAGATGGATTAATGTCATGGCTATACTACTTTGCATTTTTTGTTGTAACTCTTGGAACAGTTAAAACAAAAAAAGATTGGCGGGTTGTAATTAACCTTTCGATGCTAGGAGTTTTGTTAGTGGTAATATCATCTCTTTATTTCTTTGGCGTAAACATAGCGCATCCTCCAATTAGTAGAGTGGAGGGTACTTTAGGCAACCCAGTGTTCCTAGGGGGATATTTGGCGATGGCTTTGCCTCTAATGTTGGCGTATATGCTAACCATCAAACATGCTTCCACAATGAAACTACTCTTAAAGTCAACACTAGTATTAGGGTCCATTGCTCTGCTTCTAACCTTCTCTAGGGGGGCTTGGCTAGCAGGAGTTGTGGCCAGTATTGTGATAGCGGTTTACTATTTAAAACAACGACAAAAGCCATTTTTTCACATTTCGAAGAAAACAATAGTTACGACGAGTATAGCTGTGGTTATCTTGCTGCTAGGATTATTATCATTCAACCAGCAATTTACTTCGTTATGGCAAACTAAGGTTGCAAGTAGCCAGTCTTTAACGTATCGACTACATATTTGGGGAGTTGGTCTAGAATCGATAAAAGAAAAACCACTTCTGGGTTGGGGGTTAGAAAATTTTAAAATAGCTTTTGATCAAAACTTTAGGCAGCCCACGGAAACCAAGCTTATCCCTTTTGGAGAAACCCATGCTGATAGAGCTCATAACGAGTATATAGATATGGCCACAGCAGGTGGAGCTATGGTCCTAATAGTTTATCTACTACTTATGTTAGGAGCCCTTGTCATTGGCATTAAAAAGCTGCCTAGCCTAAAAGATTCTGAATCTCGTTTGTTAACAATTGGTTTTATTGGCAGCTTGCTGGCCTATTTAATTTTTGCCATAACGGCCTTCCATCTAATAGTTAACTTTTTATGGGTGTTATTTGCACTTGCCTGGATCAACAACCTGGATAATAGTGCTGGTTCACCTTCTGTATCTAAACTACTTTCAAAAACATTATCAGTGGTAATAATAATTATTATGGCAGTAAGCTCGTACTTCACTATTGCAAACCCAGTTTTGGCAGTTAACCAAGCTCAATATGGATCAATTCAATTTGTAAACGGGAAAGTCGACGAATCTTTAGCATCTTTTAAAAGAGCCCTAGAACACAAATCATTTGCTACAAATACTATTAGGGCACAAATGGCGGTGTTAGCTATTAACACTTCTGTGGTTAACAACCAAGAACTATCATCAAATAATTTTCATGAATATTTAAATGATTCAATTAAAGATAGTTTTATTACGGAACCCCTTAACAGCCACTACCATCTCTTGTTTGGTATTTACAATGGGAAATTTGCTCAGTTTAACCCAAGCACAGCCAAACTAGCAGACTATCATTTTCGAAGGTGTGCAGAGCTGTCCCCTAACAGAGGTGAAGTTTATCTTTGGTGGACCAAAATGTACAACAGTATAGGCGATAAAACACGAGCTGAAATTAAGCTAGAACAGGCTATGCGGTTAGCACCAACCAACGAGATAACAACAGCTTTTGCTGGATTCTTTTATATGCTAAATGGAGACACCGACAAAGGCACCTTAATGTTACAAAAAACTAGAGAAATTGAACCAATTACTCCTTTAAATTCTATGGGTGGTTTAAATGGATTGATTAATGGGTTAGGTACTACAGAAGAGATTCAACAGATTAAAGTGCTTTATGCCAACTTATCTGATTAGATAAGCTCATATACTCATTTGCAGTATAATTAGATTATTATCTGCTTTATCCCATATAATAGATAAATCGGGGCGTAGCCCAGCAGCTAAGGCGCCGCGTTTGGGACGCGGAGATCGGAGGTGCAAGTCCTCTCGCCCCGACCACATACAGTCGCTATGATATGATTTAACTGTTATGCGTTATTCAGAAAGTTTTATTAAAACTAATAAATCTGCCCCTAAAGACGCGGAGACTATTTCGCATCAGCTTTTAATGCGAGGCAGCTTTATTCACCCCTTAGGTGCTGGTTTTTATTCCCTTCTACCATTGGGTTTTAAAACTTACCGCAAAATTTACAACATTATTACTGAAGAGTTAAATGCCATTGGGGTCGAAGATATGATTATGCCTGTGGTACACCCAGCTCGGGTTTGGAAAGAGACTAACCGATTCTTTGAAGTAGGCCCAGAACTATGGAAGATCAAGAATAGGGCGAATGAAGATTTTGCGTTGGCAATGACTCACGAGGAAGTAGTAACTGATGCAGCTAAACAAATTATTTCTTCATATAAAGATCTGCCAAAATTAGTTGGTCAAATTCAGACTAAAGTAAGGGATGAGGCACGTGCTCGCGGTGGCCTACTACGTACTAAAGAATTCACTATGCAAGATGCCTACTCCTTTGACTTAGACGAAAAAGGTTTAGATAAGGTATACCAGAAGTTTATTAAGGCATATAACCAGATCTTTAAGAGAGTTGGGGTCGAAACAGTGATGGTCGAATCTTCGGTTGGAGCTATGGGTGGACTGGGAGCTAATGAATTTATGTTACTAGCCGACAGCGGAGAAGACAAAATTATTGTCTGCAGCAAATGTAAACATGCTGTTAATGCAGAGGTATTAGGCGTATCAAAAGATGATGCCAAACAAATTAAGGCTGGGGCTAAATGCTTAAAATGCAAATGTGACAAACTAGAGCTTAAAAGAGGCATCGAAGTTGGCAACATCTTTAAGTTAGGGACCAAGTACAGTGTCGCTCAAAAGCTAATTTACAAAGATAGACATGACCAAGCAAAACCAGTGGTAATGGGTAGTTATGGTATTGGATTAGAACGTTTAATGGCGTCTGTTATTGAAGCTAGTCACGATGACTTTGGCATTATTTGGCCAAATAGCATTACCCCCTACCAGGTTTATTTAATAGATATTAATGAGCAGAAAAAAGCTGAACAAGTTTATGCTAAGTTATTAAAAGCAGGGATAGAAGTTTTTTATGACGATCGAGAAGTTGGCCCAGGTGAAAAATTCGGCGATGCGGATCTATTAGGTTTTCCTTATAGGGTTACTATTAGCTCTAAAACCAAAGGGAAAGTAGAGCTAAAGAAAAGAACTAGCAAAAAAGCTGAGCTTTTAACCATCGATCAGTTAATCCGACGATTAAAGAAATAGTCGGTTCCAGAGCGAGATAACTTGACAAATGCACCTGTTGGGTGTATTTTAAGATATAGATTTGACCTACCTTAAAAAATTCAAAAAGCCAGGGAAAGGCCTGGCAAGGAGGTGGCGAAATGTCGTCACTTAACAAAAAATGGGCCTTCTTTTTGGCCCTGATGGTTATCCTCCCCATTCTGGGAGGATGTACTGGTGGTAGCCCAACCACCCCCGTAAATTTCGTGGTCCGGCTCGACCCCAGCTGGGGGGTCACGGTCTACCCCGAAGTATGGGGTGATATTGATGTTCCGCTGTCAGCGATGGCCGTGGATAATGCGGGGAATGTTCTCGCCAGCGACCCCTCAGATTTCACTTGGTATGGAAGTGCCCAGGTGAACATCGACGGAGAATTTCATTTCCGGGAGGGAATGAATTACGGGCTCTACGAGTGTTGGGTAGAGCACAACGGTGTGACTAGCAACACCGTGCAAATAAACGTGGTGCACGGAGCACCACCAACACCATGAGTCACCGAGATGGAAGATTTCAAGAGAAGCATTATTGCTTCTCTTTTTTATTACTATCAGGTGGTTTGTAATACAATATGGATATGGCCTTATCTCAAAAAATAAAAGATTTAATTAGAGAAGAAGCGGCTATTCTTTGGCCGGAGATTAATATCCCTCCTTTCGATATTACAGAACCTCCAAATCCTGAGTTTGGAGATTTATCGACCCCACTGCCACTCACACTATCTAAGATGTTGGGGCAAAAACCGATGGATATAGCGGATAAGATTAAGGATAAGATTAGCAAAAAAACTATTGAGCACGTTAAAGAAATTACTGTTACATCGCCGGGATATATAAATTTTAATATCGATTTTGCAAAACTCAGCAAACACCTTTTCCATAAGGTTCTTACCCAAAAAGAATCTTTTGGCACTAGCAAAGAGACGAAAGGAAGAGTAATTATTGAGCATACTTCAGTCAACCCCAATAAAGCTGCCCATGTTGGGCATCTTAGAAATGCTTGCCTGGGAGATAGCTTAAGCCGCATTATGGCTAGTAATGGTTGGACCATAGAGATCCAAAACTATATCGATAACACTGGGGCGCAAGTAGCAGACATTCTAGTGGCTATGGAAACTCTCCCCGATCGCCAAGGACGTAAAAAGTTTGATTACTTTTGTTGGGATATTTATACCAAAATCCAACATTTCTATGAAACTGATGAAAATTTGAAGAATAGACGAGAGGAAATCTTGCATCTCTTAGAAGAAGGCAATAACGAAATAGCTAATAAGGCTCTGGAGATTACTAATAAAATTGTAGATTGTCATTTGCAAACACTTTCTCCATTCGGCATCTATTACAATCTACTAGTATGGGAAAGTGACATTATTAAAGCAAATCTCTGGCCAGCTGTTTTTGAAGACCTTAAAGCAAAAAAATTAATTACTTTAGCTAAAAGTGGAGAACAGGAAGGGGCATATGTGGTAGAATTTGGCATCGAAGAACGACAGAATAAAATTATGGTCAAAAGCAATGGTAATGCCACATATACAGCCAAAGATCTGGCTTATCAGCTATGGAAGTTTGGGCTTACCCCAATCGATTTTGCATATTATTTACGTGGTATACAAAACAATGGCTTACCGCTTCTCACCACTCCATCTGGCACCAAGCTTATGGATAACTCAACACCTGCAACCCGTAAATTCTCACCTACCACCAAGGTGATTAATGTCATCGATATTCGTCAGAGCTATCCACAAGAAGTTATTAAATCTATTTTAGAACGCTTAGGCTTTAAAGAAGCGGCTAGTAATTATGTGCATCTCAAGTATGATGTTGTGCGTTTATCTCTAGCGGCATTAAAAGAACTAGGCATTAAACCAGAAGAAGATAAGGAGAGTTATGCAATGTCTGGACGAGAAGGCATTGGCGTAAAAATTGACGATTTATTTAAAAAGACCGGTGCCAAAATAAAAAAGACTAACCCAGATTTGTTACCTGAAACACTAGATTCGATTGTGGCTGGTACTATTCGCTACTATATCCTTAAAAATAGGCCCGAGAAAGAAGTAGTTTTCGATTTTGATGAAGCATTGCGCACCGATGGCAATACTGGTGTCTATTTGCAATATGCATACGCTAGATGCCACAATATCTTGCAAAAAGTTCCGAATTGGGATTATCAGGCAAGCAAGCTAGTAGCACCCACTGAAATCTCTTTAGAAAGTGCAAAAATTATTAAACTCTTAGAGAAATATCCAGAGGTCTTAGCTTTAGCTGCGGAAGAGTTCGATCCTTCCTTGCTCACTGACTACGCCTTTGAGCTAGCTAATAATTTTGCTAAATTTTATGAGAAAAATCCAGTGTTACAAGCGAACGAAGAAACAAAGAACTTCCGCTTACAATTAGTGGCTAGTGTGAAACAAATTTTAAATAATACACTTAGCATTCTCGGCATTATTCCGCTAGAAAAAATATAACCTCTGCTGCTACCAAGGAGCAAAGTAAGATATACAAAATAATGTAGAATAAGATTATGCAAAAACAGCTCTACATACTATTAGTTTCGATGATTGTTATATATGGCCTGTGGATGGCAATAGGAACAACTAACGACAAATCAGATAAAATAGAGGATGCAAACAAGGCTGCAGAGGTTAACAGAACCATAACATTGCTTGCTGTTGGCGATATAAACTTAGGCCGCCTAACAGGGCAAAAGATTATCGAAGGAGATAATAATTATGCTTTCGAATATTTGAATGAATATCTACAAAAATTTGATATTACTTTTGGTAACTTAGAAAGCCAGCTAGCGGAGCTAGGAGGTGAAACTCAATCCCCCACAAATGAATACCGCTTTGCTGGGCCTCCAGGAGGGGCCGACGGACTGAAAGAAGCTGGTTTTGATATTGTTTCTACTGCAAATAACCACATGTGGGATTACGGCAAAACTGCTCTCTTTGAAACAATGGATAACTTAGATCGAGTCAACGTAAAATATGTTGGCAGCGCCAGAGAGACCAACGAATTATATAAACCAGTTATTATTGAAGTTGAAGGTAAAAAAGTGGCTTTCTTGGCTACCACAATGATTCTAAACGGCTACGAGAAAGCAGGAGCTGCAGATTATGTAGCTATGGCAGATACCGAAAAACTTTTGCCAGCTATAGTGCAAGCTAAAACAGAGGCTGATTTCGTTGTAGTTTCGATGCATGGTGGAGTTGAATATAGGGCTAGTCCCATTCAAGCACAAAAAGATTTGGCTCATAAAATAATCGATGCAGGTGCAAATATTGTTATTGGCCATCATAGTCATACCGCCAATGGCGTGGAAGAATACAAGAATGGTTTAATCTTTTACTCACTGGGTAATTTTGCTTTCTGGCAACCATTTGGATACTGGACAGAACATAGTTTCATTGCAGAAATTGAACTAAGGCCTAATGGCGAAGTAGATTACAACCCCATAGCAGTTGACTCCGGTTGGCAACCTAGATTATCTGTTGATACAGATGCTACTAAAATTCTACAATATATTGCAGAACTGTCTAGCAAATTAAACCCACCTGAAGATGTAAACAGTATAGATTAGAAGCGAAATCCCAAATACAAATTATTCGAATCAACATGCCTTGTGGGCAAAACAACAAAAAACCCGATTATTATACGTAATCGGGTTTTAGTTTTGAGATTAAAGTTTTGGTCTCACCTCATAAAAGTGGCCGCTAGATCCATGCCAGCTGGATTAAAGATAGAGAACATGGGTGCATTCTTAAATGCCCTAGTTCCAAAAATCCCATAATTGGTAGATGTTCCTCCTAGCCAATTGCTAAAGATTACAAAACCATCGTCGGCAAGATCTGGCAGTCGCCTTCTTTGGGTTCCGTCATAAGGAAATATTTGGAAAGCATCTCCAATGTCGGCATTTATGGGGAAAATTCCTGCAGCTAAGATATTATAACCACGATTGCCTGGCCCAAGAACGCGCTCTCTTTTACCTTGCCAAACCAAACCAAGACCATTATCGCTGATCTTAACATTACTATTCCAGTGATAATAACTCCCTATAGGCAGTTGCGACA
>JAHITC010000022.1 GCA_018817805.1 Patescibacteria group bacterium
TGAAAGACGCATTCCATTTAGAAGAGCTGTTCGAGGTGTGATGGAAGCCGCCAAACGTCATAAAATTGATGGCATTAAAATCAATATAGCCGGTAGGTTAAACGGAGCTGAAATTGCCCGCAGAGAAATGTTTATTTATGGAAAAATTCCTCTTCATACTTTAAGGAACTACATCGACTATGCCCAATGTACCGCTAATACTACATACGGCACCATAGGGGTTAAAGTCTGGGTTTTCAAAGAGGGTGAAAAAGAAATGGATAATACTCCAATAGAAAATAACCGAAACTAATCATGTTACTTCCTAAGAAAGTTAAATTCAGAAAACAACATCGTGGTAGCATGAAGGGGATTGCTACGCGTAGCAATGAAGTTGTTTTCGGCGACTATGGTTTGAAATCTCTTGGTAGGGGGTGGATTACTGCACGTCAAATTGAAGCCACCCGTAGAGCAATGGTTAGGTTTATTAAGAGAGAAGGTAAGGTTTGGATTCGCATCTTTCCTCAGCAGGCAGTAACAGCTACTCCTAACGAAACCCGCATGGGTGGAGGTAAAGGAGCTGTCAGCCACTATGTCGCAACTGTTAAACCTGGCACTGTTATGTTTGAAATGTCAGGAGTAACCGAAAAAGATGCGCGACAGGCTATGAAATTAGCTGCATATAAGTTGCCAGTTAAGGCTAGGCTAGCTATTAAACGTTAATATATAACAATGGAATTAGAAAAAGTAAGAAAATTAGAATTTAGCGAGCTTCGGAAGGAAGTTGTTAAGACAGAGCATAAGATTGCAGAAACACGTGCCGAGATTTTAATGCATCGTACCAAGAACCACCGATCACTCAGGGCGCTTAAACAGTATTTAGCCAGATTATTAACTGTTAAAAGCGAGCGAGCATTGCTCGGAGTAGATACCACTCCTAAAAGTAAAAAAGTTTAATTATTCGATTTTAGTATTCTAATGAAAACAATGAAGGACAATAAGATAAAATCTAACATCAACCCAAAGCACACCGTGACGCGTCAACACAAGACGGGTAAGGTGATGAGCACTCAAATGAATTCAACTATTGTTGTTGCAGTAGATTCGTTTATAACTCATCCGCTTTACGACAAGAAGATGCGTCGTACGCGTAGATTCTTAGTGCACGACCCAGAGAGTACCGCTAAATTAGGCGACATAGTTACTATCGAAGAGTCGCGCCCAATTAGTAAATTAAAGCGTTGGATTTTAATTAGTGTCGATAAGCCTGTCGATGTGATGCCATCTATTGATTCCGTCGAGCAGGATAACGAAGTAGTTAAACAAAGTTAATTATATGATTCAAGAAGGAACTAGATTAAAAGTTGCAGATAACACAGGTGCCAAAATGATTGGTTGTTTTAAGGTGCTTGGTGGCTCGAGAAGACGCTATGCTTGCATAGGTGATATCATTGTAGCTTCCGTAAAAGAAGCTACACCGAGAGGGCTAGTCAAAAAGAAAGAAATAGTTAAAGCAGTTATTGTCCGCCAACGTCACAAAATACGTCGCAAGGACGGCTCATATATTCGTTTCGACGAAAATGCAGCTGTCATTATTGATAAAGATAAATTACCCCGGGGAACTCGCATCTTTGGCCCAGTGGCCAGGGAATTGCGAGACAAGGGTTATGCCAAAATTATTTCATTAGCACCAGAGGTTCTTTAAATGAAGATTAAAAAAGGAGATTTAGTTTTAGTTATAAAAGGAAAAGATCGCGGTAAAACCGGGAAGGTTACTTCTGTCGACCCCATAAACTCCAAGGTTAAAGTTAACGGGATTAACATAGTGAAGCGCCACACCAAAGCTAGAGGCAAACAAGCTGGTGGCATTGTAGAAACAGCCATGGCCATAAACATCTCTAAGTTAATGTTAGTTTGCCAACCTTGTGGTAGTAAACCAGTTAGAACAGGCTACAAATTAAATCCTGGAGGAACAAAAGAAAGAGTTTGCAAAAAATGTAAAAGCGTACTGTAAAATTATGGATAATTTCAAAAAACAATATAACCAGGCAAGGATAGAGTTGCGAAAAGAGTTGCAGGTCAAATCTATCGAAGCTGTTCCTCGCATTGTTAAAGTTTCAATTAACATTGGAGCTGGAGCTGCTCTTAAAGATTCGAATTATCTAGAAAAGATATCTGCCGATTTAATTAAAATTGTTGGTCAAAAACCCGTTATGCGTAAAGCCAAGAAATCGATAGCCACCTTTAAGCTTAGAGAGGGTTCACCGATAGGTGTCACCGCAACGCTCCGAGGCAAAAGGATGTACGATTTTCTGAGTAGATTAGTGGACATTGCTCTGCCTCGTGTCCGAGATTTTCAGGGCATTCCCGATTCTGCTTTTGATGGCAGCGGCAACTACACTATTGGCATCAAAGAACACATTGTTTTTCCAGAGATCGTTCTAGATAATGTAGAAAAGACTTTTGGGTTAGCTGTTACTATCGTGACCAATGCCAATAGTGATGAACTATCCAAGAAATTGTTAACAAAACTTAAATTTCCTTTTAAGAATAAGAATAAATAATTATGGTAAGACAAGCATTAATTGAGAGAGCGAATCGAGTAAACCCAAAGTATGCTAAAACGCGGAAAGTTAACCGATGCAAAATTTGTGGTCGGGGTAAGGGGTATCTTAGAGATTTCGCAATTTGTAGAATTTGTTTTAGAGAGCTGGCCAGCCAAGGAATGCTTCCTGGTATTAAAAAGGCCTCATGGTAATGTGTAATATTAAATATTCTAAATAAATGAATATCGATCCAATCGCTGACATATTGTTAAGAATCCGCAACGCCCATTTAGTAGGCAAAACCGTTGTTGTTTTACCAACTTCAAAAATAAAAGAAGCGATTGCAAATATTCTAGTAGCTGAAGGTTATTTAAATACTAGTGCAGTGGAAGAAGTTGAAGGCAAAAAAAGACCTCAGCTAGTTTTGTCTCTTAAATATTACAATGAGCAACCAGTTATTCACGGTTTTAAGCAAATTAGTACCCCTGGTCATCGTATCTACCGGAGTATTAACCAACTAACTAAGCGACCAATTTCTAGAATAGAAGATGTTATTATCTCCACTTCTAAAGGATTAATGACTCTTGAGGCCGCCCAGAAAGCACAGTTAGGTGGCGAGGTATTATTTAAGGTTTGGTAAATTATGTCTAAAATAGGAAGATTAATTGTAGAAGTTCCAACCCAAGTCGATGTTAGCATCGTAGATGGTTTGCTAACTGTTAAAGGGGAAAAGGGAGAGCTTAAATGGACGTTGCCAAAGAATATCGTTATCGAACGTACTGGCGATGCGTTAGCAGTTAAGAGAACTTCAGAAGATAAACCTACCAAAGCTGCCCACGGGTTGACTAGAAGCAAACTTTTTAACATGGTTACAGGAGTCGAAAAAGGATTCGAACGTATATTAGAAATTGCTGGTGTTGGTTTTAAAGCCGAAGTTCAAAACGATCAGATAGTTTTAAATGTAGGTCTATCTCATCAAGTGCATCTCCCAATTCTACCTGGCACAGAAATTAAAGTTATTAAAAACGAAGTTATAGTATCTGGCATCGACAAAGAAACTGTCGGCCAAATGGCAGCCAGTATTAGGGCGACAAAGAAGCCAGAACCATATAAAGGTAAAGGTATTAAATATAAAGAAGAGGTAGTCAGACGTAAAGCCGGTAAAGCTGCCAAAACCGCTAAAGTATAGAACTTTATGAATAATGATAAAATTACAAGGAGAGTGAAACGTTCGCGTCGCATTAAGGCGCGGCTTAGTAGCACAGATTTGCCACGCTTGATGGTGCACCGCACCCTACATCATTTTTATGGTCAAATTGTTGATAATGTTTCCGGCAACGTGCTGGCTAGTGCTTCTACTTTGCAACTAAAAACCAAGGAACCGCAGAACAACGTTGCTGGAGCAAATAAAATTGGTCAAACTTTAGGGCAAGCAGCTGTTAAGGCAGGCATTACAAAAGTTAAATTCGATCGCAAGGGATATAGATATCATGGGCAAGTGAAAGCCTTTGCCGAGGGCACAAAGGAAGCAGGTTTAATTTTCTAAATAATGAATAGACCAATGTATAAAAGACCGGAAGAAAAAGAGTTTGCCGAGAGAGTTCTTGAGATTAATCGGGTTACCCGTGTTGTTAAAGGTGGCAAAAGAATGCGCTTCCGGGCTCTAGTGGTTATTGGTGATGGTAAGGGAAAGGTTGGTTGGGGCATGGGTAAAGCTGGCGATGTTAGTACGGCTATTACTAAAGCTAGCACTTCGGCCAAACGACGCTTAGTTATTCTCCCAATTAAACATTCCACCATTCCATACCCAGTTTTACATACATATAAAAGTGCTCAGGTTTTAATTAAGCCAGCATCTGTTGGTACCGGTATTATTGCTGGTGGAGTTGTGCGAATCGTCTTGCAGCTAGCTGGTGTTAAAGACGCAGTAGCTAAGATGATGGGTTCACAAAATAAAACTAGTAATGCCATCGCTACCATCGATGCCTTGAATTCGCTAACTAGCGTCAAAGAAATTAAAAGAATTCGCAGCTTAAAGGAATAAATTATCCAGAATATTATGCGTATTGATGAAATTACAGCTAGCACCAAAAGCCATAAGCAAGCTCAACGAGTAGGCAGGGGTGATGGTAGTGGGCGTGGAAAAACTTCTGGGCGTGGAACTAAAGGCCAAAAATCTAGAACCGGGGGAAGTGTCCCCGCTAGGTTCGAGGGAGGCCAAACTCCATTCAGTCGCAGAATGCCAAAACGTAAAGGTTTTCGTTCTATAAGCCGAGAAAAAGTTCGGGCTTTAAATGTAGGGCAACTAGTAGCGTTATCTGAAAATGGCAAAATTACCATCAAAGCACTGCAAGCTAGTGGTAAGTTGCCAGCTAAAACTACATTAAAGATCTTGGGTTCTGGCGAAATTAGTGAAAAAATAGAAGTAGAGGCAAATCGAATCTCTGCTAGCGCCAGAACTAAGATAGAATCTGCCGGTGGTAAAGTAACTATTGTTGAATAAATATGTGGTCTATTTTTACTCAATTATTTAAACACAAAGATCTCCGTAACAAAGTAATTTGGACGCTAGCTCTATTATTAGTGTTTCGGTTGATATCATTAATTCCAATTCCAGGAGTTAATTTAGATCAGTTGTCTCAGCTATTCGCCCAAAATCAATTCCTGGGCTTAGTAGATATTTTCTCTGGAGGCTCGCTAGGTAATTTCTCGATTGCCCTCATGGGCGTTGCCCCATATATTAATGCTTCGATTATTATCCAACTAATGACAATGGCTTTGCCTTCGATGGAAGCACTGTCTAAAGAAGGGGATTATGGTCGACGGAAGATGAACCAATATACCCGCTACCTAACGGTGCCGTTGGCCTTTATGCAATCGTATGGCATGATTTCGATCCTACAACGATCGGAGTTTAAAATCTTAGACGATTTAAGCATCGCTCGATTACTAGTCATTTTGTTAATCGTTACGGCTGGCACAATGCTAGTTATGTGGATAGGAGAATTGATTAGTGAATTTGGCATTGGTAATGGTATTTCATTAATTATCTTTGTTGGTATTGTGGCCCAGCTTCCAGAAATATTGACTACTGCCGTCGCAACTTTTGAAATCGGACAATTTACTAAGATGTTGGTGTTTGCTCTGTTAGCTCTCGCCACTATATATTTCGTGGTGTATGTAACAGAAGGCCAGCGTAATATCCCAGTTTCTTATGCAGGCAGGGCACGTGGCAATCGATTAATGGGCACAACCACTACCCATTTACCATTAAAGGTAAACCAGGCAGGAGTAATTCCTATTATATTTGCTTTATCACTGTTGGTTTTCCCTCGCTTACTAGCTTCACTTGTGGCCGGCGCTCGAAGCGCATGGCTAGCAGATGCAGCTGCTTTTACAACTACACTGTTCGATAATCAGGTTTTCTATGCCATCGCTTACTTCCTATTAGTTGTTTTCTTTACATATTTTTATACCTGGGTAATTTTTAAGCCCAGCAATGTAGCCGAAAATTTGCAGAAATCTGGTGGTTTTATTCCTGGTATTAGACCCGGAAAACAAACCATCGACTTCTTATCTTTTGTTAGTAATAGAATCACCTTAGCAGGTTCAATTTTCTTAGCTCTAATCGCTATCTTACCTCTCTTAGTCCAGGCATTTATTAAGATGCCAGGCTTAACTTTGGGCGGTACTAGCTTACTGATTGTGGTTAGTGTGGCCCTAGAAACCATGCGCCAAGTTAGAGCTCAGTTAATTATGAAGAAGTATGAGAACCTCTAGTATGCACCCTGATATTATATTGTATGGTGGTCCCGCTTCAGGCAAAGGTACGCAAGCTAAACTGTTAGCAGAGAAGTTATCAGCAAGGCATATGAATATGGGGGGATTACTTCGCGAGGTAGTCGAAACCAAACATGCCAAGGCAGGGTTAGTTAAAAAAATTATGGAAGAAGGCAAACTAGTTCCAGAAACAATTAGCTCTGGGCTAATGAAAGAATTTATTCTAAAGATTTCTTCCAGTCAAAGAATTATCTTCGATGGTTATCCTCGCACTTTAACTCAAGCCAAAAAACTTATTGCTGCCGAGACTAAAGCCAACCGCACTGCTGTTATGTTGTTCATCGATCTGCCAACCACAATTGCTAAAAAAAGAATTATAAGCAGGGCCAAAATTGAAGGACGAGCCGATGACATGAAGGCCAGCACCGTTAGCGAGAGAATTAAAGTTTTTAAAACTAAATCGCAGGCTTTGTTAAAATTCTATCGCTCTCGCAAATCCCTCATTAAAATTAATGGCGATCA
>JAHITC010000023.1 GCA_018817805.1 Patescibacteria group bacterium
AACAGAGCATTAGCCGCGCTAAAAAAGGAGCTATCTTAGTTTCCTACAGTGGGGGATTAGGAACAATTAGTTAACATCTAAGTTAAAACCAAGGTTTTGCCGGGGGCAGAACACTTTTTATTTATATATAAAACAATGACTAATCATTCATCCGAACACTTAGAGGAAAGCTTACGAACTCTTGGAAAAAGAGCGGATTTGTCGTTTACAAAAAAACAAGCAATTCGTGACAAGGTGTTTAGAATGGTTGGGCAAGTCGAGCTAGCTGATGCAATTATTGCAGGCAAACAGAAAGCTAGCGTTTTAGTATCGTTAAAATCGCTTAAAAAGGCATTGCTTCCAGATAAGATTTCTTTTTCAATGCCAGCTACTGTAACCATGATGATGGTTGTATTCGCATCCTCAGTTATTACCGGCGCATTGGCCCAAGGGGCCAGACCTACCGATATACTTTTCCCAGTTAAGAAAGTTTTAGAAAGTATCGAGATAGCTTTTATTAGCAACCCAGTTAGTAGGGCTAAAGTTAAGCTGAACATCGCTGACGAAAGAATGCGCCACCTAGAGTCTTCGGCGGATAGTGGCGAGGCTTTAGTTAAAGTATTAAAAGAATCTCAAATTGCTTTGGTTAATGCTAAAGTAGCTCTAGAGAAAGTTGCTCCCACAGAAGGAAGCGACGAACCAGCCAGTGTGCTACTAGATAAATTCAGCGCCCTGCTTAGCGACCAAAAAGCAATTCTAAGCTCTCTAGATAAAAAAACAGAGAGTGAAAACGTTAAAAAAGCAGTGGTAGCCATTAGAGAAACTTTAGATGCTGATGCTACTAAATTAGTTAAGGACAATGCTGACACATTAGATAACAGTGTCGTGGCTAAACCTACGAATATTGCTAAACCAGAAACAGCTACTCCACTTTTGCAAGGCAGACAAACAATTACCGGTAGATTAATTACTTCTAGTGGCCAACCAGCTATTTACAGCAACGGTAACATTTATTTAATTAAAAACGTAACTTCTGTTTCGATTTTATCCCAATACATTGGTACAGATTTTGTAATTATCATGGGCGATATTGTCGGTAATGAAATTAATGCATATCAGATTGTAGTTAATGGCAAAGTGGTAATCGATACACCGATACCACCTCTTAATTAGAAATTAATCAGTTATTCCGTTTTACAACCAGGAATATTTTCGCTTTTGGACCGAGGGCACCGCAAGATAAAATTTCCCTTGCTAAGCTCGATGCGAAAAACCGTTTTTAAACGTTGGAATTCGTCGTTTAAGCACGGAGATAAACTAACATAAACGTCATAATTATTTATTAGGTTTTAAACAGAAAATGTCGAATAATTTCAGAAAAATTACAGCGTGGTTGGCCACGGCAAGCTTAGTGCTTGGCTTCGTAATGATGCCCACAGGTGCCGCAGCCGCTACATACAGATACTACGAATGGGTAAGTCAAAATGGAACCGTTGGTACCGATTCTCAAGGTAACCCAGCAACCCAGATTACTGGCGTCAGTGCTGGTGATACAGTATCCATGACGCTTACACTAGTCAACCGTTCTGGTATGACCATTAAGGCTAAATCATCGCTTCCTGCCCCAACAGATGGAAAACAAGTTCCAGTTGGATCGTTTGCGATTGGTAGCCAAACTCCTACCATGGACGGTACTCCTTCATTCTTAGATTCATCCAGTTTTGTGTTAAACAATAACCGGTTTGTCTACTACGAAGGGGCTGATGTTCCAAATGGTGAAAATATCACCATGACATGGGATGTCAAAATGGCCACCGGCCTTGCCGATGGTACTTACAGATTGCGTTACCAGCCAGTATTGGAATATATGAACTGGTTACGTCAATACAAAAATGGTGTTTACTTTGGTAGAGCAGGTTCGGATATTTTCACCGATCTAATTGTTGATGGTGGAACTTCCACTCCAGTGAGTGGCGGGTTGTCTGTGGCTTTGTCGGGTGTTACTCCAGCAGCTGCTAGCGTGGCCAAATCTGGTAATGCGAACTTTACCAGGTTCACTCTTACTGCTGCTGCCGGAACTACAGCCAGCATTTCTTCTATTTATGTAACTCGGACTGGCATGACTGCCGATACCGATGTAGAGAATATAGAAATTCGGACTGCTGATGGTGTTCAGGTGGGCAATACTGCTGGTGGCTTTGATGCCAATTCTAGAGCCCAGGTCTTCTTTTCTCCTCAGTTAACAGTAACCGGTTCGCAGGACTTCTTTATACGGGCTGGTTTTGCCAGTGCCGCTACTACTGGTTTAACAGCTTCATTAGGAATTGCTGTTAACACTGATATCGTAGGTAACGCTACTAGCGTAAACGGGGCTCCCGTTTATGGTAATCTTATGACTGCTGTAGCTGTTACTATTGGATCAATCGCTGTAACCGAAGATGGATCAGTGGCTGATACTACTCCTGATGTAGGAGATACTGATGTCGTTGTTAACACCTTCAAAATTACTGCTGGTTCAACCGAAGGTATCGATATTGACAGAATTACTGTCATTAAAGCGGGTACATCCGCAGTTGGTGACACAAACAATATCGAACTTTGGGATGTAACCAATAACACGAGTTTAGGTATAGCTACAACTTGGGATGCCAGCAATAAGGCTTCCTTCCCAGTGAATATTTCGCTGGATAAAGGTGTGGCTATCCGTTTGCGAATCCAATTGGATATCGTGAGTGGTGTGGCCTTAACTGTTAACGCAGATATCGCCGATGGCTCTAGCTATCTTGTTGATGGTAAGGGCAAATTATATGGTTTCTACATTACTCCAACAGCGGCTGCGGCTGCTAACTGGGGTGTACAATCAGGCGGATCTAACAATCTTGGTCAAGGTGACTACAACCAGACCATTAATTCCGGCGCTGTAACTGTTTCCAAGAGTGCTTCAACTCCTCCAACCGGCAACATTTCGTCAGGAGACAATATCTTGCTGGCGGTGTGGGATTGGCAAATCCTTGGCGAACAAACCAGGATCTCGGACGTTATTGTTCGAGGTGACTTGGCAGATGACGGTGGTAGTAATACTCTTACCTTTGCTGATATGACCAATGCTTATTTGGTCGATATGACTACTGGTAATACTTTGTTTGGCCCAGTAGATGGCGCTGATGGTTTGGCCGTAGTTGGTACAACTGCGATTGATCCTAAGTTTACCTATAGTAGTACTCAGGTTCTCCCAGCAGGTACCACTAAAGTTGGTTTCAAGGTGCGTCTAGGCACCGACTGGGAAGCTGACGATACTATTGCTATTCAGCTCTATCGAGCAGCTGACATGACCTGTAAGGGTGTTCTATCTAACAACACAATTACTCCAACTGGCTTTGCTTCGGCGGGCAATACTATGACCCTCAAAGCAGGTGCTTTAGTCGTACGTATGTTGGGTAACCCACCTACGAGTGCTGTAATTGTCGGAGCACAAGACTATACTTGGGGTTCCTTCTCCTTCGATGCTACGGCATCGGGCGAAGACGTCTTAATTACCGCGGTAATCATTACCGATACCTTAGACGGTACCACTGGTGATATGGCCAACATTGATAATGCCGAACTTTGGGCCGACTTAGATGGTAATGCTAGTTACGAAACTATGATTTCCAACACTGAGAACCCAACTGGTGGCGGCGGTGCAACTGACACTAAAACGTTCACTTTGACGCAAACCATTAGGGTACCTAAAGGTGGCAAGATCGATTGGATCTTTGTCGGTGACTTAGCTTCTGGTGCAACTGCTGGTGGCACACATGCTCTTACTGTCGTTGCTGATGGAGCTACTGTTACTGGAGCTGATACTGGCAACGCAATTACTGATACTGCTAATGGGTCGGCTGGTACTTTGACAGTAACTGCTAGTGGTAGTGTTGGTTTGGCTTTGGATGGCTCTAGTCCAACTGCTGCTATTATGTTGTCGGGAACTACCGGTAACGTGGTGGGCAAGTGGAAACTAACTGCCGTAAACGAGCCAATGTCCGTTACTAAGATCACTTTGCTGCTAGCTGACTGGGGCTCCTCGATGGATCAATGGGATTCCATTAAGAATCTGACTATTGAATATCCAAAACAGGATGGTACTACAGCAACAATGTCAGTTTCCCCTAGCACTACTACAGCCGTGTATGACAACATGGCTATGTACATCGCGAAGAATTCTAGTGCGATCATAACTGCCAAGGCAGACTTCTATGAGATCGCTTCTGAGTCAGCTGACTTTGGTGATCAAATTGAAGTTAGCTTCGACTATGGTGCCGGCGGCACCGAGTTTGCTGCAGTTGGTCTATCTTCAGGGGTAGCTAAAACATCAGCTGGTACAGCTGATACCATAGCAGCTACCCATGTCTTGTATAAGACATTGCTAACTGTAAGCGCAGACAATGCTGGATTAACATCCGCATTAACTCCTGGCATCTCTAACGTCTTGTATAAATTCAAGGTGACAGCAGATAGCCGTGGACCTGCGTCCTTGAAGAAATTAACTTTCCAGATCAGCGTAACTGACGCTGGTACGTCTAACTGTAATGTTAACGTCGGAGGGTTTACTCTTTCAAGAGATTCAGTAGACATTACTGCGTCGAAGGTCTTAATCGCCGGTCTTGGCGGTATGACTGGAAGCGTAAGTAACTCTGCTGCGGACGCCAGAACTACTATGGAGACCAAGGGCACAAACGATGTGGCTGGTACAGGTAGTGGTAGCGGTACTGTTGGTACCGTCACTACTTGGGTCTTCTTGAACTTTGGTGATACCGAGGGTGCTACCCAACCAGAAGCCGGTGAACAGAATATTTCAGCTGGTGCTACAACCAACTGGACGTTCAGCGGTACAACTGGTGCTAACTTCGCTGCTGCAGATGATGATTCTATTGCAGTAGAGTTATTAGGTGACACCACTGCGCAGACTGACGGAACATTCAAATTAGGTGACGACGATGTTACCGACGATGAATATTCTGTTGTGTTAGCGTTGACTGGTACTGGCGTTACTGACACTGCTGATGTTGAGTTTATCTGGTCAGATCTCTCAGCTATCAGTCACAGTGCAGCAATGGCAGACAATGCTGGAACTGTCGATACTACTCCTAACTCCTCTGGAGACTTCACCAATGGTTGGTTAATTAAGAACTTCCCATTAGGTGCTCGGAGCATTATCGCCTAGTTCTCTCTGCTTGAAATTCAGCCTTAATCTGTAATGGCAAAACTTAAGGGGGCAGAAATGCCCCCTTAAGCCATGAGATCATATTTTTATCTGTCATATTGAACTTGATCTAGGACGACAGAACAAAATTTAAATATTTAAGTATAATATAATTATGAAAATTTCTTGCTGGACAATTATTACCAAACATTGGTGGAAAATAATTATCGCTGTTGGTTTAATCTCTACTCTAATTTGGGGAATTAATGCTTGGATTATCTATCGTAGCCCAGAAGTGCTGAGCTACCCCACTTCTTTGGCAGTAAAAGAAGCACAGGCTCTGTATACGGCTGGTGATTTGTCTGAAGCTAAAACCAAGTATCAGGAAATTATTCAAAACCATCCTAATGACTACGTTGCAGTTAATGGGTTGGGTAATATTTTGCGTGATCAAAATGACTATTCGGGAGCAGAAGAGATGTATTTGCAAGCGATTAACATCTATCCTCGTTATGAGTTTGCCTATCGTAATTTGCTAAGTATTTACCAAATGTGGCCAAAAGAAGAACAACCTGCGAAATTGCAGATCTTTGGTGAAGTAATTAAAAAAGGATTAAGAGCAGGGCCTAGGTCTGGCAATATTCTAGGTACTGCGCTTAGTTATTATCAATTAATAGGCGATGCTGCTAAGGTTAGCGAATTAGAAGCCAGATTGGCAAAATTACCATTAAAATCTAGCACTATCGAATGAACATACAAAACACTATTCGCCGTTGTATTAAGCGTTGGACTGAATTGCCCACTAAAGATAATTGGCGAGAGAATAATTGGGCGAGAACGGGAGCAATTTTGGCTTTGCTGGGTTTGTTAACTATTGTCGGTTTTAACTTGGCCTACGATTTTGTGCCCTTAAATCAGTTGTCCAGCCAGGCTTCTCAGGCGCGCTTAGCGGGAGATGATAAAACTGCTTTGCGGTTATATAGGGTTGTTTCGGCTAGAGCTTCCAAAATAGATTATTCTTCTAATTACGAACTAGGCAATATTTTATCAGAGATGGGTCAATATACTGTTGCCGAAAAACATTATTTACGAGCATCTAATAATCCAGCAGCTCCCATGAGTGTATATTATCAGTTATCCGATTTATACCTCAAATATTTACAGAAAAAACAGCAACATTTTATTAATTTATTAAAACAGAGAATTACTGATCAACCAACTCACGATGGTTTTGTGGTTATATTAGCTGGTTTTTATCAACAGATTGGTGACAAGGAACAAGCTATTATTTGGTACGAACAAGCGCTTGAATTAGATCCAAATAATGCGGGAGTAAAATCTTCCCTCCTAGAACTAAAGGCATCGTTATGAAACTAATAGAATGGTTTAAGTTAACTGATGGTAATTTTCTAACAGATATTGCCTTGTGGTTAATCTTATTGTTGCCAGTAACAGCATATGCAAATATTACCTATCCATTTAGTTTCGGCCGGTTATTATTTTTTATGTTTTGGTTAACGCTGCTGATGATTGGGACAATGCTAACGAGTCGTTGGCATTTTGTTTATGCTTGGTGGAAGACTCCGATTCTTTGGTTATTTTTAGCTTGGCTAGGAACGGCCACAATTTCATTATTAACGAGCGTGCAACAAAGCCGCAGTTTTTGGGGCAGCATTAGTCGTGGAGACGGCCTTTTCTTTTTCATTGGTTTATGGATATTTTTATTATTATTGCTACTTTTATTACGAGAAAGAGTGCGTTGGTTAAAGTTGTTGGCAGTTATGAGTTGGGTTGGTACTTTATCGGCTGTTTTTTCTATTAGTCAATGGCTAGGGTTTAGTTGGATTTATCGAATAGCTAGTGGTGCTCGCGTCGGTGGTCTAATGGGTAACCCCATTTTCTTGGGCACATTATTGCTTATTACAGGATTTCTAACGGTGTATTTTTGGCTTTATGCTAAAGGAAAAGTTCAGAGAATCACTTATTTTATAGCGGCTATTTTACAACTAATTGCTTTATTGCTCACAGCTTCTAGAGGTCCACTATTAGGTTTAATGGTGGGAGGAATAATTTTAATAATTGGTAGTTGGTCGATTTATAAGAAATCAATTAATTGGCAATGGAACAAGTTATGGTGGGGAATACTACCAGTTATAACGATAGCTATTATAGGTTGGTCAGAAAAAGCCGTTTGGTCGCGCTTAATCCAATTCGACTTACAGAGTGATTCAATCAAATCTCGTTTATTAGCGTGGTCGGCTTTGCGAGAAGCCGTAACGGCTCATCCGTGGTGGGGTTGGGGGCTAGAAAATGTACAGGCTGCTTTCAACAGTTTTTATCGACCGGGGCTTGCCAGCATGGGTGTGGCTGAGACAGTTTATGATCGCGCCCA
>JAHITC010000024.1 GCA_018817805.1 Patescibacteria group bacterium
GATACCCCATCATCTTTAACTCGTTTAAGTATCTGCTCTTTTATCTCTTTGCTTATTACTGATTTAGACATATTAGCTTCCTTTCTACTTACTCATCATACCGTGAGGACTAACTGTCTTAATTTTGGGGTACCCGCCAGTATGATTCAACGTCTTGGGGAATGGATTAAAAATCCGGATTTTGGTAAAACTTCTGAGCCAGTTCAGATCTGAGTTTATTCTTTAACAATTATCACATTACATCAGAAAACGAGGCAATAGGATGAACGAACAAGAAATAATCGACTTATTGAAAAAAATGGGCGCGATTATTACCGATAGTCATGTTGTTTATACTTCTGGCCAGCACGGGGAGACTTATGTTAATAAGTACGCTATTTATCCTCATGTCCGTGAGATGTTAGAAGTATGTGAAGGAATCGCAGTACAGTTCGCTAATAACGGCATTGAAGTGGTTATAGCTCCGGCATTAGGAGGGATAATCTTATCACAATGGGTGGCGTACCATTTGATAGATATCATGGGCAGTAAGGTTTTAAGCATATACGCCGAAAAAGCTGATGACGGAGAATCCTTTATCATCAAACCATGCCATGCCAAGCTTCTGGCAGGAAAGAAGACATTAGTAGTAGATGATGTGCTTACGCCCGGTGACACAGCTAAAAAGGTTGTGGAAGCAGCTCGTGCTGCTGGCGGTAATGTTATAGGGTTGGGTGTTTTATGGAATCTTTGCGATGTCACGCCACAGGATGTCGCTGATGTTCCTGAGTTGTTTGCTCTTGTGAATACCACGCTGGCTGCATGGGATGCAGAAAAGTGCCCACTTTGTCGCCAGGGAGTTCCTGTCAACACCGATGTTGGTAGAGGCAAAGAGTATCTTGCCAGGGGGCTGTGATATAATCTTCCTTGAAGCTAAAACTAAATTCCACCCTAACGGGTGGTTTTTCTTATGGTAATAAAACAAACAGCCGGCGTCTGCCAGCTATTTGTTATATCTTATTCCTCAGACGATTAGTTCGCCATACCGGCATCGCCGGAAGCTTCTTCTGTCGTTGGCTGAGCAACTTCTTCTGTTGGCTGAGCAGCTTGCTCTGTGCCTTCTGTAGAAGTTTCTTCCTCGTTAGTTTCGACGGAAGGAGTTACTGTTGCTTCCTGATTAGTATCATCAGAAGCAGGAGTCATGTTATTGTCTTGATCCATGGGACCTCCTCAAATATTATTGATATAACAAAACCAGATCTGCCTAACAAGGTTAACAGACATTAAGGATAAATGCAACCCCAGTGGGCTATTTTCGAGTATTCTGTCTAGCAGTGGTCTTTTTAAAGCTCCAAACAATGAGCGTAAAGTTAGCTCACTTTGCTCAGTGGGAGGTTAAACAAATTGTCTGCATTGGGTATATCCCAGACATACTTAGTCGAGGTGTTTGGCTTAGTTGGGAGGTATAATAGTTCTGTAGACAATGAAGATTTGGTTATCACTGTTTTTGTCACATATCTAATTATTAAAGAAAGAGTTATGGGAGAAAGAGAAAGTTCGGTTGTTAATTTAGAGGATGATCTAGAAAATGACCCCAGCTACTTAGTGGCGAAAGAAGTGGTGCATAGATTAAAACCAATCGAAAATAGGTTTTTAAGCAAATCGATAGACAGAGATAGCTATTTCAAAGAGGTGGATGTGTTAAAAGGACAGTTATTAGAGCAAAATGATGGATATTTGGAGGATCAATCAATTATTGAGCTAGTTTGTGATAGTAGTTTAATTATTAACTCTGCCTGCCAACGATTGAGCAGGGAGGCGGTAACGAACGAAAAGAATTTAGCTCTTGTCGAAGCGGGTTGGCAAATTGGGTTAGCTAGATATTTTTTGCAATATAAATCCCAGCCGGCTACTGTCCTAATTGTTAATTTCTGTTTAGACCGACTAAGTCAAACCCTCGAAAAATTAACATTTGTGGACGCAGAAGACGAGGGTATCGTTAGGGGAGTACGGGGGTTGTTGGCCACTGTTAGCGTGCTGGAAAAAAGTGGGCACGAAATAGAGTTTCCAACACCTAAGCAAGATGCTGAAGAAAAAATTGACTTGATTTCTGTAAAGGGAGAAAAGGAAGAAAAACAGCGCTATTTTTGGCAGATTAAGACAGTGGCAGTCGATCGAAATCCATTGGTAATTGGCATCGATAAAAAACAGTTCGATGATCCAGATAATCGGGGGTTTGTTAGCGCAGCTAACGCCCTTTTTAATGCTGCTCAAAAGGCTGAAGCAGCGTCTGGCTTGACTACTAAGGCAATATATATTACAATCCCAGAGCCACAAATTAGTAGCAGGTTTGAACCTAGACAAATAATATCTAACTCTATAAATAGTTTTTTGGAGAATGAAAATGAGTGATTTAAAGGTATGGACATGCGAAGAGGTCAAAATAGCTTTTGAAGCTATATCACCTGATGATGATATTGGGAGAATGGATCTTCGCACTAACCCTGGGGTGACGAATCATCTCAAAGAATGCCCCTCTTGTAGCGAGTGGGTGACTAATTTTTTGAGATCATTCATCCATGCATGATTAAAAAAGTTGGAAATTTGTAAACGGCAGCCATAAGATGGCTGTCTTTTTTACATCCATACAGGAAACCCCGCACAAGGTGTGCGTCATATGGAATGTTTGTAGCCACTGAAGTGCGGGGATGAATGAGCGTAGCACGAAGACGTGCTACGCTGTTAGCATGCGAATTCGGCAGTTAAATCACAGTGTTTACCAACTTCAGTATCATCTGGTCTGGGGGACGAAGTATCGTCGTAAGTTTCTTGCACACTATGTTCGTACAGAACTCATCAAAAGTCTCTACAAGGTACTAAAGCGTCACCCAGACTGGTATCTCCACAACGTTAACACGGGGAGCGATCATGTCCATCTACTTATCGAAATACCGCCGATCTTTGCCATTGCCGCTGTGGCTAGAGAACTCAAACTAGCAATGATCTTCGTCAACGTTTTAAATTTGTTGATCAGATATATACCCACAGCGGCATCTGGAGCACTGGCTACTTTGTATCTAGTGTTGGTCTTAACGAGGAACAGATTCGGCGGTATATCGATCGTCAGAATAACTATGATCGCGGAGTAGACATTACTGCCGAATTAGCATGAGATGCGGAGCCAAGGAAACCCCGTACGAGCGAAGCGCTGTGCGGGGAGGACGTCATATTTGTTTTTAGGATAGATCTCTCTGCCAGCTATCTTAACCCAACTTTATTTTAATTATATCATAAAATCTTCTTTTTGTCAAATGAAGTATGCTCTTTCTTGAAGTGAGAGAGGGGATTGATCTATTTGATCGAATATAGGTAAAAGTAGCTCTGGGAGCGGAATAAGATTGACGGACCACATAATTTATGGTAACATTGGTGTGCACTTTTAAAATGCACATTACTTTAATAACGAACGAGGTGATAGGCGATGAAGGAAGCAATCATTGGTTTGCCGATTTTCGTCAAGACCGTTATATTGGTTGCCCTTTTTATTTTTCCGATTGCAACTTCTTTTTTGAGTGGTTGCAGGAGAAAGAAGGGATGGCTGACTTGGGTGGTCATCACTACCTATATAATCGGTGTTGTATGCCCAACTATTATGGGCATGATAGTGATTAGTGATGCTATTTATCACTTTCACTATGTCGTACCAGACCCCGCGCTATGGGGGATGGCCTGTCTACTATGGTTAATAATGGTGGGTATAGCGATTGCCGGTGGAGCTTGGATAAAATCTGCATTGGGATTGGGCAATTATCCAGAAAAAACGGCATTACAAAATTAGTAGTCGGTTTTTTCCATTGTTTTAGAAACCCGTATTTTAACGGGTTTTTTCTTACTCCAAATAACTTATATAATATAACCATGGATTTTACTTTGGGAGCGATACTTATTGCTACTCTGGCTATTAGTGCAGTGTCACTGTTGGGTCTTTTGTATTTTGTTTGGCAGGAGAAAGTTTTTAAGAAATCATTGCCATATCTAGTAGCTTTTGCAGCTGGATCATTGTTGGCTGTGAGTTGGTTCGATTTGATCCCGGATAGTTTCGAAGCAATTGGAAAAAGTACATCAGTTTTTGTTTTAATCGGTATTTTGATTTTTCTAATGTTCGAACAAATCTTACATTGGCATCACGAACAACGGCACGATTGTGGTGATTGTAATAAAAAGACAGTCGGTTATGCAGTGTTACTGGGGGACAGTTTACACAATTTTTTAGACGGGATTATTATTGCTTCTGCTTTTTTAATAAGTGTGCCTATGGGAATATCTGCCACATTGGCGGTTTTCTTTCATGAAATTCCGCAGGAACTGGGCGATTTTGCTGTGCTAATACACAGTGGTTTTAAAAAGGAAAAGGCTCTGCTGTATAATTTTCTATCCGCTCTGGTAGCAGTTTTAGGTGGCATTCTGGGCTATTTCTTTTTAAGAGGCGTAAGTGTGGCAGTGCCATATATTGTGGCTATTGGTGCAGGTGGCTTTTTGTATATTGCACTAGTCGACTTATTTGCCGAACTTAAAGCTACTAAGAATTTATCTACTAGGGTTGGTCAGATGGTAGCTCTACTTCTAGGTTTAGTAGTTTTATATGTAGTCACCGGATTAGAATAAATAAAACTTTGTGTTAAAACGATATAAAAAATTTATTTCCGAATATTCGGGCAAGGTTTATTTAGACCAGTCTTTAGCACGTTATTGCGTGTTCAAAGTTGGTGGCAAAGCAGATTTGTTAGTAAAAGTTAAAACTTCGGAATCGCTTATCGAAATTTTGAAGTTAGTTCGTAATTTAGAAATTCCATATTTCATCTTAGCTGGTGGCAGTAATATAGTTTTTGATGACAAAGGTTTTCGTGGGTTAATAATTCATTATTTGGCCGATGACATTGTTGTCGATAAAAATAAAAAAACCGCGGTGGTAGCGGGTGGTTATAAGCTAAGCGAGTTGGTGCGAACGCTTGCTAAAGAGAATGTAGGGGGCATAGATTTTTTAGCTAATATCCCAGGCAGTCTTGGTGGAGCTATCGTGGGCAATGCTGGTTGTTATGGTAAGTCGATTAGTGGAGTGCTTGCTAGTGTAACCGTTTTTAATATTAAAACCCAAAAAGTTAGCGTTATATTGCCTTCAAAAATTGGTTTCAAATATCGTGATTCGGTTTTTAAAACTGCTCCTCATTTGGTTGTTTTGAATGCTAAATTAAGGTTGGCTAAAGACAGTGGTCAACAAATTTTAATGCGGATAGCTGAAGAAAAAGCATTGCGGTGGGTTAAGCATCCGCACCAGCCTTCGGCAGGTAGTTTTTTCAAAAATCCAAAAGATACTCCAGCATGGAAGCTCATCGAAGATGCGGGCATGAAGGGAAAATCGATTGGTGGCGCCATGGTTTCGACTAAACATGCCAACTTCATTATTAATTTTAAGAAAGCAACTGCCAAAGATATTTTGAAGTTAACTACCTTGGTAAAAAAGAAAGTGGCGCTGAAAACTAAAGTGAAATTAGAATCCGAAGTTAGATTTGTTCGTTATGATGGTAAAGTAACGACTTATTAATTGTTCTTTTAAAAATCAACCGGAGGTAACGAGAGATGCGCTATCGTAATTTAGATGTTAGACCTGAAACTAGCAAGGTAAAGATTTCTTGGTTCACGGTGATGTGTTATTGGGTTATTGACCGGCCATTTGGTTTGGGAATATTGCTAATACTTGT
Source organism: Patescibacteria group bacterium (assembly GCA_018817805.1). Lineage (GTDB taxonomy): Bacteria > Patescibacteriota > Kazan-3B-28 > Kazan-3B-28 > UBA10110 > JAHITC01. The sequence goes on from JAHITC010000024.1 coordinate 5,739, forward strand.
AGTGTTCGCAGGTATTTTCATTGTCTGGCATTGATAAATTTGATATCTATGATATACTTGATCGATTAGTTCTTTAAAATGATTTGTCTTATCCGGAGGTGATAAGAGTGTCGGTAACACGAGTGGCGAATTTCTGCGTTCAATGTGGTGCAGCATCTAAGGCAGGCGATAAGTTTTGCCAGAGATGTGGCGTACCAATAGAAATGGCTAGTGGCCTCTCGGATGATGGTCAATTGTTTTGCAAGACGTGTCACAAAGAGGTTTTGCTAGATGCTGGGTTCGAAAAGTGTTTTTGCCACCACTGCCAAAAAACAGTCTATCCAGTCTCTTGGAATGATATCCTTAGCATCAGACAAGAGTGCGAGAGTAGTGGTGCTGTAAAATCGACTAATAGCACTAAGGACGATGATGTGCCTCAAGAGATTAAGCATTTCTCTTGGCCGGCGGTTCTTATGTGCCTGCCGTGGATGTTTGCTCAAAAAATATATTTTTGGGCTTGGCTGGCGACAGCTCTTATGGTTGTACAGTGGTGTACGCCAGAAGGAGGTGATGTTCATTTGGTGGTTGTCGTAGCCAATCTAGCTGTATGGGGCTATATGTGGTTTAACGGAAATGCTATCGCCTGGCGTTGTCGGAAATATCACGACGCTACACACTTTCTTTTAGTCGAAAGAAAGTGGAAACGGGCAAGTATCACTGTTCTAATTTGTGCAATGGTGTTAGCGTTATTATTTGGTCGTGTATTCACTATGTATACAGGGGGCAGGGCCAAGATGGAAAGTTTGGGTCCAATGCCCACAGTGATAAAACATACCGAGAGATGATAGTGCAGTAATGGCGAATATGATAACTTATTAAGACGGTTTTATAACCGTCTTTTTACATCCATACAGGAAACCCCGCACAAGGTGTGCGTCATATGGAATGTTTGTAGCCACCGAAGTGCGGGGAGGACGTCATTTAATTGAAAAATCGTTAATTTACAGATATACTAAAAGTGTTCTAATAGCAGATTTTACTACCAATCACTCTGTATGGAAGACGGATTGAATCGAGAAATTATCGAACAAAAAGCCGAAGCAATTCGGCGCGCCTCTAAGCCAAAAACCATGGGGGTGCTAATTGTTATTTTTGTTTGTATTTTAATCGTGATGGTAGGCAGTCTAGCTTCTTATTATTACTATACTTTCCAAAAACAGGGGACTACTAGCGAACAAAACATTAGAAATAGTTGGAACGATGTAGTGGTTGCTACGGTCGAGTTAACTAATTCATTTACGAGCGTAACAACATTTTCAGACTTATCTACAGACACTTCTGGCGGATTTAAGGGAAAGCTAAGTTCTGCTTCACGGGCGCTTCGCGATGTGGTGTACGATTTTCAAGGTGAAAATAGCTATGTTTTTTCCGGTCATAGTTTTGTCAATCGTCTTAACAGCTTCTTAGACGATTATTTGGCGTATCTTAGAGAGCTGCAAAAAGTAATAGATAATGGTGCGTCTGGGATGATTAAGGATATTGCGGATATTGATGAGCTTATGAAGTTGAGCAAAAAAATGAATGAATCGTACGATAATTTGCTTATCTCAGATAAGAATGGAGTGGTTCAGGCTAATTTACCCCGCGAGTTATTCGAAATGTCTGACAGTGTGAAAATTCTAATTGAAGCTGATTTGCTAAATCGCAAGGAAACCGAAGAGGCAGATAAAGCAGCAATCGATGCGGCTGTCGCAGTAGTGACTAAATTTGTGCAGGCTTACAGCGATAAAGATGCGGAAGCGATGAAAATTTATCTTACGTCTCAAGCTGAATCGGAATTTAAACCAGCTCAAGTTCTAGATAATGCCTTGGAAATTAAGAACTTTAAAGCTATTGATACGCGTAAGTTAAATGAGACAAAGATTGAAATAGATGGTCAGATAGACAAAGAAACACCAGATAGTAAAACGATTACAGAAAAAAGATTATTTGCTATGCTGAAGGTAGACGGTAAGTGGTTAATCGATTCTTGGGATATAATGTGAGTAGGTTATAGCTAAACTGCCGGTTTTAGCAGTGACTAGAGCAGGGTAGTGTTAATGTTTTAATGACAAAAAGACACGATGAAAGAGAAGGAGCTACATAATTTATTAGGCAAAATTGAGCCGCGAATACTCGAAACAGAGATTCAACAGTCGTATTTAAGCTATGCAATGAGCGTTATTGTGGGCAGGGCACTGCCTGATGTTCGTGATGGTCTTAAGCCAGTTCATCGCAGGGTGTTGTATGCAATGGGCGCTATGGGCCTTAGGTCGAATGTTAAATATCGAAAGTCAGCCAATGTGGTCGGTGAAGTGATGGCCAAGTACCATCCTCATGGCGATATGGCAATTTATGATACAGTTGTCAGAATGGCACAGGATTTTGCTATGCGTTATCCGTTGGTCGATGGACAGGGCAACTTTGGTTCAATCGATGGCGACAGTGCAGCTGCACAGCGGTATACCGAGTGTAGGATGACTAAAATGACGGAAGATATGCTGGCAGATATCGACAAACAAACGGTCGATTTTACACCCAATTACGATGATACTCGCCTTGAGCCGAAAGTTTTACCAGCTAAAGTTCCCCAACTCTTTTTAAATGGTAGTGTTGGAATTGCAGTGGGCATGGCGACAAATATTCCGCCACATAATCTAGGTGAACTTTTAGATGCAGTAGTTTTGCTAATTGATAATCCAGAGGCGGAAATTGACGAATTAATGAAGCATATTCCAGGGCCCGACTTCCCCACCGGGGGAATAATTTACAACCCCGGGGAGATTAAACAGGCCTACACAACTGGTAGGGGCAGTATTGTTATTAGAGCTGTAGCCGAGATTGAAGAAGCCTCCAAAGGTTTTAGAATTATTGTTTCTGAAATCCCCTATCAAGTTAACAAATCTGTGCTTATCGAAAAGATTGCCGACTTGGTTAAGAATAAAAAAATTATTGGAATTTCTGATCTTAGGGATGAGTCGGATAAAGACGGTATTAGGATTGTAGTTGAGTTACGTAAGGATGCTTATCCTAAGAAAGTCTTAAACCAGCTGTTTAAAATGACGTCTATGCAGACAGCTTTCCATGTTAATATTCTGGCATTAATTGATGGTATTCAACCAGAAGTGTTGAGTTTAAAATCTGGGCTAGAGCATTTTATTATTCACCGACAAAAAGTTATTACGCGTCGTACTCAATATGAGCTCACTAAAGCACAAGAGCGCGCTCATATCTTAGAAGGTCTAAAAATTGCCCTGGATAATCTAGATGCAGTTATTACTACCATTAAGAAATCTCACACCAAAGAAGATGCGCACACGAATTTAATGAAGAAGTTCAAGCTTAGCGATTTGCAAGCCAGCGCTATTTTAGAAATGAGATTATCGGCTTTGGCTGGTTTAGAGAGAGAAAAAGTTGAGAATGAGTACAAAGAGAAGCAAATTTCTATTAAAGAACTCAAAAGTATTTTAGCCGATCCTGCAAGAATTTTATCTATTATTCGTGAAGAGTCGTTAGAGTTAAAAGAGAAATATAAAGATGATCGCAGAACTAAAATTGTTAAACAGACTTTAGGTAAATTCAGTGAAGAAGATTTAGTGCCCAATGAAGAAGTAGTAGTTACCGTTACTCAAGGTGGATACATTAAGCGTCAGCTAGTAACAGCCTACCGAGCACAGAAGCGTGGTGGTAAGGGCGTTATTGGTATGACAACTAAAGAAGAAGATCAGATTAAATCCATTCAAGTAGCAAAGAATCATGATGATATCTTATTCTTTACTAACAGGGGAAGAGTCTTCAGTCAGCGAGTCTACGATGTACCACAGGCATCGCGGATTGCTAAAGGTGTTGCAATGGTTAATTTAATTCAACTGTCACCAGAGGAAGTGGTAACAAATACGCTTATGGTTGAATCTAAAGAAACTGCCGGTAATTTCATTATGATTACCAAAAAAGGCGTAATTAAGAAAACCGAGATGGCTAAATATGCCAATATCCGTAATTCTGGACTAATCGCCATTAAGTTAGATGAGGGAGATGAGTTAAAGTGGATCTGTAAATCGCACAAAGGTGACTCAGTTATCATTATTACCAGAGATGGCCAAGCGATACATTTTGCCGAATCGGATGCTCGCTTACTAGGTCGAAGTACGAGAGGAGTACGGGGCATTAAAATGCGTGCCCAAGATACAGTCATTGGCGCTGGGGTAGCTCCTAGCAGCGGCGATTATATGGTGCTAGTAGTGTCTGAGAAGGGTCTGGGTAAACGTACAAATATATCACAATATACATTGCAACATCGTGGCGGATTAGGTGTTAAAACCTTTAAGGTAACTGAGCGCACTGGCAAAGTGGTGGGTGCTACTATTGTGTCCAAAGATTTAGATGCAGACCTAATTATGACTTCTAAGCAAGGGCAAGTTATTCGTTTAGCGCTTAAGCATGTTTCAGTTTTGGGTAGGGTAACTCAAGGGGTTACTTTAATGCGTCTGAAGGGTAGTGACAAAGTGGCTTCATTCACAATTTTAGGGAAGGAAGAAGACGAGGAAGATATTGCTACTACTCCAGAGGTGGTTAGTTCTCCGAGTCAAGAGAAAACAGCGAGTATTCCCAAAGCAAAGAAAGTAACATCAGAAGTAAAATCAGAAAAGACAGAAAAAGTGGTTAAAGCGCGTAAAATTGTTGTTGAAGCAAAAGTTAGCAAACCTTCACGTTTATCGAAGGTTAAAGAGCCAAGTAAGGTATTTGCTAAAAAGAAGATTGTTGGTGCGATTAAAAAATCTAAATCTAGGTTATCGGCTCGTTTAGTTAAAACTGCTAAGCCCAAAACTAGCCGCTTAAGTAGTCGACTCAAAAGTAAACCACGGAGGAAGTGATGTCGATAACCAATCTATTCAAAATTAGTTATTATTTTAATGGTTCGGTCGATTATACCTTCCAGGGTTTTTGGATAGTGGTAATTGTATTAACAATTATTTTAATAACTAGCTTTATTGCAGGGAGTAAAATTGGTCGCAATAAAAAGCTTAGCGGGTTGTATAAAAACTTATATTTGCAATGGATTAATCTTGGTTACTTTGTAAGTATCTTGGGATTAGTATTTTCTTTTTTTAGATATCAGGGGATTAGTTATTTTAGTTGGCGATTATGGCCAGCACTAGTTGTCGTTTGGGCGCTAGTCCGAATTGGTCAACTAATTTATTTTCAAAAGAAGGTTTTGCCCAAAAAACTAGCAGAGCGAGACGTACAAATAAGTAAGGCCAAATATTTCCGCAGTCGCCGGTAGAACTGACTTTAATTCACGATGCTTGACTGGTGGCTTGCTTTTGCATATAGTGGATCAGTAAGTTGTAAGGAGATTATAATAATGGTAACCATCAAAACAACACCATCTGGTAAGATGGCTGAACTGCTCGACAAAGCAGGTGTTTTGGGTGTGCTTAAAACTAGCGATCTAGTCGAAGGAGAGGTTACGACTGTGAGTGGTAACCGTGTTTGGGTAGATATTGATGCTGGTAGATTTGTGGGTGTAATCTCTAGTCGCGAACTAGCTGAAGCTGGCATCTCTATGCCAGATTATAAGATTGGAGACAAAGTTACTGCTTCAGTGGTGGAACCCGAGAATGATGAAGGTGTAGTAATTTTAAGTGTACGTGAAGCTCTGAAAAACAAAGGTTGGAGTACTCTGGAAGAAAAGTTCACGTCTAAAGAAATCGTTAAAGCTAAGGTAATAGAAGCCAATCGTGGTGGACTTATTATGGAAGCAGGTGGTATTCGAGGATTTATGCCTGTTTCTCAGTTAACTCCGGCGCATTATCCGAGGGTAGGCAATGACAAAGACGAAATTCTAAGCAAACTAACCAAGTTTGAGAACCAAATGCTAGATGTGGTTATTATCGGGTTTGATAAAATTATCAACAAGTTAATTTTTTCAGAAAGAGCTGCTAAGCAGGATGAATTTGATGAAATGACTGCCAAGATTCAGATTGGTGAGATACTAACCGGCAAAGTAAGTGGAGTAGTCGATTTCGGCATTTTTGTTAGCTTTGGTGCTTTAGAGGGACTAATCCATATTTCTGAGATTAGTTGGGATAAAGTTCAAGATCCAAGAGAGTTTGCCAAGGTTGGCGACAAAGTACAGGTACAAGTAATTGGCATCGAAGGTGACAAGATCTCGTTAAGCATGAAACGTTTGTTAGAGGATCAGTGGCTTAGTTTAATCAAAGACTACAAAGTTGGACAAGTTGTAAAAGGCGAGATCATGCAAATTATGCCATTTGGTGTTTTTGTTAAGGTAGATGATAAAATTGATGGGCTTATACATATCTCTGAACTATCTTTTGATCATGTCACCGACCCAACAGAGGTAGTAAAGGTCGGAGATAAGCCAGAGTTAAAAGTAATTGATATCGAGCCAGAGAGTCATCGGTTTGGTCTATCGCTAAAAGCTATGCAAATGCCGGCGGATGCTGTTATTACTGCTACCACTAAGAAAAAGTCGTCATCTGCAAGTAATTTATCGACTATGGGTCTTAGTGATGCATTAGTACGTAAATTAAAAGAAGCTGGCATTCAAAATGTTAGCGATCTTAAAAACAAGTCCGCAGACGAGATAAAAGCCATTAAGGGGATTGGCGAAAAATCTGCAGCCAAAATCATCGAAGCGCTGAAATAATATGAAGATTTAATTTCTTTAATTTAGTTCGATGATAGAAGCTGCAAAGAAGTGTTGCAGTTTTTTATAATTTTAAGGGTAAGATAGGATTAATGGTAGAGGAAAATAACAATCCGGCACCGCCTAAAATAGTGGAGATACCTCCAGTTATTAGGATATCCGATTTAGCAGAGCTATTAAATATTCCAGTAACAGAAGTTATTAGATGCTTATTAAAAGATGGAGTGTTATCTACCATTAATGATAATATTGATTTCGAAACTGCCGCTATTGTGGCAGATGATTTTGGTTTTGAAGCGACAGAAGTTACAAAAACAGATCATGTAGAAGAAGTAGACGAAGAACAGGGAGAAATAGCAGAGCGACCACCAATTGTAATTGTTATGGGGCATGTCGATCATGGTAAAACTTCGCTCCTTGATTACATTCGCAAAACTAAAGTAACAGAAAAAGAATCAGGCGGAATTACGCAAAGAATTAGCTCATATCAGATTAAGTACAAAGATAAAATCGTTACTCTTTTAGATACGCCGGGTCACGAGGCCTTTAGCGCTATTAGAGCGCAGGGTGCTAAAGTGACTGACGTGATGATCTTGGTAGTAGCTGCCGAAGAAGGAATTAAGCCACAAACCATTGAGGCGATTCAACTGGCTGCCGCGGCTAATTTACCGGTTGTGGTAGCAGCCACTAAGATTGATAAGCCAGGTGCTAATCTCGAAA
>JAHITC010000025.1 GCA_018817805.1 Patescibacteria group bacterium
AATCAAGTTCCGATGCAGGATACTATCACTTAACCACCCCTACATTGTACTTACATAGGGTTAAGTAGGGGTTATTTTGGCTATTTCAATTCGTCAAAATAAGCTCTATAATCATTCCAGAGTGACCGCCACTTACCCCAGTGTTCATTAAAACCCATGGTATACTGGATAAGTGGTTGAGTTGTATGTAAGAAATCCAAATACTATCTGCAGAATTTGTAGCAAACCGATATATAGAAGACCAGTTGAGATAGAAAAAATAAAAAACAGGTCTTCTGTAGTATGGCTTGTTATGGTATCTCCTGTAGAAAGGAGCATCCTTGTGTTGTTTGTGAAAAACTGATTTTATCGGGGTTAAATAAAAAAACCTGTAGCAGAATTTGTTCCAATAAGAACAGAACTGGTATTAGGTATAAAAAGGGGAGATTACATGATAAGGTAGTTTCACAGAGAGCTTTAAAAATGAAACTAATCAGGATTAGGGGGGAGAGCTGTGAGAGATGTAGTTATAACAAAGTGGAAATATTACAGACACATCATAGAGATAGAAATAAAAGCAATAATAATTTAAACAACTTAGAATTAATTTGTCCTAATTGTCATTTTGAAGAACATTATTTAGAGAAAAGCTGGTTAAAAAATATTATTAGGGAGAGGTCGGATAGTGGTTTATTCCACCGCACTTGAAATGCGGCGTCCCGTAAGGGGCTCGTGGGTTCGAATCCCTCCCTCTCCGCCAAGTGGAATAACTTATAATTGAGGGGGATCGATAAGCGAGCAATGTCGGAAAACAAGACTCATCAATATTATTAAGTATTTATTAAACAATAATATAAATATGATGGAGAATGAACAAACAGAACAAATAAGTTCGGTTGAGTGGGAGGCGGAAGAGTTTGAAACACATCCTCGTGATTTAAACTGGTACGTGGTTAGAGGGGGACTACTTTTGCCGGTGGTGGTGTACTTTATATATATAAAAAATTGGATCTTACTGGCTACAGCTTTAATGTTAGGAGTAGTATTATTCTTAACAGGTAAATTAAAATCTAAGATATTGCGGTGTAAGGTTGATGGAAGTGGGGTAACTATTAATGACAAAGCTCTTAGTTACGACCAGTTAAAAACATTTTGGTTCTCTAATATTAAGGGGGCAATTAAGCTGCACCTTATTTCTACTTTTAAGTTGATGACAGTTATTTCTTTGAATATCAGTAATATTGAATCAGAGAATAAGATTCGATCAATTCTAAGTCAGTTTCTGCCAGAATCTAAAAACAAAGGAGAAGACTTGGTTGATAAAGTAAATCGTTTCTTAAAGCTGTAGATGTTGTAGTATGAATAATGTTATTGTTGTGCGCCCGTAGCTCAGTGGATTAGAGTGTCTGGCTACGGACCAGAAGGTCGGGGGTTCGAATCCCTCCGGGCGCGCCAGTGTTAGAAATTAAAAAACACCTTAATTAAAAAGTGTTTTTTAATTGATGTACAAAGTAGATTACAGACTGAGCACTCCGACAACAGCGTTAACTATTACTACCGATAAGGCGATAATAGCGAGACCAATGATGGCATTGGTGATCATCTTCTTGCCACTCTCGGCGCCTTTTTCTCCGCCGGTCATGTAAGTAACACCGCCCCAAATTAAATAGATAAGTGCGATTGTCCCAGCGAGCCCTGCTACCCAACCAGCGATGTTAACGACCATCCTCTTTAAGGTATCGATACCACCAGACTTTATTGTTAAGTCGTCGATTGTTTGTGCTAAGGTTATGGATGGCACTAATAACGTAGATGTAGTGAGCAGCGAAATGATTGCATGTTTGTTAAACTTTTTCATAGATCGGTCCCTTTATTTAATTAATAAGCAAGTTAATTATAACAAGATAGTGACTACTTGTTAATGAGATAGGTGACTGTATTAATAATCATTGCAGCTAACGTAATGATCGCTGCGCCAATAACTGCGCTAGTGATGGTTTTTTTACCGGATTCAGCATCTCCTTGCATGTACTGTATGCCGCCCCAGATGATAAATAGTAGAATAATAGCTCCAGATAAATAAAGAATTAAAGCACCAACTCTATCAATGGCTCCGATTAAATAAGCGATAAGTTCATCCATTAGGGCGTTAGGGTTAGATATATTTAGCGCTAATCTTTAAGGATATTAATAGCTCTAGCCGCATTTTCTATAGCTATAGTAGTGGGAGTGTTGTAGTGGAGCACATTATCGATCATCTCAGAGAAGATTTCTTCTACTTTTAATGTGTTTTTTCTATACCATGATTGGCTAAAATCCACTTGAGTTACTACCGGTCCGTAATATTGTCGTCCAGCGTAATTCTCTAGTTTGTTTTTTAGTGCCGGTACCCGCTTAGTGGCATTAGTGTAATAAGATAAATTATTACTTTGAGTAACAAACTTAATGAAATTCCAGGCCTCGTTAGGGTACGGAGAGTTTTTGGAAACGGTTTCTCCCCAATAATTTGCAATTACTACAGGATTTTCTGGTCGGAGTTGAGGCATTGGAGCCGTGTCGAAACGCAAAGAAGGGTTGGTTTTTTTGATTTGTTCAATGTGATATGAATAGCCAATAAACATAGCTGATCTTTTTTCTGTGAATGCTTGGATGTCAAAGAAAAGTGGTTTGTCGTTGGCATCCTTTTTGTCAGTATAAGTGTAGTTGGCTTTACTAGGGTTGGCAAAGCTAGTATAAAACTCTAATGCTTCTGCTGCTGAAAAATTAGGTGGGCTAGTGTTAGGTTCTGGAAGATTAAAGGTGGCTTGGGTGTGGTCGGGGGTGGTCATTTCTGCACCGTATTGCATCATCAGGCTGGCTAATATCTCTGCAGCTCGAGGGATGTTGTCCATGCTTGTTCCGAGCGATAAGGCGGATTGTTGGATGCTCCCGTTTGCTCCAAATTTAGTTAACACTGGGATCAATTCTATAACTTCTTGCCAAGTTTTAGGAGGTTTTCTGAGTCTGTTGTCATCAAAAATGTCAGTGTTGTAGTAGAGCATTAGGTTGTCTAGATAGTAAGGGATAGCATAAACTTTATCACTATCTACAAAATCGTTAACTACTACTTTTGGAAAAAGCTCAGCATATTGACTAGCTGTCATTAATCCGCTTGGCATTGGGAAAATTTGATTTTTCTGATAAGGCAACCAGTTATTGCTGATCATAAACATATCTGGCCCAGCTCCATCAGCAATTTGTTTAATAATATCTTGTTGGTAGTCAAAAACAGTTTCGTCTGCTTGTAAATTAACTTTACTCACTGAAATATGGATGTTTGGATATTTCTCTTGATATTTTTTTATAATTTCATCGAGTACGTCGCTCTCATCGTAAATACGAGTATATTTTAATGTAATTTCTTCATCATTAATAAGAACTACTTTTCCTCCCTTAGGTTCTGCCCCACAGGCGCTTAATCCAAACATTAAGACGAGAGTTAAAATGAGAGGTAGATACTTACTTGTTTTTTTCATATGAATTTATATTCCTATATCTCTTGTAGTATATCATTTGATTTTAACTAATCTTAATGCTTCGTCCTTTGGGTTGTTCAATAATAGGCAAGGTAACCCGTAGGATTCCCTCTTGTAGGTTAGCTTCAGCCCCTGTGGAATCGACTTTTAAGGGAAGACGAAACTCTCTTTCAACAGCCCCCCAATGGCATTCTTTTAGGTAGTAGTTATCAAATTTATCTGTATCAACTGAATCGTGCTTGCGGATAGTCACCACATTGTTAGTAATAGTTAAGCTGATGTCCGCAGTGGTAGCTCCCACAACAGGGGCCTTAATAATTAGATAACCACCTCTGCGAGCAATATCGATAGGTAGTTCGAATTCTTCTTCTTGGACATCAAGCTCTTCACCAGTAGATGGCGCGTTATTAATGGGCTCTTTGTGTCCCCCTGAAACAAAAATCTCTTTTATCATAGTGGTGGTTCCTTTTTTAATTATATACGAGATATGCGTTTTGGTAATTTAAATTGATAGTTTAATATGGTAGTTGTCGGTAAGTAAGTAATTAAAATTATGCAACGATACTTAAAAATGTTTTGGATAGGTGGAATTCTGGCATTTATATGTCTTATGCCACAAAAGTCGCTGGCTGCTGAATATTCGGCTAAATGGGTGGCTCAAGATGAAAAGGTTACCGTCCAAGCAGGAGAAATTCAAAAAAGTTGGGTCGAAATTAAGAATACTGGTAGCGCTGTTTGGGTTAACAGTGGAGATAATGCCGTTAAAATTGGGACATCAAGAAAGAAGGACAGAAGCAGTGCTTTATATAGTAGTTCGTGGTTAAGCAATAATAGAGTGGTTGCGATGCAACAGGCAACAGTGTCTCCGGGTGAAGTGGCACGGTTCGAATTTGATATTACAGGTGGTTTTAATAACGGAGAGAGAAGAGAATATTTTAGTTTAGTCGCCGAAGGGTTGGCATGGGTATCGGAATCGGAGTTTTGGATAGATGTTGCAGTGCTACCAACCACTTTTTCTGCAGAACTCATTAGTGCGCCAACTCCAATTGTGTTGAAAGCCGGCGAAACTAAAACTGTTACGGCTATTATTAAAAATACTGGGAGTGCTAACTGGCAAAATACTGGGCCATATGCTGTTAAGTTAGGCACGGCTGGTCCATTCGATCGCAGTAGTGCTTTTTATGGTGAAAGCTGGCTAAGCAAAAATAGGGTGATATCCGGCGATCAGCTAGTTGGTCCTGGTGGCACATTAGAACTTACCTGGGTGATAGCAGCCCCCAGTAAACCAGGTGATTATAAAGAGAAGTTTGCGCTGGTGGCAGAAGGAATTGCTTGGGTGAAAAGTAGCACTTTCGAAATAGATATAAAAGTAAATCCAGCAATTTATTCTGCAGAACTAGTTAGCAAGTCGAGCGACCTAATGTTAACTCCTGGCGAAGAGACCATTTTAACAGTGGAGCTTCGTAATAAAGGTAATACCGTTTGGAGCAGTATTGGCGATCGAGCTGTTAAATTGGGTACGTCTAAGCCCTTAGATAGAGAAAGCATATTTTATGCTTCTGTTTGGCCAAGCGAGAATAGGGCTGCGATTGTAGAACAAGACACTAGTCCGGAAGAGATTGGTAAGTTTATGTTTACTATTAAAGCTCCAGAGAAAATTGGTGTTTACAAAGAATATTTTAGGCCAGTGGTTGAAGGGGTGACTTGGATGGAGGATCTAAATATTTATTGGGAGATAAATGTTAATGAAGAACTAGTATTAATAACTCCTATTAGGGTAGGGTTGAGCTATATTAACGACCCGGTAATAGTTACGAGTAGTGCTGGGTTGGTTGTAAGGGCTGGCGACGATAAAACTTTAGTTGTTCGCGCTAATGCTAATCAGTCGTTAACAATTACTTCTACAAGTAGCGGCTCCATTATTAATATGGGCGGAGAGACTTATACCACCAATACGTATGTTAAATGCATTCCATTAAAAGATTCGATTATTACAGCTAGCAATGTTCAAATTTCCAGCATATATAATCGATTTAGGGGTATCATTACAATTAAGCGATCTAATCTAAGCGGCAGAGCTTGGGTTGTGAACGAGCTTGAGCTCAATGATTATATGAAAGGCATTGCAGAAGTACCGACTAGCTGGCCCTTAGAAGCTCGCAAAGCTCAGGCAGTGGCGGCACGTACATTTGCGGTTAGAAGAATCCAAACCCCTAAGGCAGACATCTTTGATATTTATGATGATACCAAGGACCAAGTTTATTATGGGTATAATTATGAGATTAAAACGCCAGGCATAGCAGAGGCCGCGGAAGCAACCAAAGGTATTATTGTAAAATATGGTGGTCAGCCAGCGCTTACTTACTATCACTCAGATAGTGGTGGCAACACAGACAGTGTAGAAGATGCATGGAGTAACGGTGATTATAGTAGGGCAGTGCCATATTTGAAAGCAGTGGTCGATCCATATGCTAAACCTGTTGTTTGGGATGCCAATTTGTCTCAAGGCTATTTGCAGGGTGCTTTTGATGAAGTGTTAGCAAAAGCTGGCGCTATGTCTGAAACCATTGTCGATATTATTATTGATGAACGTTTCATCTCCGGAACTTTAAAAACTGCTACTTTAGTTACCAGTACCGGCAAAAGAATTTCAGTTAATTCAACAACCTTTAGGCGCAATACTTCAGCTACTTATGTAAAGAGTATGGACTTTACTGTTAACAAGAGTGGCGCCGACAATGCCCCCGATTTCTTATTGTCTGGGAAAGGGAACGGACATGGCATCGGGCTTTCACAATGGAGTGCTTATAACATGGCAAGCCAAGGTCAAACTTATGATCAAATTCTCAAATTCTTTTATACCGGTGTGAATGTAGAACAGATCTAAAATATAATTGTGTGGGATTGGCTCTTAAATCTATTGTTTCCTCCGCGATGTGTTGGTTGTAAATCTTTTGAAGGTTGGATTTGTGCT
>JAHITC010000026.1 GCA_018817805.1 Patescibacteria group bacterium
CTAAAAACCATATGCCAATCGCGATCACAGACAATATGAATTTTGAATAGCGATCCATTATTATCATCTCCTTATGTGTAATATCAATCTGTATAATCGGCAAGCATATCATCTAACCACCACTTCTGGTGGAAGTCATTAAATTCTTCCACTTGTTTTCCCATGACACCAAGTAAACCGCCAGTCCATTCAGGATAAGCTTCTGAGCCATCTGGATTCATGAGATTCTCGGGAAAAGTCCTCATGGTGTAAATAGGGTTCTGCCAAGAATATTCCTCTCCAAGCGTTAGGAAGTACTCGCCTGTTATCTTGAATTTGGTCTTACCCCTGAACTGCAGTTCAACTGCATCGATTTTTGTTGATGCTAAATAAGTCTTTTCTGCAAATTGCAGAAAAACCCTGAAAATATCAGTCATGCTTTTGTCACCAGAGACAGACTTCAGATTGTAGATAATGGTTGAAGAATCTACATAATTCTTGAAATGGACGGATATTTCGATGCCATCATTTCTGGGGTCTTCCTTAATTACTTCGTTCATTCTAGGCTGCAGAGTGGAGCAACCAGCGATAGTGAATACCGCTAGTAGAATCGATAGGGCGAAATGTTTCATACTATTTCTCCTTTACTCACTTAGCTGCATTGGCCTTTTCGCCAATGTCAGTGAGTATCCACAAGTAATATTGCATCGTATCCCGAAGTGGTTGCAGTTGCTTATCCCGTATTTTGAATTCCCTGTATTTGTCACCAGAGAATCTTATAATCACTTCAGATGCAGATGCAATTTTCTTTGCATCATCGAGCGTGAGAACACATTGCTTATCGAATATGCTTTTGAATTCTGTCAATCTCGCTTTATCTATATCCACATCCAAATCTTTCACCAGTTTCTCTTCGTCGTAAACAAACATGTAAATCGGTACATCGACTGTTTCGTAGCATGATCCGCCAACGACTTCTGTTTCTCTCGCAAGATAATCAAAATCGATGACATATCTTTCATCATCTGCGAGGATTATGATTTTTTTGAAAAATATCCAGCCATCGCCTTTAGTACCAGCTCTAAACCGTAATAATGCAAATCCTTTTTCTTTGTAATCGCCTGTATACAGTTCTAATCCATTCAAATACGAACTGTTAGCATTCAAGTACCAGGAGATATTCTCCATCTTGTCGTAATCCTCCTTAATTACTTTGTTCAATTCCTCCAGCCTTTCCTTATCTGGCTTCCCGAAAGGATCTTTATCCTCTGCGGCGGATATGGCTGTTGCACCGAACAGCAGAAAAAGAAGAATTAGTATTGATGTAAACTTTTGCATGACACTTCTCCCTGTGAAAAATAGGATAAAATCTGAATAAGGTTCTCCTCTTTATATGGTATTCTGCCATCTAGCTGTTCATGATTTCACTCCTTGTTTTGTTGTTAAAGGACTAACAATGAAGAAATGTTCCCCTCATTGTTTATCTTGAAAGATAACAGATTATCAGGAAAAGGTCAAAGGTTCGACAAGTTGCTTTCTCCAACGGCTCACACCGTGAGACGTTGAGGTTTATCTCTAAAATAAGCTGTTTACTTTCTTCTGTACTTCACCGATTGGCCAGTTATACCAATCTGCTCGACTATCCCCTGTTCTTCTAACTCATCTAAATCGCGAGTAGCTTGGGAGTCCGAAACTCCAGTTAGCTCCTGATACTGGTCGTTAGTAATTTCTTCATTCTTATTAAAATAGTCGACCGCTAACTGCCGACGCTTTGCGATGGGATCTTCTTTGGTTGAAACATTGCCAGACTTAGGCTTAAACATTAGGTATGCCACTATAAACCCAATTGCGAACCCGATTAGTAATGTTGTGTAATCCATATCTTTACTTTGTTAGTTATTACACCCTTATTATACCTTGGGGGCAGGGTAAGAAAAAACACCTTCCAGACAAGGTGTTTTTGATTGTATCATTTTGCATCTCCTACTACCGCGTAGTAGATGACCGCAAAAAGCCCGAAGAGAAACCCCCCGACGAATCCCATCCCCTGATCTCGATTTCTGTGCCTTGCCATATTGGAGCAGACCCAACCCCAGAAACATCCAACGACTAATACGATTAGAATTTCCATGTGCTTTCACCGCCTGTCAAAGGTTTGCAATATCCATATTCTACCCAAAAACAAGCTTCCAGTCAAGTTATTCCTAGCTGGTTTTGTGTTGTTTTTGCCTGAATCCCCACCTTCGCAGGGATGATGATTACTTGGTTTCTTTGTGGAGGGTGTGTACACGGCAAGTAGCACAGAATTTTTTCATATTAATTCTGTCTGGTGTATTGGTTGGGTTCTTGCGCGTCGAATAATACCGTTTTTTGCACTTTTCGCACATTAACTTAATAATCGGGCGTTTAACTTTTCTGCTTGATTTTTTCTTAACTGCCATGATTAAACCTTTTTAACTTGTAAGAAATCTAGTTCGACGGGAGTTTCACGACCAAAGATAGATACTAGTACTTTAATTTTGCCTCTAGCATCATCAATTTCTCCAACCGCACCATCGTATTCCTTAAATGGACCATCGTTAATATGAACTAAATCACCGATCTTAAGATCAATCTTATGTTTGGGTTCTTCAACCTTCATCCGTTTTTTAATGGTACTTACTTCTTCGTCCGAAATTGGAACAGGTACTGTGCCGGAACCAATAAAGCCAGTAACACTAGGTGTATTTCTGACTACATACCACGATTCTTCACCAACAATCATTTTAACTAACACGTAACCAGGAAAAATCTTCTTTTCTACTGTTTTACGCTTACCGTTCTTAATCTCAATCTGTTTTTCTTTGGGAACTAAAACCCTAAAGATCTTATCACCCATATCGAGTGATTCGATACGTTGCATTAAACTATCTGCTACAGCATCTTCATAACCAGAATAGGTATGTAGTACATACCAATGGCCAGGAGTACTACCATCAAACATATCGGTAGTAACGGTGTCGCTTTCGGCTTCATCGCTAACCAACTCTGGCTTATCTTCGATGGGTTCTTCGTTAACTTTTTTTTCTTCTTCGTCTGACATAGTTTAAAACAATTATTGTTCTGGAGTTGTATCTACTTGGATATCTCCGGGATTAATTTGGATTGGCTCTGAGCTAACCCCCCCTTGTTGACTGGTGCTGGTTTTGCCTATTAAGCCCAACAAACCTCGAAGGCCGTTGGAAAGGCCAAGATCGGCTAACCCAATAAACGCAGCAAATAAAAGTGAAACTAATATTACCCCAATGGTTAACCGAATAACTGTTGGCCTAGTTGGCCAAGTTACCTTGGATAGTTCTTGCAGTGCTTCTTTAACAAATTTAACTATTTTCTTCATAACTTTAACGCTTAGAGAATTGAGGTGCCCTTCTAGCTCCTTTAAGTCCGTATTTCTTGCGTTCTTTAGCTCTAGGGTCACGGGTTAGAAATTTATTAACCTTCAGGGCCGGTCTAAGGGTGCTATCTAGCTCTAACAAAGCTCGCGCTACTCCTAAACGAATAGCTCCAGCTTGGCCCTTTACGCCACCACCAGAGGCTTTGACGGAGATATCAAAACGATTAGCCATACCGAGGCTTACCAATGGCTCTAAAACTATATCTTTAAGATCGGCTGGGTGGAAATAATCTTTTTCAGTTTTACCGTTAACAATAATTTTGCCACTGCCTTCGTACAAGCGAACTCTGGCAGTAGAGGTCTTGCGACGACCAGTGCCATAATAGTATTTTCCTTTAAATTGTGTGGCAGATTGACTTTCCATAGTTAAATTTCTAGTTTAACTGGGTTTTGAGCAACATGAGGGTGCTCGGCTCCAGTATAAATTTTTAAATTGTTTAAACGCAACTTATGCAATTTGTTGTGCGGTATCATCCCAGAGACAGCATGCCTAATAACTTCACCTGGTTTTGAAACAAGCATACGCTCTATGGGAATAGTTTTAAGTCCTCCGGGATAACCAGTGTGGTGTCGGTAAACTTTTTGAGTTAGTTTATTACCAGTTAGTTTAACTTTATCAGCATTGGTAACTATTACCTTCTCGCGACCCAGAACTGCTGGATCGTAGGTGGCTTTGTGCTTTCCAATTAGAATACGTGCAACAGCAGTTGCGAGTCTACCTAAAATTTTCCCTTCGGCATCTATTACGTGCCAAATTTCTAAGAGTTCTGCTGGTTTTGGTCTTTGAGTAGTCTTTTTCATATTAAACAAATTCTATTCTAGCCATTGGCGCATCATCACCTACGCGTGACTTTAATTTAACAACCCTTAAATATCCACCGGTTTTTTTCATATAACGTGGAGCAATGTCTTTAACTAGCTTTTTGACTAAGAGTTGGTTGTTAAACATTCTTGCCATTAGATATCTTTTAGTGGCAAGATCATCTTTCTTGGCCCTATGAGTTAGCCGCTCTATAACCGGAAGTACTGTTTTGGCTTTAGCGAGGGTGGTGCTGACTTTTTCATAAAGAATAATTGAAAGCAACAAATTTTTGACCAAGCTTTCACGGCGTTTTTTAATGCGACCTAATTTTGAACCAACCCGTAAATGACTCATTTTATTTAAACTCTAATCCTAATTCATCTAATTTATCTGCAATTTCCGTAACAGCTCTAGCTCCGACACCTTTCATCTCCAGAAGACCAGTGCGACCAAGGGATATAATCTGCTTAACTTTTTTAATACCATTTTGCATTAAAGCGTTGGTGGTGCGGATAGATAGGTTAATTTCTTCAATGGTAAAGTCCTGTGGACGACTATCTTCTTTATCTTCTGCATCGTCTTTTTCTTCACTCGATGGAACAGCTACTTTAGCAACTTCTTTTTTAAGAGGTTGGTTAGTAAACACGTTAAACTGCTCTAACAAAATATCTGCAGCTTGACGCAGCGCGTCACGAGGAGTTATTGTGCCATCGGTTTCTACTTCTAAAGTTAGTTTGTCATAATCTACTTTTTCACCCACACGGGTGTTCTCTACTTGAATGCTAGCGCGATTAACTGGTGAGAACACAGCATCGATAGCAATAGTGCCAATCGAGAACTCTCGGTTATCTATCTCTTCGCTTAGCACATATCCCCTACCATTTTCGATACGAATATCCATATCGAGTGAAGTTTTGCTAGTAAGAGTAGCTATGTGATGGTCGGGATTAGTTATCTCCACAGAGCTTGGCAACTTAATATCTTTGCCAGTAACAGCCCCTTCTTTGGTAGCTTTCAGTGTAACGGTAACTGGACCATCTTCGTGTAACAAGAAGCGAAGTCCTTTAATATTTAGCATGATCTCGACAACATCCTCCTTAATACCGTCGATGGTAGTAAATTCGTGGTCGATGCCACTAATCTTAAAAGCTGTAGCTGCAGCCCCTGGTAATGAAGTAAGCAACACTCTTCTAATGGCATTACCTACTGTAATACCATATCCTGGATAAAACGGTTCAATAACGAACACTGCGCGGTTACCTTCTTCGGCTTCTAACTTGATGACTGGGACATTAATAATTTCCACTTACTACCTCCAAAAAATATTAAATACTACCTCGAATAAAATTCAACAATTAATTGCTCATTTAAAGGCATGGCGGCCTCTTCTTTTTCTGGTAAATTTTTAACTAAAATAGTGGCTGCTTTAGGGTCGACATCTAACCAGCTGGCCGAGTTATTCTCAGTGGCCGTATTAGTAAGCCCTTCTTTCAATTTGCCACTCTTGCCCACAAAAGTAATCTTGTCTCCAGGAGCAACCAGAATCGAAGGGATTGAAACCCTTTGACCATTCCAACTAAACTGACGATGCGATACTAACTGCCTGGCAGCAGGATGAGAATTAGCAAAACCAGCACGATAAACAATGTTATCGAGACGAGATTCTAGTATTTTAAGCAAAGTATCGCTAGTTGAGCCAGCCTTGTCAGCTGCCATTTGATAGTACCGACGCATCTGCTTTTCGGTTAGATGGTACAGGATCTTAGCTTTTTGCTTTTCACGTAGCTGCAAGCTATAGTTGCTGTGTTTACGGAAGCGTTGGTTATTACCATGCATACCTGGTGGTTGCTTGCGATGGCTTTTAACATATTTGTTTGCCAAACTACGATCGGCGGCCATAGCGAAATCTTCGCCGTGGGCTCTAACTTTTCGTAATTTTGGTCCAGTACTTCTACCCATTATATTCTCCTTGGTTTACGTGCCCTAGGTCCGTTATGAGGGAGTGGGGTCACGTCTTTAATAGTGGTAACAAATAAGCCGGCAGCATCAAGCGACCTAACAGCCGCGTCTCTGCCAACACCAACACCGGTTATATAAACTGATACTTGGCTCATGCCTACTTCTGCTACTGCCTTAGTAGCTGCTATTTTAGTAGCTAGGGATGAAGCATAAGGAGTAGATTTCTTGGAGCCCTTGAAGCCAGCACTACCTGAGCTGCCCCATGAAATTACGTCGCCTTGAAGGTCGGTAATAGTAACGATTGTATTATTAAAATTAGACTTAATGAAAACCTTGCCTTCTGGCACTGCTTTCTTAACTTTCTTTTTCTTCTTTTTAACTTTACTGGCAATTTTGCTTTCATAAGCCTGCCGCTTTTGCTCGGATTTTTTGCCTTTTTCTGCCTTCTTTTGTAGTCTTTTTTTTCTAGACATGCTGACTTAAATAATTACGCTTTAGGTCTTTTCTGAACTCTTCTTGCGACCACTACCCACTGTTACCCTCTTGCCACGCTTTGTTCTAGCGTTAGTCTTGGTAGTTTGGCCACGAGATGGTAAATTCTTTTTGTGACGATCTCCCCTGTAACTGTTAATTTCTTTGAGGCGTTTAATGTTTGTTGAAACTTCTCTCCGTAGATCGCCTTCTACCCTGTAATTCTTCTCAATAATTTCTTTAATTTGATTAGCTTCGTCTTCGGTTAAAGCGTCCGTACGCTTATTAAGGTCGATATTAGCTAAAGCCAGGATTTCACGACTACGCGTAAGCCCAATGCCATATAAATATTGCAGGGCGGCTTCCATTCTTTTGTTAGCTGGTAATTGGATACCTAAGATTCTAGCCATATTAACCTTGTACTTGCTTATGTTTAGGATTAGAACAAATAACTCGTATCTTTCTTTCACGACGAATTATTCTACATTTCTGACAAATTTTTTTAACCGATGATCTAACTTTCATGAAACTTTACTTTTGTCGATAAACAATCCGACCTTTTTCTAAATCGTAAGGGCTCATCTCTACCGAGACAGTGTCACCGAGCAGAATTTTAATATAATGCATCCGCATCTTGCCAGAAATGTGGCATAAGATGACATGACCACCCTCAACCTCTACTCTAAACTGAGCGTTGGGCAGGGCTTCGACTACTTTGCCAGTAACTTCGATAACTTGTTTAGCGGACATTTTACTTCGTTTATTATAAATGGCTATTTTGATAAAATCAAGCCCTGACGTCAATTATTTCGTCTAAGGGGGTTAGTACCTCGTAGCCATCGTCGGTGATGGCAATAGTGTGCTCAAAATGGGCTACTACGCTATTATCCAAGGTACGAGTACTCCAGCGATCCTCCTCTGTCTTGTAATCCTCGGAACCGAGCCCAGCAATTGGCTCTATAGCAATGGTGCTACCAGTTGGTAAGACCACATCTTTGTCGTGACCCATGAAATTAGGCACTATTGGGGGTTCGTGTAGTTTTTTACCGATACCGTGGCCCACAAACTGTCTCATAATGGTTAGTTGGCTCTTTTTTAAGGATTTTTCAATGGCAGAAGATATCTCCCCAATAGTTATACCCGCTCTGGCCTGATTGGTACCTGCTAAAAGTGCGGCATGAGTGGCTCTGAGCAGCTTGGAATAACCATTAATATCTTTACCAACTATCCAAGTAACAGCTGCATCGGTATACATATCTTCGAACAACAGGCCACAATCGACACTAATAAGGTCTCCTTCTTGCAACTGGTAATCTGTAGGAATGCAGTGCACTATCCCGCTATTAACCGACACGCAAACAGCTGCGGGATAACCTTCGTATCC
>JAHITC010000027.1 GCA_018817805.1 Patescibacteria group bacterium
TGGAATTAAAATAGCTACTGCAAAAATGACTACGCTTTGGAACCCGTAAACGAACAAAGAGTTACGGCCAAGAGGCAACAAGAATTTACCTACCCAACGAGTAATGGTTGTTTCGTAATAACGGATAACTAGGTAAAGGGTGATAAACCAGAGGAGAGACAACAGAACCCTACCAGGCGACATTGCCCATTTACCAAACCATGGGTTAGTTAGGTTAGCCCAGGCGGTTGCAAGCTCGCGGATGGATGCCATCCAAGCCAGTCCAAAATCTTGATGGTTGGTTAAAGTTGGTGATACAAAAATTGCTGACCAACTTGCCATTAGAGTAATAACAGAAAGACCAGAAAGCCACATCATAAGCTTCTTTTTAACAGGCAAAGCAACTCGGGCATAAACTGTTTCGAAATATTGGAGATAATAACCCCCCACAAGCCCTATAAAGAAAAGAATCTGCCAGGCAAAATAAGAGTTGGTGTCGCGCCACATCCACCAGCTTAGTACCGAGATTAAAACTACCAGCCAAGCTAGCCGTTTGTAAACTAGCCAGAGCGCTAGAGGCGCAGCAATCATAAACACGGCATACCAGGGCAAGAAATCGGCCCAACCGTAAACATATTGCAAAGTTAATGTCTGCCATAACAGAGTAGCATTCGATAGGCCTTCCGCTATGCCTGGTTTAATACCAGCGTAATCAGATAGCCAGTAACCAACAAAAGTAAACAACAGGGTTAAAGAAATAGACCAGAGATATAACACCAAACCCCTACTCCATAGCCGCTTCCAAGCTACTAGCCATTTACCTTGCTTCATCTCCTTACCCCTAACCACCCCTACCATAATTCCAGATATGATAAAGAATCCTTCAGCAGCTGAAGCCCACAACCATCCCCTACCAGTTAGTAGTTCAAAAAACCCAGGCCATCTAGCTAAATGATCGATTAAGATCACAAACAAAAAATACCCACGCAGGAGGTCTAAAGTAATAATTCTTTGGCCCAAGATAGAGTTTGATATAGTAATAATATCCTTATGATAACCGATATTATAAAGAAACTCACTTCCCCACTTAATTTAAGCTAAGCAAACTAATGGAAGACAATTTATACATTACAGATTATCTAAAACAACATGCTAGTGCTATTGGCACAAAGCCGGCTTTAGTTTGCCAAGACCGAACCTTAACCTGGGCAGAACTATGGCATGAGGTCGAAATTGCTACAACATTTTTAAACCAAAAAATACCATCCGACAAACAACATGTAGTAGGTTTGCTACTGCCCAACTCTTGGCAGTTTGTGGTGGCTCATTTAGCTATTTTAAACGCTGGCCATATTACCATGCCACTAGATCCCAGTTACAAACAAATGGAGATTGATCCTATTGTTGCTCAGATAGAACCTGTTGTTGTTATTACCAATGCTAAGCATGCAACTAATTTGTCCACAAAATTCCCGATTGTGCTTGTCGAACAGCTACTAAACCACAATTTAATAGCTACAGATTTACAACGTCCTCAACTGCCTCCAGATAAACAAATTGCTACGTTACTTTTTACTTCTGGCACCACTGGCGAACCAAAAGCAACGCCATACACCCATGCTAATCATTTATGGAATATACAAGCGGTGGCGAAACTCTGGGATTGGACCCCAAAAGACACTATTCTACTATCTTTACCTCTGTCTCATTGGCATGGACTGGTTATGGGACTAAGCGGGGGTATTTATCTGGGAAATACCATCTATCTACAAGAACGTTTCGATTCTGAAGCTACTTTAGCTACACTATCATCAGGCAATATTTCATTATTTATGCATGTCCCCAATGCATATTGGAAATTGGTTAACCATAATCCTGATTCGCAATACGATATTAGCCAAGTTCGTTTATGTATATCTGGTTCATCATTTTTACCTCCAGCTGTTTGGAAGGCATTTAAAGAAAGATTTAAACAAGAGATATTAGAACGCTATGGGGCATCTGAAACAGGTTTAGTAGCGTCTAACAGCTTACTGGGGCGCATACCAGGGTCGGTAGGTCATTTGCTACCTAATGTGCGAATAGAGATCCAATCAGACGGTGAGATAGGGTTAGAATCGCCAGGGCTTTTTCTGGGATATTACAAAAACGAAGATGCAACCAAAGCTAAGTACACCTCCGAGGGTTGGTGGCTAACTGGAGATATTGGTACTTTCGAAAACAATGTTTTAACTCTTAAGGGGCGTATCCAAGAAAAGATTAAAAAATTTGGTTACACAATTTATCCAAGAGATGTGGAATGGGCAATGCTAAAAAACCCTAAAGTAAAAGAAATTGTTGTTTTAGGTATCCAAAAACCAAATAGCTTAAACGACGAAATAACTTATTTCATAAACAGCACACTAACAGAAGCAGAAATTGAAGAATACTGTAAATTAAACTTACCTAGCGCATGGCGACCAGATAAAGTCTTTTTTATCCCCGAAATACCTAAGACTAAAAGCGGTAAACCAGAACTGGCTAAGCTAAAGAGTTTAATTGGTTAACAACGTATAGTTGTTATAATGGCACTAGATACATACCAACTAACAGATTAAAACTATGAAAGGTTATATAGAAAACATAGAACAGGTAACTAAAACCAACACCTTATTTAGGAAAGTGTTATATACAGGCAAATATAGTCAGCTGGTGTTAATGAATTTAAAGCCAGGTGAAGAAATTGGAGCAGAAGTACATACAGATGTAGACCAGTTCTTTCGTTTTGAAGAAGGCACTGGCCAAGTAATTATTGATGATGTTACCCACAATATTGAAGCGGAATTTGCAGTTATTGTGCCAGCAGGAGCTAATCACAATGTAGTTAATACTGGGGATAGTGAATTAAAACTATACACTATTTATTCCCCTGCCGAACATCAAGATGGGACTCTTAGGACAACTAAAGCCGAAGCGGAGGCGGAGCCAGAACATTTTGACGGTAAAACTACTGAATAATTTTACGGGCATTCCTCCAGCCAATAATGACACTATGCAATAGTGTCATTATTAATTAACTCAGGTCGATTAAAATGGTTGAGACTACGTTACAACCTTCAAAGTTTTTGTCTGTCTGTTGTTCACTAACTCCCCTAACAAAAAAGCTTCTTCACCGGCGGATTGACGATTCCTTGCAAAAAGAATGTAACAATCTTTGGGAGCTTTAATCTTCTTCGATCCATCAGCCCCGATCAACGTCCCCTTCTTTATCTTTTCAAAATCTTTAAAATTACGTGATAATTCAAAATTATTTTTGGTTATATGGATATGCCACATTTTAACAAATGTTTGGCGGACTGTGCTAAAATTTTTTGGCTTTCCTTTAATCCCTAACAACCACAAAAAAACCATGGCTGTTTTTCGCGCAGTCTCGATTGCTTTTGGGTCATCGTGATGCCCGCACTCTACGCAAATCCCCTGTCCACCGTTCTTGTTAACAAAGCCATCCGTAGCCCCTGGCTCAAGATTGTCCCAACCTGATGTCACAATCTTGAAAGGCAGATATTTTACTACTTCATAAGAGTGCTCTTCACAAATGATGAATGGAACACTTCCAGGTGTGCCGCTAGAATGGATATCGAGGAGAGCATCACTCTCTTTTAAATATGGCATAATCTCTTTAGCACGCTTAGATTCATATGTTGCTCTCTGGGCTTTAGTTAGACAGGACAGCCCAAGAAAAGCTCTGTTTAAATTCATCTCAACATGTCGCGTATTAGCTACAACAGCTTTGGGATTCCCTATAATTAAATTAACGATGCCTCGATTAATTTTAAGTTTTTTAGAAAACTCCCCCACAACACTGACCCCACAAACCTCATTACCATGAACACCACCCATAATGGTAACTGTTTTGCCGGGCTTGTTGGTTTTTATTCTAAACACATTATCCACCATATAATTACTGTAGCATTAAACGGCTATCACTTCTAAGATACCTGCAAAAATAAAAAAGTGCCCATTCCTTAAATAGGAACGAGCACTTGAAATTGCATAATTGCTACAAAATACTCTGGATATGCGAGACCAGACTATCTTTATGAATAAGATTCTGCTCTCTAGTCCGTAAATCCTTCACTTGCCAAGAATCCAAACTTAATTCGTTTGAACCCGCGATAACCATAATGGGAACATCCTGATTCAAAGCATAGGCGATTTGAGACTTTAAACCTTTTTCTTTCCCAATATATACCTCGGTGGTTATCCCAGCTTCTCTTAGTAAAACTGACAACTGTAGATAATCGCCAATGTGATCTTGATCTACAATGGCAATCAACACCTGTGTAGCTGGACTAGAAAATCGATCCAACAGCTCCAGCTCTTTCAGTGCGGCGAAAAGACGGTCCACTCCAATAGAAGCTCCGGTTGCAGGTACGCTAGTGTTAGAGAATCTACCCACTAACCCATCAAAGCGCCCTCCTGAGAAAACGCTACCGATGCTGGGAAGTTTGGTCAAAACGGTCTCAAATACTGGACCAGTATAATAACCAAGACCTCTTGCAACCGACAAATCTACAGAAATTTTCTCTTCTGGCACATCCAACAGCTTGGCCCACTTAACGACTTCCTGGAGCTCAATAACTCCGTCAGTTCCAACTTGCGTGCGACCATCAAAAAACGTCATAGCCGCTGACAAAGGATCATCAAGATTGGATAGCTCTAAGAAGCTTACAACACTTTTGATTTGATCTGTGCTAAAAGCCAGCGCTGAGTCATCATAGTTATTCTCCGGCTTTCGCTCCAAATCACTAACTACAGTTTCCAGACCAGCCTTTTCGAGCCTATCCAGAATCCGAAAGAATTCTGTCGACTTGTCGCTAATGCCAACAATCTCAGCCAAACCATTAAGAATTTTCCGATCATTGATCTTAATGATAACGTCGCTAATGCCCAAAGCTTGGAAAGTAGACCAAATAATAGCTATTATTTCTGCATCAGCAACAACCGACGAGCTATAAACAATGTCGATATCAAATTGATAAAAACCATTGAACCGACCTTTTTGGCTACTCTCCCCTCGAAAAACTCGACCAAGCTGATACCTTTTGAATGGTTTAGGTAAGCTATTTCCATAAGCAGCCACCACTCTCGCTAAAGGCACAGTAAGATCAAATCTGAGCCCTAGTTCAGCATCCTTGCCTAAGTTCTTCTCTGACAAACCGCCAACACGATAGATGCGCATATCCGTAGGTTCATTCCCAGTCAGAACGCTCCATTTTTCAATTTCCGGAGTATCCAAGGGAAGAAACCCAAACGATTTGTAGACATCTTCGATAGCACGCAAGATTAACATTCTTTGCTGTTGTTCTTCTGGCAAATAATCCTGGAATCCACCAGGTAATTCTGGTTTCACTAAACCACTCATTTTTACTTCTCCTTGAATGTCTGGAATTGAGAAAAAGCCAAAAAAATAAAAAATGGGCAGGACGGGAATCGAACCCGCAACCGTCAGTTCCACAGACTGCTGCTCTACCGTTAAGCTACCTACCCGGTTTCTATTTAATGTGACTAATTGGATCTTTCCATTATCTTGGAAAGATTCTCTTGCAACGTTACTGACAAGAGCCTAGAACGAAGATCAGGGTCCTTGCGATAAAAAACATTTCGAACTTCTTGAAGATTCGCTCCCAAGATAATTCTTGGCTCGACACCTGGTAATGGATAAGAAGTGAGATGCTCGTAACCACCATATTTTGTCATCATATGATAGCTCCCAGCGCTCTCATTCGTACGAAGCACTCCTATACTATATCCGAAGTCTAAAGCCAGACAGAGCCTAGCCCAGAAGAGTAACTTACCAAAACCACATCTTTGATATGGTTGTAATACCCCCATCTCGGACTGGTAAAATACATGGGTGACATCACCGAATTTACGTCTGACTGAAGCTGTAAAATCAGGTATATTTTTCTGGGATTCAATCTCATCGACACCAACATTGTATCCCCAGATAAAACCAATGAGATTGTCATCATCAAACAGAGCAACAGATACCATGTGTGGTCGCTCTATCGCTTCATCGAGGATGTATTGCCTAACCTCTTCGACTGGCCAGCGGTCAACTATATGCCCCCCGCATAGACAATGATCAATGTATAGTCCTTTTGTCTGACGTTCACTAATGTAGCTTGCCCATTCCTGAATGCTCCATAGTCGATTACAGATAGGACAACACCTAAACTCTCGCCAAGCACTTGCTCCACCATAAACTTGACGGTAGCAAGCTGTTAACGAATCAAGGTGCTCTCGACCTATAACTCCTATGGAGATATTGTGTTCCGACATGTTAAATCACCTCTTTGCCTATAAAGATATCTAACTTCTTTCATCTATATAAATTGTCAAAGTTCATTATAGGTTAAGATATCAGCTTAACAGAACTTTGCTTCTTTTCCAAGAGACTCACCAGCTATTACAGACCTTCCTATATTCCAATGTTCAACCAAATCATCTGACTGTTATTTATGCTAATTTACCAACTGCTTGCTCCAACGCCTGAACCACAAGATTATTTCGCAGCAATCTATTCACAGATTCAATATCGTTATACAATTCTCTGTCTTGTGATATTGCTGGAGAAACAGATCGAATAAGATTGTACGTTGTCTTATCGGCGATGCTAAGCTTATCTTTGTCGCGAAATTCCAAACCTTGCGCTGCGCAAATAAATTCAATAGCCAGAACACTACGACTGTTCTCAATCACTTCCTCTGCGTGCCTTGCAGCGTTGGCCGCCATACTTACATGATCCTCCACGTTCGCAGAGGTTGGAATTGAGTCTACGCTAGAAGGATGGGACAAAACCTTGTTTTCAGAGACTAAAGCAGCTGCAGTATATTGGACCATCATTAGCCCACTATTTAAGCCACCCAGCTCAGAAGAAATTAAGTATGCTGGAAGCCCATGATTGTTTTTTTCATCAACCATTTTGGCAACACGTCGTTCTGATATACTTGCGATTTCCGCTACGGCCATGCACAAAGTATCCATAGCTATAGCTACAGGCTCACCGTGGAAATTGCCGCCAGATAAAACGAGTCCTTTATCAGCAAAAATCAATGGGTTGTCTGTAGCAGAATTAATTTCTGTCTCCACCACTTTTCGGACATAATAGTAGGCCTCCCTGGCAGCGCCATGAACTTGCGGTGCGCATCTAAGAGAATAGCTATCTTGCACCGCACGATAGAAAGGATCGAAGTCGATTAGCTCACTGCCTTGGCTTAGTAAGCGCACGTTTTGAGCAGATTCTATCTGCCCTCTATGTGGACGGATATCATGGATTTCTTTAACAAATGGATTAATGCTCCCCATAAAAGCTTCCAACGAAAGCGATAAAGCTATATCGGCCGTTTTTAGAATCTGTCCAGCTTTAACAACATTAAGAACAGCTTGCGCAGTATGAACTGACGTTCCATTGCTTAAAGCTAAGCCTTCTTTAGCCCCTAATTTAATTGGTTGAAGGCCCTTAGAAGCCAGCGCCGTAGAACCAGACACTCTTTTTCCATCAACAATTGCTTCTCCTTCGCCAATCATTACCGAAACAATATGACAAAGTGGGGACAAATCTCCGCTAGCCCCAACAGACCCCTTAGATGGGACATGTGGATACACATGATTATTCAACATATCGGCGAACATTTGAGCTGTTTCAATTTGAATCCCAGAATAACCTTTAATTAACGAGTTGACTCGAACCAACATAGCTGCTCGCACCACCTCTTCGCTGTATGGCTGCCCAACACTTGTAGAATGACTCAAAATAATGTTCCTCGAGAGTTCCTGAATTTTATCTTCAGAGATGAGTACATCTTTAAATGCCGCAAATCCCGTAGTTAACCCGTATATTTTTTTTCCTTCCTGCGCTGCTTTCACAACAAAATCGCGGGACTGTTGAATCTTCGTTATAGCAAACGGGCTGATCTCAACAACTACCTTCTTGTGAGCAATCTGCCACACTTGTTCTATCGTGAGACTACTGCCATCGATAAGCACTACGCTGTTAGACGAACCAGCGCCGCTCGTTCTTTCAATATTTTTTTCTAGCAAGATTTCTTCCATAGCTTTGAACAAATTACTTGTATATACTTTTAAAAAACACCCACAAAATGTAGGTGTTTAATTAATCCCCAATTGAATATGATGTATCATATGATGGTGGAAATGCGAATGGTGTTGTAGGAATATCATATTGAAAACATTAATTTACGCCCTCATTATACATAAGCAACATTACTATTCAATAGCAAAGTTATCCACATTAAATACCAGCTCCTAGCAAACGATATTCTGCCCTACATTAATCTGAAGTCTCCTTATGCTGTTTTCTCACACGAGAGTATAATAAATATGAAAATACTAGCATGAAGATAGAGACAGAGATTAAACTAGCCATAGCAGAGCCCTTAGTCAAAGGTGTTATTGATAGAATCGAGAAGGAGTTTAACTGTAAAAAAACCAATTCATTCCACCAAATTACACACCAGTTCTTTTTTGATGACTACACAAAGCAAACCGCGTTTCCAAGGATTCGGAATGAAGAGAATGGAGATATTACTTTTACCGTAAAATCCAGGCTAAAAGAAAGTAGCGACTTCTTTAAACGAACTGAGCTAGAAACAGTTATTAATGATGCCGATAGTACTGTTAAGATGATGCCGTTTCTTGGTTTCCCTAAGAAAATCTCCTGGGAGAAAAAACGCCATGCATTTTTAATGAATGACGATGCTAATATATGCTTTTTTCTAGATGAAACACCGATTGGCTGGTTTCTTGAGATTGAGGCGGAGGAAAGTAAAATAGAAGAGGCCGTTACTAAGCTTGGGCTGCAAGAGGCGAAGAGAAGCAACCGAGCCTATTTGGGCCTGTGGGAAGAGTACAAAAAAGAACATGGCAGCTCCAGCGAAGACATGATGTTCTAACGCTCCACTCCCGCGTCATTCTGGCATAATACAGAACGGCAGAGAACAGCAAGAAGTGTAATAATCCTGTCTGGGTGTTGATTTAATGCAATAAACATAGTATATTTGTTATTCGAACATTAACAATTACAAAAACTAGGAAAAAGGAGGCATCAAAAATGGATTCCCATAATCTTGATGGCCTTATCAACAGCTTGAGAGGAGATCTAAATTATACTCTCGGTGAGTCAAAGAAGAATTGGAGAAATATCTGGGACAGAATCAAGGTGATCGGAGCTTCATTCAAGGAAACCCGTTATCCGACTCGGGACGAGAAAGATAGCGCTTGGGCGCGATTTCAATCCATAGTGGATGACGTTAAAAATGCACAAGATGAAGATCGGCGAAAATGGAAAGATAAAGAGCAGTCATCTGGTTCCTATAAGAGTCAGATTCTAAGTTGTGTTCAACAATCTAAGTCTTCGGGCGTAGTTGGTGAACTCGCATATAGCGGATTGGGGCTTAACATAATAGAATCAGCTATTAATCAGATCGGCGGTGCGGCAGAGGATGACCATGGTAAGGCCGAACTTGTAGATGCTTCATCTGCGCTAAAGAGAGGATGGGACTTACTTAGTTCCCACAAAAACGAAATGACAGGACGAGACAAGCAAGAAGTTTTTCAAGCTCTAAACGACGCTCAATCTCAACTGGATCAAGCGTGGACCAGTTACAAAAGATCTCAGCAATCAGCTCATGAAGCCCGGCAGCGAGCTTGGAAGGAGAAGCAACACGATTGGGAAAAGAAACAACAGTCATGGAGACAAAGAGTTGAGGGCAATATTAGAAAGAACGAAAATCGCCTCAATACTTTACATGAGATGCTAGACAAAACAGAATCTCACATCTCGGATCTTGAGAATAGTATCGACTCGGATTCCAGCCAAAACTACACCGATAGAGTGGAAGGATGGATCGACGAAGGGAGAGACAAACTTCGGAGCCTAAACGACCAAATCAATCGAGTGGAAGGATGGATCGACGAAGACCGCGATAAACTTAGATAAGAACAAGCGTTTTGAAACAACAGTTACATCCCCCCGAATTTCAGGGGGATTTTTATTGCTCTGTAACCCGGAGCTGTTTTATTAGTTGGGGTTGGATTTAGGATGGAAATCTAAGGTATGAAAAAACCCAGGATAACTGGGTTTTGAGAAGATAATATAATAGTGATCATGGCATTACTATCTCAGATACAATGCCAATCTCTTCCGCAATTTTTGCTGTAATCCAATGATCGTACAGCAAAAATTCGTGAAGACTAATTTTCTTACCCCCGTACTTGATCGTATCGCCGAGAGCATCCGCAATAATTTTGCGGGTGGTCTTGTCATGATCGATGAGACTATCCCACTGAAACTTGAAGAGACGACTAGCCTGCTTAAAATCAAGCCCACGAAGTTTCTCTTCTTCAATGTTAATCTGACCAGATACGCCTGGCCCACCACTGGCTGCATGAGCCAAGAATGTGGATCCCGGCACAGCAAACCTGGTTTTTTGAGGCATCGACAAGTATATAACCAATGCCATGCTACCCACCTTACCAACTGCTAAAGATACAATCGGTACCTTCAACATTTTTAGGTAAGATATTAGCAGAAGACCGCTCTCGATCTCCCCACCTCCAGAATTGAACATCAAGAGAAGGGGTTCTGTAGACTTGATGGTGAGAATGCTTGTGATTCTCTCTTGAACCATTTTTCTGTCGATCGTATTATCGATTGACAGAATAAAGGGCTCTTTATGCCCAAGCGCCTCTATAACGGCAGGTGGCAGTTGCCAAGCTTCTCTGTCCATTTTGCACCTCGATTTTTTAAAATTGCATAAAAGGCTAACATAAATTAGCGATGCCATTATACCGCGAATCAATTGCAAAGTCAACCAATTACTCGCTCCTGGAGCTATTTTTAGCTAGTTCTCTGGTCGAAGAGTTTTAAGGGATTAAATCCAGATTTTAACTGATTAATAGTTGGCAAGAAAAGAGGTTCGGGCAATTTATCCCACTCAAACCATCCCCACTCTTCGCATTTGTCTGGTTCCATTATCCTAACCTCGCCAGAGGCATAATCTGCTACCATGCAGATAGTAATGTAGTGTTTTTGCTCACCTTCAAAAATATCATTGGTAGCTGTACCAAATCTTATGTTTTTGATTTCAATACCTGCTTCTTCCATGGTTTCACGCCGAGAGCAATCTTCCCATGATTCGTTAAACTCCAGATGACCTCCCGGATAGCACCAAGCACCTTCACCATGTGCGTTCTTTCTTTTGCCAAGAAGAATCTTGCCATCTTTGACAACGATTACTCCTAACCCAACTTTTGGTCTGTTTTCCATGTTTATATCCTTAGCTAATCTGTAAATTCAATTTCTTGCCTACTGCAGCAAAAACCTTGCTAATAGTGCCAATACTAAAATTAGCTTTGCCATTTTCAATAGCAGAGATAGTTTCCCATGTCACCCCTGCTTTGCTAGCCACCTGTTTTTGGGTTAAACCCTTTCTAGCCCGAGCTTTAGCCAAAGCAATAGCAATATCGAGCTTCTTTTTCTCGATATCGTAAAGTTTTTGGAACTCCTTGTCGTGCTTAATTCTTGTGATAAAGCTTTGAGTCATATCCCCTCTCTTTTAATGTTATTTGATAATCTTGATAATACCCTTTAACCCTTCTTAAATCATGGATGGCAATTTTATCTGTCTTCTTGGTAATTCCGTCTAATAAAACAATTTTTTGACCAATCTGAGAAAAATAGAATACTCTGCCTCCAAAATGTGATCTTAGTTCCCATATTTTATCTACAACCTTTTTTGCATGAGGAGCTGGTAATTTCCCCTCTTCCTCCAATAACTTATCTATTAATGCCACTACTTTGGCTAAATCATTCTTATTTTTAAGACCTTTCAGATACTCCTCTACTGGAGCTTTCCCGCCAGATTTAACATAAAATACCGCTTTAATGTCCATATCTATTATATGAAATATATTTCATACAGTCAAGTGTTTTATTCTATCCTAATTCTCCAATGGGTATATATCAAAAGTGGGTTCTTCGTAGGGATGAACGGATTTCATTTTCTCTATAACTTCTTTTAAAATCTCGCGCGGAACTACTACTTCTATCCGCTCTTCTGCTACTGCTTCATATTCTCCAGCTTTGCCTATGGTTGGGTTTGATGCTTCATTGCCTCGAAAATGACCTGCACCTAGAGAAGAAAAGGAACAAAAGTCATAATTACCAATTTTCCCAGCTCCCGCCTCCCCCAGCGCCTTACGCACAATATCTGCATGGGTAGTTGGCACAAAAACTACTAATTTTACATTGTTGTTCATGTTCATAGACTTTCCCCTTTCTGACTTAGCAAATTTTTAAATAATACTAGGTCCTGCTTCGTCTTATCACCAATACCCATTATAAGAGCTTCTTCCAAGTTGACCCATTTGAAATCGGCCCCTTCGCTTAAAACTATTTTATTCGCAGGAGTTCTATCTATCGCATAAAAGGAGAATCTATGGATATTGAATTTATCGCTAAAGAAGTCTCGTAGAAAAGTTACATTTTCAGCTAACAAAATTATACCTATCTCTTCTCTAATCTCTCTAATAAAAGTGTTAATAGGGATGTTCTTATCTTCTAGTTCATTGGCACCGCCAAAAATTGACCAGGTGTTAGGGTTATTAACCGTTTTGCCATCTCTTAAGTGAAGCAAAACCTGATTTGTATCTGGATTATACAAAAACCCACCGGCAAAGTATTTATCTGGCACCATTCTATTCTCCATAACCTTATTCTACCAGGTTAGAGTTTCGCTTGGGGTGGTGCTTTCCTGAGTGGCTCATATCGTAAGCTGTTGAAGTTATTTGGCTGCTACATAATCGAAATGGAAATATTCCCCCAAAGAGCCATATTTAAAGCCATGCTTAAACATTAAATTGCTAAGATATTCCTGTAGCTTGTGGCACTGTTGTCTATCTGGGTCTGTACTATCCTTATAAAAGCCAACGAATAGAGAGTCTGCCCCATCTTCGCGTTTTCGTAACTCCAATTCTTTATTTGAAACTATGTCCCAAATTGAAACATCCACAGACAAACCAGAAGCATGCTTCATATCTTTCATATTCAGCAAACTGTCGGTTATCTTTTCGCCATACTTCTCTATACGCTTGTTATATATCAATTTATACATCGCTGGTGAGCGATAACCTTCTTTGACATACAACCTCCAACCTTGTTTTTGTAGTTCTTGATCGACTTTAGTCAGAACTGGCAGAATAGACGAATCTACATATACCTGATTATCTACAATGCCTACTGCAGACAATTCTTCCTCGGACAGATTATAATCTACCCGCCTGTGCCAATAGAAGTTTTGGCCGAGTAATCCATGTTTTTGCACTGAAATGAGATCCATGAATCTATTATACCGAACGGCTCACGATGTGGGCCGTTGAAAAATCACAACGAAGCAAGAGCTAAACCAATCCGTTAGGGCCTTTCTTGAATTGTTCTTTAAAATAATTCCTTAAGTTCTCATCTACAATATATATATAAGTTCCTTTTATCCCTCGAGTAAGGAGAGTTCTGTAAATATTGATAATATAACGCTCAAGCTCCTTTGGGTCGGTAACTCCAGCGTGGCCATTACGGTCACTGTATTTGCTACGATCTACGGATATCTTTCCTGTACTTTCTTCAAAAAATAGTTCTGGACCCACAATCACACCAACATAATTCATGCCGTATCCCTGTACTGTATGTATGCACCCAACCTCATTAACTGCGTTCGGTGAATTTACCCAATTTTTTGTTTTACTATTCCAGGATAATTTGTAATTATTTATTTCAATATCATAGTCCTGTTTTGGTTTTCCATTTGCTGGATTTGTTACCCATGGCCATGCAAACCCAGCAACCATTCTACAAAGCCCGTCCTCTTTGTCCCTTGCTTTTATTTTACGGTGCATTTCAGCGACATCGTCAAAAATGCGCAATTCATAGTTTTTTAATATTGGAAGATTCGCTTCCTTTTGGTTTAATAAAGAGTCAATAAAATGGATGTATTTATCACCTGCCTGAATCCGCATCTGTTTTGTAAGTTTGTAAAAACTAGCACCTCTGCTGCGCAGATCAACATCATCTATATCGGCAGGTAGTACGCTCTGCCCTTGGTCATAAAACAATATTTGTTGCTTTGTACTGGAAAGAATCCAATCAAGCTGTGTTGTTTCTTTTGGTAGGCCAAGTTTTTTGCTCGTAATATCAAAGGCTTTGAATGCAACCCCGAGATTCTTTCGCTTTTTTAGACGATGAGCCTCATCAACAATTACAAGATCATATTCTTCCTTTGCTACATCATTTGGGCCGATTACCATTTTTGCTTTAAGCCCAGACGTTGCACAAAAAACTTGCCGTATCGTTGTGCGAAGATTTGACATCGGAGCAACAAGTGCAACTTTTAAATTTTTTGTACTTTTGTGATCCATTAAATACTTCATGAGATATGTTGCAAGAATTGTTTTTCCAGTTCCTGGAGCTCCTTCAACAACGTATGTCTTTGCACGCTTATTATCAATATCCGTAACCAAATTCTTAACAAAAGAGTACTGCTCTTCTGTTAAAGATTTATACGGGGAATATTTGAATAGATCACTATTCTTTATTTCTAGTAGATTTTTTTGGGCAATGTCCATTTCTTGAAGTTCCCGCCAAAGAACTTCAAATTTCCCCTGGTACTTTTCGCGATCAAAAAAATCGTGATTCTGTAGACCGCTATTGCCATTTTGTAGTTTAAACTTACCATCAGCAGCAAAGTATTCAATTAGTGACGATTCTGTATCCAGGGTCGCCGACTTGTTGTATTCATCGTCTGAAATTATGTGTACGTTCTGAAGGATTCTCCGCATAGGATTGTCTAGATGTTCTTTGGCTCTACTGTGTACCCGAATCGTTTCTCCTACATACAAATCTTTACCATTTTCTATTAGATATATTACTGGCCAATCAGCTCCATATTTATATGATCGAATTAATTCGACGCCTGGTTTATCAAACGAGAATGATTTAATTTCTGACATACTAGAGTTTGTTGTATTTAGTGTGTTTCCCTTTTGCTTTTTCAACCGGATACTTTTCTTCGTTTTTTCTGATTTTTGCCTCTAGCGCAACAAGTACATCAATTTTAAGATCGTGACTCATTAACAGAACCCAATATAAAACATCCGCTAGCTCTTCACTAATATCAGTTTTATTAGTTTCAATGTATTCCTCAATTTCCTCCTTGTTCTTCCATTGAAAATGTTCCATCACTTCACTTGCTTCAAGAACAAGTGAAAGTGCAACATCTTTAGGATTATGGAATTGCTTCCAGTCACGTGCGTCACGAAAAGCGATTATTCTTTTTGTTAGATCATTAATATTTTTCATAATTATTCTGGGATTAAACCATTGACCATGTCTTAATTATACCCTAACCGGGGGTAATTGGCTTTCGGGGCTGGTTTTGCTGCAAGTATTCAACGGCTAATGGCATGAGCCGTTGAATTTTTGTTGATTTTCAGGTCAAAAAACTTATGGTGCCTGGGGCTACTGTACGACCTTCGAACCTTTTGTTTGAGTTTAGGATAAGAAAAAACCACCCTTTCGGATGGTTTGTGCATTTCCAATCACGTACTTGCTAAAGAGTAAGCCCGTATGCTGGCAATGGAAAATTGTTTACCAGATGCCCATTAGTCCAATCTGGACTAGATACCAACAGGACCCCATCATCATCGAAAGCAGACGAATGTGGGATAAACGATATATCTGACCATATAAACTCAACATCAGTGATATCTTGAGTTCCTTCAGAATTTTGTAGAGCTATCACTTGCTGAATGTCGCCAGCATTTAAGTCCACATCAGATAAATAATTTGCGGCAATTGCTGGAGTATGATCACCTAACATGGAAGTAGAGATACCATCACTTGTGGCAAAACCAGTGCCACATCTTGCTCTTAGGGTATATCTTACTGTTTCTCCAGCAGAAATTAATTGCTCACCACCATTCGCCGGAGAATCATCAAAAATTACTTGTACCCATGTTGGAATATTATTTTCCACATAGTTGATCGATTCCAAACCAATGGGCACAGGAAGATAATTATATCCTCCGTCTTGAGAGATTGTGCTAATTTGAGCACTGTTTGTAATGTCCTGACCATTTCTTAAGAAAGTGAATTGACTGAGATCTGCATCAGAAGGATCAGTTGTGCTACTGTCTGTAATAAATATCATGAAAGTCAATTTCTTGATACCTACACTTCCTGCAGCATCAGCAGTTATCCTGAGTTTATATAAATCTACATCGCCTCCAGGGATAATTGTTCCGACACTGCCAGGATTATCAGGGACAACAGTAGGCACCGTATTGTATAGATACATCGAACTAGCAGTCTGATCAGAAACATCAGATCCTGTCTTAGCCCTCCCAGAAGCCTCGCCAACGGCATTGAACTCACTTGCGGCGCTGGTATCAAGCCTGACAATAATTTCATCTCCATAACTTCCCCCGGCACCAATTCTCTTAGTTGTGCCGGAAACAGTTACTGTTGCACGACCGTTCTTTGGTACGTACATAGTAAGGTTACTAAAGGCGATGGCAGCGGCGCTGACAGATGTTTCACGACTATCTGTACCAGTCTTGGTAGGATAGGTGATCTTTACTGTCTGCATCGAATCATAACCAGCTGTCATATCGAAGGTAAGAGTGTCGACTGTAAATGATTCATTAGATGCGATGAGATCAAAGGCGCCCAAATTAGCATATACATTACCAGCTACTACCAGTGCCGATTCTGGACTACTAGCAGATAAAGAAGTAAAGATATCTCCTGATGTGTTAATTGTGATTGTCTGACCAGCCCCCACGTAAGAACCATAAATGACATTCCCTGTATCCGCTCCGTGCACAGTTATCCCATTCACCTTCATGGTATGTATACCACCTTCATTTGCACCAGTAGATAAATCACCTAACAAAACAAAGTTCACAGTGTTATCTTTGGGGATTCTCATTGTCTGATTTAACACAAAGGTATGTGTATCAGATAATCCTCCACCTCCGATTGGATCATACGTCGCTGTTATTCTTGATTCATAAGAACCATTATCATCGAAATCTGCCCACAACTCAGCATTATTAATGTCTGCCATGTCACCAATCACACCATCCAGCACATCCAACACAGTGATATCTGTTATTAAGATGTCTTCAAATGATATAGATTCGTTAGTTATACTAGCATGCATCCAATCAAAATCAGTCACTCCTTCTATCACTTCTCTTTCACTGGGAGTTGACAGTGTGTTTACATGAAATGTAGATACACAAGAATCGGAGATAACAAACTCACATTCGCTATACAAGTAAACATCTGTATTCTGGTCCCATGTTGCGATAAGGAGTAGATAATCTCCAGCTGGAGCCAGCAGAGAATTCTCTATTATACCGGCATAAACATACTCATCTGGATTTGGTCCTGGGGTTGAATATGTTAGATCCACAGTATCGTCAAACAGATCGGGTGATTCAACTCTGATTCCACCGATACCATTTTTCCCTTGCCAATCGAGCAATGTTACAACAACTTCTGCGCTTCCTCCATAACTTGAAAGGCCTGGACCGACGATGGCATCAATTTGCACTGGTTCGGGGGCGTTATCAAAGCGCTCTTGTGGTGGATAAGGATACTTAGTTGAAACATCAACTACCAGTTTAAACTGTACTGGTCCACCGAAACCTGAGATGTCCATTTGCCAATTCTGGGTTTCTTCAGTCACTCCTGTGCTAGACCATCTTCGACACGGTTGATCTTTAAAATATACCTTGAACGGATTTGCGTTACCTGGGATAGATCCACCAAGATTGTCGAACA
>JAHITC010000028.1 GCA_018817805.1 Patescibacteria group bacterium
ATATCGATTGTAATAATTTCTGGAGATAGCTGCATGTGCAATCTTCTTAAAAGTTAAACTTTTCTTGTATAATACTAATGTAAACTAATTTTAATTAATTGAAACTTAAACCTAAAAAATCTTCGAACATAGCAACTATGGCTGTTGTTTTAATTATAGCCATCATTTTGTTATTAGCTGGTAACTACATTAAAAACTATGAAAGTGGCACTGCTTTAAATTATTTGCCAGTAGAGCTTAGTTTCCAGGAAAAGAATGAGGCCAATAAAGATTCGGTGGTGGTTGCTAGCTCTAATGCCGAACTTAAGAACTTCTCAGGAATGACAGTCGATGCCAGTGTTTTTGATGAATATGTAGTGCTCGGAATAATTGCAGATGGCACACCAACTACTGGTTACAGCATTAAAATTGATAAAATATATTTGCGTGGCTCGCAAGTAAACATTAACTACCGTATTAATTCGCCCAAGACGCTAATAGAAACTGATGAGGTTAGTTATCCAAATACATTATTAAAATTAGAAAAATCAAATTTACCAACCGATGTCCCTGTCGAATTTAGGTTTAATAATTTATCCGATTTACACACAGAACTAATTAGTAAAATAATTAAATAATGAAACAGAAATTACTTGTCGACATTTCTACTGCATCAGTTATTAGAGTCATTTTAGTTCTACTCTCTTTTTGGTTCTTATATATTGTTCGCGACATTATTGCGGTCGTATTTGTTTCTATCATTGTTTCAGCTGCTCTTTCCCCATTAGTAGACAAACTAGGAAAGTTTAAAATACCTCGAGCACTGTCCATCGCCATTATCTACCTACTTAGCCTTGGAATTATGGGTGTAGTTGTCTACTTTGTGCTTCCACCAATGATTAGCCAGATAAAACAACTAGCCAACAACTTACCAAATTATTTCTTGGTTTTTAGTAATTTCATCAATAACCTCAACGACATAGGTAGTGGTAGCTGGATCAGCACCTCCCAAGCCAACTTACAGTCGGTATCTACTTTCTTAGGTAGTTTTGTTAATAATATCTTCAACACTACCTTAGGCGTAATTAACGGAGCCACAGCATTAATCGCCATCTTCATCTTAACTTTGTATTTTTTGCTAGACCAAAATGGAATTAAGAAATTCTTTGTTTCATTAATCCCTATTAAACAAAAAGGTAAAATTGTTAGTTTAGCCAACAAAGTTGGCTTAAAGCTAGGTGGTTGGTTGCGCGGACAAATTATATTGGCCATCACCGTTGGCCTAATAGTGTATGTCGGACTGCTAATTCTTAAAATGCCTTATGCTCTAACGCTCGGCATATTAGCTGGAGCGTTAGAAATTATTCCAGTCATTGGGCCAATTATTGCGGCTATCCCAGCTATTTTAATTGCTTTTACTATTGCCCCCACTACAGCCTTAATTATTACCATCTTCTATATCTTCGTGCAGGAACTAGAAAACAAGCTACTAGTGCCTAAAGTAATGCAATATGCTGTAGGACTTAACCCAGTAACTATTATTATTATTGTGTTAATTGGTGCCAAATTAATGGGCATCTTGGGCATTCTACTATCTGTACCAGTAGCAGCTGTAATTTATGTCGTTCTTGAAGAATGGCCACTACTCTCTGAATCTAAAAAATAGTAGCACTCCTTGAGCTCGATTAGTAAATACTCTCAGCATTATAAACTCTGTTTAAGCAATTCGACTTCATCGCGAAGTTCGGCAGCTCTTTCGAACTCTAAATTCTGAGCGGCTAGATCCATTTGTTTTTCTAAGTCAGAAATCAATATTTCTATTTCTTCGCGATGAGCCGATTTAGCAAATTTCTTTAACTTCTTTTGCTTAGCTTCGGTTTGTTTTTTATCTTCAGTTTGATCAGATGTTTCAATGGCAGAAATCTTTTTAATAATCGACTTCGGCACAATCTTATGTTCTTTATTGTAAGCTATCTGCTTTTTGCGACGACGATCTGATTCAGCCATGGCTTCTCGCATAGCATTAGTGGTTCTATCTGCATACATAATTACCTTGCCATCAACATTTCTAGAAGCCCTACCAAAGGTTTGAATCAAAGCTGTCTTAGAGCGCAAAAAACCCTCTTTATCAGCATCGAGTATTGCTACAAGTGCTACTTCTGGCAAATCTAATCCTTCTCGCAATAGGTTAATTCCAACTAACACATCATATTCCCCTAATCGTAACCCCTTAAGAATTTGAATTCGCTCTAAAGTATCGACTCCAGAATGCAGGTATTGCACTTTAAGCCCATTATCGACAAAGAAATCAGTTAAATCTTCAGACATTTTTTTAGTTAAAGTAGTTACCAACACTCGATAACCTTTTTTAATGCATTTACTAATCTCTTCCATCAAATCATCAACTTGCCCTTTTACTCCCCGAACT
This sequence comes from Patescibacteria group bacterium, assembly GCA_018817805.1. Classification (GTDB taxonomy): domain Bacteria; phylum Patescibacteriota; class Kazan-3B-28; order Kazan-3B-28; family UBA10110; genus JAHITC01. The sequence goes on from JAHITC010000028.1 coordinate 2,408, forward strand.
TCTACTATTGGATCGATTAGCCCAGTTGGCCGAACAATTTGCTCAACTACTTGCTGGCTTAACTCCAGTTCATATTCATTAGGAGTAGCCGAAACATAAACAGTTTGATCGGTATGGCGTAAAAATTCGTCAAAATTTAACGGTCTGTTATCAAAAGCGCTAGGGAGCCGAAAGCCATGTTCGATTAAAGTTTCCTTGCGAGCCCTGTCTCCGCTATACATCGCTCTAATCTGCGGAATAGTCATGTGCGACTCATCAATAAAAAGCGTAAAATCACTAGGAAAATAATCGAGCAAAGTAGCAGGCGCTTCGCCTGGTTCTCTCTCCCCTAAATAACGAGAATAATTTTCGATGCCAGAAACATAGCCCACCTCTCTAAGCATGTCTATGTCGTAGCGAGTTCTACTTTCAAGTCGTTGGGCTTCGAGCAGCTTCCCTACAGCTTTTAGATCAGTTAATCTTTGTATCATTTCGGCTTCAATCAATTTAACTGCTTTGTCTATGCGTTCTTTGTACGTTACAAAATGTTTTGCAGGAAAAATTTCAATTTTATCCAACTTTTCGATTATTTCTCCAGTTAAATAATCGACTGACTTAATTTTCTCTACCTTATCACCGAAGAACTCAACCCTATAAGCTATATCGCTATATGCCGGAAATACTTCCAAAACTTCACCACGAAATCTAAACGTGCCCCGTACAAAATTAATATCATTTCGCTGATATTGGATGTTTACCAACCTGCGCATTAACTGTTCTGGTTTAAACAATTTATCTTTTTCAACCAAGATCGCTAGGTCTTTATAGTCTTCCGGGGAGCCAAGCCCATAAATACAAGAAACTGAAGCCACTATAAGCACATCTTTGCGGGTCAGAAGAGCTTGAGTGGCTGCATGCCGCAACTTATCTATTTCATCGTTAATAGAGGCGTCTTTGGCAATATAAGTGTCTGTTTGGGGTATATATGCTTCTGGCTGATAGTAATCGTAGTACGAAACAAAATAATGCACTGCATTATTAGGGAAAAGATCGCGAAACTCTGCCGCGAGTTGAGCAGCCAAAGTTTTATTGTGGGCAATAACTAACGTTGGTTTCTGAATCTTTTCTACCACGTTGGCCATGGTAAAAGTTTTACCACTACCAGTTACGCCTAGGAGTGTCTGGTGTTTAAAACCTTTTTTGAGGCCTTTAATTAAATTATCGATAGCCGCAGGTTGATCACCTGCTGGTTTGAACTTAGAATGAATCTTGAACTTTGTTGGTTTAACTACGGACATGCTTAGATTTTAACATTGCCAGACCATAAAAAAAAGCAGGACCCTAAGCCCTGCTAAAGATATTAATAACCAACTTGCACACCTTACCTTCTTGGATTGTGTTCAAAACATCCAACTGAACCTTTGCCAATTATTAGAGGCCCCCCATCTTCAGTTTTAAAAACACTGCATTGAATACGAGTTTCCGAGATAGTGCAGCCACCACTATCATGGATCTTGTAAGGCTCTGCAGCATCGCAGGTGTCACAAGCTTCAGCCTCTTGCTTGTATCCTTTGACAGCTTTTTTCACCTCATCTTTGCACTCTTTAATCTGCTTTTCAGCAAGATCCAAAGTTTTGAGAACATCGCTTGTTGATTCCTCCAGCAAGTTGACATGCTCTTCATCGTCACGTTTCTTCTTGGCCATAAAAACCTCCAAAATGTAAAGCTACATACTCAGGATAGATTACACGCCGACAACCCCAACTGTCAAACCTTACGTCATTCCCGTGGAAACGAGAGCCTAAAAAAGAACAGAAAATTATTTTTTTGTTTGTTTTTGTGTCTGGATCCCCGCCTTCGCGGGGATGACGAGGAGGGTGCGGGGATGACGTTATTTTTTGGTGGCGGATTTTCCCTTGCGCCACTCTTCTATTTTTGCATGATGTCCAGATAGTAATATCTTGGGCACTTTCATTTTTTCAAACACTTCTGGACGAGTGTACTTTGGATATTCCAAATAAAATTTTTGACCATAACTTTCTTCATGAATTAAAGACTCTCCGTGATTTATTACCCCAGGTAACAACCTAGCAGTAGCTTCCAAAATTGCCAGCGCCGCCACTTCCCCACCCATTAGCACAAACTCACCTATGCTAAGCTTTAAATCGACAAATTTTTCGACCCTAGCATCCATACCTTCGTAACGACCACACACAAATATAATGTGTTTATACTTATTAGCAAATTTAACCGCCATTTTTTGGTTAAAAATCTTTTTACTTGGAGTAAGTAAAATTATTAACGTATCTGCAGATTTTTTCCTTCCAGTAGCTTTGCGAATAGCAGAAATTAATGGGGGAGCTTTCATGATCATGCCACAATTCCCACCGCCATAAGGAGAATCATCCACTGTTTGGTGCACATCGGTAGTAAATTCTCTAGGGCTAATGGTCTTAACTAAGATTTTCTTATTTTTAATAGCTCTACTAATAAGAGCTTCTTTGCAAAAATCTTCTACCAATCCTGGGAAAATTGTAATAAACGTTAGCTTCACCCCGTTAGAGAGTAATATTAAATAATAGTTGTTGTGACAGATAAACCATAGTGTTAGTTAATTCTCCTAATGTTATAAGCGATGTTATCTCTAATGGGGTTCATATATTCAATATACACCCTAAGAACCGAAGAGATATCTATTCATAGATATCTCTTGCCGGCGAAACTATCTCCCGGGCGCGCAAATTGTCGTTGGCATTATCAGAACTATACTTGTTGACGTGCAACTTGTCATCGTTCCAATTGCCACTCGGCACACTGCCGTCAGCATAGCGCGAACCATTTAAAATTGTCCTGCTCTCGTCCACACTCACTGACGATAAAGATTATAATCATCAGTGTTAACCAGCTTACTGGAAATGATTTATGAAGCATTGTTATAAAAACAAACCTTCTCTAAGATAGGATACGTAGTTTCTTTTCAATTGGCGAATCGACACCCCTTGAGGCCGACTGCATTAGCCATTGTTATCTTATAACAAAATGCCCCAACTTTCAGCTGGGGCAAAAACTCCAAGTTTCAAGGATCAAAATCCAAAAAATTACAAAGAAACTACCTCCCGGGCGCGCAAAGTGTCGTAGGCATTAACAGAACTAAACTTGCGGACGCGCAACCGGCCATCGCACCAAGAGCCACTCGGCACACTGCCGTCAGCAAAGCGCGAACCACTACATAAAGTAATAGTTTTTACATCTATATGTCGGCCTGTGGTAGCCCAGATAAAACCATGCTGGATTAAATATTCCAGGTAGGTTTCGGTCTGAATTTTCGCATCTTGCAGATCGAGA
>JAHITC010000029.1 GCA_018817805.1 Patescibacteria group bacterium
GTTAAGAAAACTATGGTTATAGCTCAACAACTGTATGAAGGTGTCGATCTAGGTAGCAAAGGCGGACATGTTGGTTTAATCACCTATATGCGTACCGATTCTACATACATTACCCCTAAAGTCATTAGCGATATTCGTAGTTGGGTTGAGAACAAACTTGGTAAAGAATATTTGCCAGCCTCCCCAAGAGTGTATAAGACAAAAGATAAAAGGGCGCAAGAAGCACATGAGGCTATTCGTCCTAGTTTGCCCTCAAGAACTCCAGATGACATTGCAAGCTTCTTGTCTTCCGACCAGCAAAAACTTTATCGTTTAATTTGGGAACGGACTGTTACATCACAAATGGCTGATGCAATTATTGATCAACAGGATGTCAGAGTTAAAGCAGATAATAAAATTTTAACAGCGCAAGGTGTGGCAGTTAAATTCCCTGGCTTTATGGCTGTTATGGCTAAATATCGTTTTGCCGAACAAGTGCTTCCGGCCTTGAAGGTAGGTGAGCCATTAACTCTTCTAAAAATAGATTCTATGCAGAAATTTACTGAACCATCTGCTCGTTATACCGAACCGTCTTTAATTAAAACTTTAGAGAAGCTTGGGATTGGTCGTCCTTCTACTTACATGCCTACCATCACTACGATTACGGCTCGAGGTTATGTTGGCCGTGAAGTCAAACAGCTTTACCCGCTGGAAGTTGGGTTTTTGGTTAACGATTTTTTGGTAGAACATTTCCCAGAAATTGTAGATTTTGAATTTACAGCTAATATGGAGAATGATTTAGATAAAATTGCTGAAGGTGAAGAAGAATGGCAAGAAGTTATAGGGAAATTTTATAAACCATTTTCTGTAAAACTTGCTGAAAAGGAGAAAACTTTGGTTAAAAAAGATTTAGACGAGAAAACTGATGCAAAGTGTGAGCTTTGTTCGGCGCCAATGATTATTAAAATGGGACGTTTTGGTCGTTTTATGGCGTGTACCAAATTTCCTGAATGCAAATACACTAAAAGTTTAGTCGAGAAAAAGGTGATAATGCCTTGTCCAAAATGTGAAAAAGGGCAAGTGGTAGCTAAAAGAACTAAGCGTGGGAAGATTTTCTGGGGTTGTGATACATATCCTAAATGCGATTTTGCTAGTTGGGATGAACCGGTAAAAGATGCGTGTCCAACTTGCAAAGGGCTAATGACAATTTCTAAAAAGAAAAAAGTACCAGTTTGCACTGCTTGTGGTTTTGAAGATAAGGAAATTAAGTAGTTAAGATTGAGGATTTATCTTTTTTAAGGTACAATTAGGTCTATGAAAAAGGGGAATTTCGAGGATATAGAAAAGTTAGCTAGTCGGATTAAGTGGGTTTTCTTTATATTTCTGACTTTAGCTTTAGTTTTTGTGGTCTATACCGGATTTACAATGGCCCAAACTAGTGGTGATCCCAATTCGCTTTATACGTGGGTGGTGAGTGTAAGAACAATGGTTTCAACTTTAATTGGAGCATTGGCTCTACTTATGGTTGTAATTGGTGGAATTATGTATGCCACTTCAGCTGGAAATCCTAAGCAAATTAGTGCCGCCAAAGATATTATTGTTTCGGCTGTCTCTGGGGTAGCGCTATATATTTTATCTGCAGTGTTGCTAGGGTCGGCTACTGAGCAGGGGATAATCAACACATTATTCCCCCCTTCGTCTTAGGTAAAAATGAGAACCCATAGAATAGGGTTTACAATTCTATTAAATTAGGATATTATTTCAGAGTTTAAAGGCAGAAATAATATGTTCGATTACATCGAGGTTAGAGGTGCTAGAGAGCATAATCTCAAAAATATTAATGTTAAGTTGCCCCGTAATAAATTAGTAGTTATTACGGGACTTTCCGGTTCAGGTAAAAGCTCGCTGGCGTTTGATACTATTTATGCTGAAGGACAGCGGAGATATGTTGAATCGCTTTCTGCTTATGCTCGGCAGTTTTTGGGCGTAATGGAGAAACCAGATGTCGATAGTATTGAAGGTTTGTCTCCAGCTATCTCTATCGATCAAAGATCTTCATTAACTAACCCACGGTCGACAGTGGGAACTATTACCGAAATTTATGATTATCTGAGGTTGTTGTATGCGCGCATAGGTCTGCCACATTGTCCTAAATGCAAAGAACCAGTTTCGCGGCAATCTATCGATCAGATTACTGCTCAAGTGCAGAAGTTGCCACTTACAAAGTTCGCTATCCTTTCACCTTTAATAGCAGATAAAAAAGGTGAATCGAAAGATATTTTGGCGAATATTAAAAAAGCTGGTTTCATTAGAGCCAGGGTAGACGGTAAGCTACGCGAGCTAGAAGAAGAGATAGATTTAGCTAAAACTAAAAAGCATACTATCGAAGCAGTTATCGATAGATTGGATGCTAGTTTAATTAGCGACCAAAGTGGTAAAGGCCGGTTGTCCCAATCGATTGAAACTGCCTTGCGGCAAAGTGATGGCACCGTTATTATTTGGGATTACGAAAATGATAAAGATTGGTTCTTTTCCGAGAATTTAGCCTGCCCCAGGTGTGATATTAGTATCCCTAAGCTTGAACCTAGAAGTTTCTCGTTTAACAACCCATATGGGGCATGCCCTAAATGTACTGGTCTTGGTTATACTCAAGAGATAAACCCGGACCTGTTAATTCCAAATAAAAAGTTAACAATTTTAGAAGGTGCTATTAAGGCGGGTGGTTTTAATATGAGTTCTACCAATGGTTGGAACCAAAGAGTTTTAGAAGCAGTTGGTAAAAAGTTTAAATTTAAATTAAGCCAGCCGATCGAAGAGTTCTCTGCCAAATCTATACAGGCAATTCTATATGGCACTAATGAAGAAGTAGTAGTGCGTTACAAGACTGCTCATGGGAAAACCAACGAGTATCATGTAAAGTTTGAAGGAGTAATTCCTAATTTAACCCGGCGATATCACGAAACAGATTCAGATTTTATTAGAGCTGAAATAGATAAATTAATGGTCGAAGAGACTTGTGGCGATTGCAACGGCGGCCGTCTTCGATCTGAATTCGCGGCGGTGACGGTAGGCAATAAGTCGATTATTGAAGTGGCTGATATGTCGATTGAAATAGTTAATAAATTTTTTGAACAATTAAAATTGGATGAGAAAGAAAAATTAATTGCTCACCAAGTTTTACGTGAAATTAAAGAACGGCTTAACTTTTTAGATAAAGTTGGTCTAAGTTATCTAACACTTAATAGAAGTGCCAACACTTTAGCAGGTGGTGAGGCGCAACGAATTAGGCTAGCTACTCAAATTGGTTCTGGCCTTTCGGGAGTAATTTATATTCTAGACGAGCCTTCGATTGGTTTGCACCAACATGATAATAAGAAGCTGATAGATTCGTTAAAAGGTTTGCGGGAGCTTGGTAATACAGTTATTGTGGTTGAACACGACGAAGAAACCATGATGGTAGCGGATTATTTGGTCGATATGGGCCCAGGAGCAGGGGCGCTAGGTGGCGAGATAGTGGCGATGGGTAAGCCAGCGCAAGTTAAAGCAAACAAGAAA